>DAIQQC010000087.1:0-6439 GCA_036787005.1 Dehalococcoidales bacterium | reverse complement strand
TTAGACGCAGCCCGTTGGCTTGGGAACGCCGGCCCACTTGCAGGCCGACTGCGCCGGGCCTTCCGGGAAGAGATCATAGAGCTTTTTCAGGCTGAATCCCGTGTCTTTGACCAGCCGCCGTATCATCGGGCAGATGCCGTTCTGGAGATAGTAGTTCCTTAAATAATTGATGGCCGTCCAGTGGTCGGCCGTGAGTTCGTTAAAGCCTTCCTTTGATCCATAGGCCTTGGCTATTTCCTCGTTCCACTTGGCCGTTTCCTGTAAAAAACCGTGTTCGTCTACTTCATAGGTATTGCCGGCTAATTCCATCTTCGGCATAAGTATCACCCCTTCTTCGTAGGATCACCACCAGTATACACTAGCTCTCCCACTTGATGAAAGGCTTTTTGATATCGACCATGGCGTTGACGATCAGTTCCGCCAGCCCCCCGACGATTATCCCCGACTTTTCTTTCGCCCCGTAGTGCTCCAGTATCTCCCGGAACTGGAGCTTGCAGTTCAGGCACGGGGCGCAGATATACTTTTTTACCTCCGGCCCCGGCCGGTCGGCAAAGGCCTCGAGTACCTGTTTGAATTTCATCCTCCCGGCTATCAGGACCTTCCAGTCGGTGAAGTTGACGTTGTTCATCACGCTCAGGCCGCCCCCGCCACCGCAGCAATAGTTGTCCACCCCGTGCGGCGTCATCTCCCGGAACTCCGGGCAGAGGTATCGCAGGATGCGCCGCTGCGGCTCGACTATCCCCAGGTTCCTGACGATGTTGCAGGGGTCGTGGAGCGTTACCGAAAAATTATTTTTCGCCGGGTCGAACTTGATTTTACCGCTGAAAACTATCTCCTCTAAAAAGGTCATGGCGCTCTCCCGCGGTATGTTGAGGTCGCCGGTGAGCAGCCGGTCGGCCACCGTCATCAGTGCCTTGTGCTCGTGCCCGCATTCCCCCATGACGATCTTCTTTACCCCGAGCTTCCGGGCTATCTGCGCGTGCCTGGTGGCGATCCGCGCCAGCTGTATGTCGTCGTAGAAAAGGCCGTAGTTGACGCCTTCGTACCCCGGCGCCTCTGAAGACAGCGTCCAGCTGAGGCCGGCGGCATTGCATAGTATCGTGAAAGCGATCACGCTCTCCGGGAACGACAGGATGTCTCCCGCGCTATGGATTACTAAAATGTCGGCGCCTTTCCTGTCCCAGGGCGTCGTGATTTTGATGCCGGTCGACTCGCTGAACTCTTCGTCCAGGAATTGCACGTTGTCTCTGACCACGTCCGGCCTCAGGCCGGTCGGGGAGCCGACCTCCAGCTGTAGCGCCGTCCCTTTCTCATGGAGCTCCCGGGGTGCCCATCCCAGCTCCTGGCTGAACAGCTTGCGTATCTCGCGCGTGATGAGGGCGTTATCGATACTCATGGGGCAGGCCTGCGCGCACCGCCGGCACAGGTTGCAGCGGTAGGCGAGTTCGTACAGCCGGCTTACGGTCTCCCAGTTGAGCTCGATATCGTTCCCGCCGAACCGGCTGCCTTTGTGTCTGGCGTACCGGTTGACCAGGCGACGGAATATCTCCGAGCGGAAAGTAGGGCGGTAGAGGTCGTTCCTGCCGCTGGCCAGGTAGATGTGGCAGGCTTCGCTGCAGGTCTGGCACCGCGCGCAGTAGTCCAGGGAGAGCAATAGCGGCTGCAGGAATGTCCAGTTGTCCTCCCTGCTGAGTAGCTTCTTTAGTCCCGAGACGAACTGCTCGATGTACTTCTTTTCTTCTTCTTTACTTTTTGGTTTTGGTAATGCCAGTGCTACAATGCCGTCAAGGTTGCTTACCAGCCTCTCCCGCTGGTCTTCGGTCAGTATTTTGAACCCCGGCTCTTTGAATTTATCGTACGGCGGCGGCAGCGGCATAAGCTCGTTGACGTCCGGCTCCGTCAGTTGTCCCTCGCCCGTTTTGGAGATATCGGTCAGATTAAGTCTTTTCGGCATCGTCCTTTTTCCCGGCGACTGTTTCCGCCCAGCTTTTGCCTTGCCCCGCGTGCGGCGCCGCCCAGCCGGCAGGTTTGTCAAGAAGCGCCCGTAGTTGTTCGTTCATTTTTTTATCCACCGGCTTGTCGTTCCAGCGCACGGCGTGATAGGTGAAATACTTGGTGATGAAGTGGAGCATGTCCGTGAAGGGTAGATAAACGATAAACAGGAGTGAAATAATGATGTGCGCCGCTAAAGCCGGCGCCGCCCTGATGCCGCCGTCCAGCGTGAGCAGGTCTTTGGCGAACCCGCCCGTCGCGGAGGCATAAACCGGGATTGTGGACCACGCCAGGATACCGCTGATGAACATCGCCGCCAGTAAGCCCAGCTTCAAATACATAGTTGGCGTGGTGAACGGCCGGTAGTTGCTGTCCAGCCGGCGTTTCAGGATGAGCGATATTGCCCCGAGTGCACCGGTTAGGTATCCCGCCAGCGCCAGCGCCGTGGTTATATCCTGGAAAATATCGAGCGCTGCGGCGGGGACGCCGGCCATGATCGTCAGTGCATAAGCCATATTGAGCAGGACCGTTATGACGAACAGGTAGACCCCGAAGTGCAGTAATACCGAAAAAGGCCATAAAGGACGGTTGTTTTTCCAGACCCCCCTCATCAGGAATATCTCCCGGAGCATGTAAATTATAGGGGCGATGTGTGAGCGCCGCCTCGGTGTGCGCCACCACTCGTATTCCTCCAGGTAAGACCCGCCGTAACGGTTTTTCCCTTTTTCATGCGGGATCGGGGCCAGCTCCCATCTGAGGTGAACCGGCATCCTGATGATGGTAAACACGCGGTATACGGCTATGACCAGGAAAACAAATATCGCGCTGAAGGTAAGAACTTGCCAGATAGTACCGGACATGTATGATTGTCTGTTCCTACGCCTTTTTCTGCATGCGGTCGATGATGAACCCGGCCGCCAGCCTGACGCCCAGTCCCGGCGGCAGCCCGCATTTCTCAAAGCCCTTTTCGTGAGAAAACTCAACCATTGCGGCGGCGCTCTCCCCGGGATTCAGCTTGCGCCCGATGATGAGGTCTTCGATGATATCCGAGCAATAAAGGTGCCCCACGGCGTCTTCGAAATACGCCATGAACTTCTGGGATATCTGGATGGTCTTGCCCTGGAGCTCGAAATCCAGCGGATTGTCTCCGGCAAAGTACAGCCCGAAATTGATCAGGCTCCCGGTGATGCCCCCGCAGATTTCTCCCGTCCCGCCGATGCCGGGGAAAGGTGTCAGGGCTTTGATGATTTCCATGCTGCCCTGGCCGAGCTCCTCCATCAGGGCCAGCGCCGTGCCTTGCGCGCAGTTCTTGAAGATGAAGTTGTATTCCTCCGCCCGCAGTTGTACCCGGTCGAGTATCCCTTCTTTATTGGCCAGCATCTCCTCGGGGTCGAGCTTTTTGCGTGGTATCCCGGTCTTCATGAACTGTTTCACCCTGGCTTCGATGCCCTCTTTGTCCCATTCCCTGGCGGCCAGCTCGTTCACCTTTTTCTTTAACGCCGGATAGTCTGCCATCGCTACATCCTTCCTTACCCTCGCCGTTTCCAGGAACTGGTCTCATTATAGAGTATTTCATTATCAATGCAAATATTCAATGGATAATTGTTGTGATGATGCCCTAACCACCGGTCTTGACATGCGTTGTATTATTAGAAAAGAAAAATAACCGTAGTGAGGCGTAATATGAAAAAGATCGCGTTATTTACTCTGGTTTCCCTCCTGCTGCTGCCCTTGCTGGCCGCCGGTTGCGCTTCGCAGAAAGCTGCCAGCCCAACCCCCACCCCTGAAACCGGGACAGTGGAGATAACCCTCGATGATTTTTCCGCCCAGGCAAACGTGACCAAGTTCGTTGAGACTACTTATCCCGGCACGGTAACGGTCAGGCTCGGCTCGAACCACACCACCGGGTACAACTGGGTGGTCACCGAGATTGTCCATCCTGAGGTTATCGTAGAGTTATCAAATGACTACGAAGAGCCGGCCACCGGACTCGTTGGTGCTGGCGGTACGGAACTCTGGGTCTTCAACACCACGGACACTGGCCTGGCTATCATCAGGATGAGCTACAGCCAGCCGTGGACGGGTGGGGATAAAGACATTTACACCGTGACGGTAAACGTAAACATCAGGTAACTTATCCCTGTATCCCCTTGGGAAACCATGGAATGAGTGCCGGGATTTTCTTCTTGAGCTCCCCGTATCCCGGTCTTCTTTTCAGGCTCCTCTTTTCCATGAGGGGAATACTGACGAATGTAAACAATATGGTGATTGACACCGGCCCGCTGATCGTCCACCAGTAATCGTAACCAGCCGCTAGGGCAAAGAAAAACAGGCCCCACCAGAATATTACCTCGCCAAAGTAGTTAGGATGTCTTGAATAAGCCCATAATCCTTCGGTCATGATTTCCCCGGGCTGCGTTCTTTTTCGTATAAATTTCCTTAATTGCTCGTCGGCGATTGTTTCAATGAGAATCGCGCCTGCTGTTATAATGATAGCGATAATGTCGAGCATCCCGAATGGTTTTTCTCCTGCGGCCAGCGCGGGATAGAGAGATAAACACCCCAGGAAAACTATCACCGTTGGCATTATTTCTATCCCGACCAGGTCTAACAGCCAGAACCACCTCCTGGCTTTCCGTCTAAAGTCTTGATAGCGCCAGTCTTCGTGCTTGAGTCCTTGCCATTGACGAGCCCAATTATATGTCAGCCGCAAGCTCCAGATTAACACAAGTATGATAACAATTATCTGCCGGGCTGTAACCGCACCATCATATGAAGCTAAAAGCCAGAAAAGTGCAATAGCGATCGGCGCTATGCTCCAGTATGCGTCGTAGAAGCTCGCATTGTGGAATAAACGACTAAATGTATAGATTACCAGGGTCCCGGCAATATCAGCGATAAATACTACAAGAATTGGATGCAGCTCTCGGACCATGTAGCCAACAGTAATGGCTATAAATAAGGCCAGAATATACGCCAACGCATAAAGAGCCCGGGCTTTACTCAGGATGTTTGGCGCGTCGCCTGGATTTACCATTCTTGAAAGCAATTTTACCGTCAGCTGATTACACGAGTCAAAAGGGGGAGAGTTATGGAAGATAAAGACTACTAATAACCCTTTTTCCGGTCGATGACGTTCCTTAGCTTCCTCCCGGCGAGGTATCGCCTGAGGTTGTCGCAGAAAAGCTCCGTGGCGCGCGTCATATAATCTTCCTGGCCGCCGGAAACGTGCGGGCTCAGGATAACGTTGGGGAAGTCCCAGAGCCGGCTCTCGGCGGGCAGCGGCTCTCTCTCGGTGACGTCCAGCCCCGCCCCCGCGATTCGTTTCTCGTCTAAGGCTTTGACCAGCGCCGCTTCGTCGATGATGCCGCCCCGCGCGATGTTGATAATGTAAGCGGTCGGCTTCATCATCCTGAGCTCTTTTTCCCCGATCAGGTGCCTTGTCTCCGCGGTGAACGGCACGCAGATCGCTACGTAATCACTCTCTTTTAAGAGCGAGGGCATCTCGCTGGCGGGCAATAACAGGTCTACGTACCTGGCCGTTCCCGCCTTTTTGGCCGACCTCCTGGTGGCGATGACCCTCATCCCGAAGGCTTTAGCCAGACGCGCCGCCTCCCTCCCGATATGCCCCAGCCCGATGATGCCCAGCGTCTTGCCGTGTATTACTGTCGACGGGTACCTCTGCCACACCCTTTTCTGTTTCATCTCGAAGCAACGCGGCGCCCCCTTGGCGAACATCAGTATGAACTGCAAGATGAATTCGCCGATGGGCGTGGCATGGATGCCGCTGGCGTTGGTTATCGTTATCCCGCTCCGCCAGATGTCGGTGTCCCGGAGACGGTCGACCCCCGCGGACGTCACCTGGATCCATTTGAGCCGCGGGGCCCTGGTCAGGAGGTCTTTGGGCGGGATGAGCCCGTAAATGACGTCGGCTCTTGCCAGCAGGGCATCGAACTGTTCTTTCCCCGAGCTGTCCCCCCGGAACTCGGCGGCTGCCGGCGCCGAGGCGTCGCTGACGCTTATTTCGGGACTGACGAGGCCGATTTGCCGCAGGGTTTCCTGGTTGGCGGTGGGCAGGGTCCTGTCGAAGGCGGGAGTGACGACGACCACGTTGATGGATTTCATAGGCCGACACTCCCTTGTCAGGTTATTTTAAGCCGGGGTTTGCTGGTGCTTTCTCCTTTGTATTATATACCAGATCAGCCAGCCTATCAAAATGATTATCGCGATGGATCCCGCAAAGAGCCACCAGTTGATCCACAGTTTGCTCTCGAATTCCCCGTTGAGATTGGCTACGGTTACGTCATAGTTGCCGGGCTCGTTGCCCTTGACGTCGAAGGCCACCGTCACGCTCTGTCCCGGTTGGAGCGTGATGTCTTTGCTTTCCCGCTCCGCCCCGTTCAGCTTCAGGACGACGGTGTAGGTGCCGGCCAGTTCCCCGGTGTTG
>DAIQQC010000149.1:0-1810 GCA_036787005.1 Dehalococcoidales bacterium | reverse complement strand
TATGTATCGCGGTAAAATGCAATCATGAAAAAGGTGGGCGTTGAGCTCGGCGATAGAAGCTACGAGGTGCACATCGGCGCGGGACTGCTGGAACGGCTGGGTTTGCGGCTCAAGGAGAAGGGTTATTCCGGCCGGGCGGTCATTATCACCGATACTTCCATCGGGGGGCTCTACGCTGATACCGTGAGTCGCGGTCTCGTTGTAGCCGGCTTCGCGGTCACGCTCCTGCAAGTGCCGCCGGGAGAAGAACAAAAGTCCCTGGCAACGGCCGCCGGGCTCTACGACAAGCTGACGGAGGCCCTGGCGGAGAGGACCACGCCGGTGCTGGCGCTGGGCGGCGGTGTTGTCGGCGACCTGGCCGGGTTCGCGGCAGCGACCTATAAGCGCGGGCTTCCGCTCGCGCAGGTGCCGACGACCCTCCTCGCCATGGTGGACAGCAGTATCGGCGGCAAGACGGCGGTGGACTACGGCCGTCTCAAGAACCTTGTCGGCGTGTTTTACCAGCCGGTCATGGTCGCTGCCGATATCGATACCCTGAAGACGCTCCCGGCGAACGAATTAACTAACGGTCTGGCTGAGGTCATTAAAGCCGCCGCGGCCGGGGATGCGGGCCTGTTCAAATTCCTGGAAACAAATATCCAGAAAGCCAGGGAGCTTCAACCTGAAGTCCTGGAGAAAATCATATCCGGGGCCGTACGCATTAAGACGGAAATCGTCACGAAGGACGAAAGGGAAGAAAAAGGGCCGCGACTGCTCTTGAACTTCGGGCACACGGTCGGGCACGCCATTGAGTCGGTCTCCGGATTCGGACTGAAGCACGGGCAGGCGGTGGCCATCGGCATGATGGCGGCTGCTAAGATCTCCAACAGGATGGGTTTACTCGCTGTAAATGAGGTCGGTCGACTGGAAAAGCTCATTACGGCCGCCGGCCTCCCGGTAACAATGCCCGCGCTGGACATGGAAGCGGTCATGGAAGCGATGCGCCACGACAAGAAGGTCAAAGGTGACAAAATACGTTTCGTCCTGCTGAAGTCCATCGGGGACGCCTTTCTCAGCGACGGGGTCGACCCCGCCCTGGTCAGGGAGGTGCTGGATGGCCGGGGCTAGACCTAAAATATGCGCCTCTATTATCGATGCTGACCTGCCTTCTATCGACACCATAGCGCCGCTCGTCGATCTATTCGAGGTGCGTATCGACCTTATCGGCGGCGGCTGGCGGGAGGTGGCAGGATTTTTGAAAAAGCCCTGGATAGCCTGCAACCGCCGGGCGGAGGAGGGGGGAAAATGGGGAGGGAGCGAACCGGCCAGGATCAAAGAGCTTTTGGGTGGCCTTGAACTCGGCGCATCTATTATTGATATCGAGCTTGCCGCGCCTGATGTTAAGAGAGTCGTTAGCGAGGTCAAAGGCCGGGGGCATTGCCTGGTTTCTTATCATGATATTAAGGGAACACCACCGCGGAAAAAACTAAGAGAGATTATAGAAAGTGAAAGAGACGCCGGCGCCGATATCTGCAAAGTAGTGACTACCGCCCGCTCTTTAGCGGATAATCTGACGGTATTACATCTCATTACGGAATTTCCGAAGGAAAAAGTGGTCGCCTTCGCCATGGGGGAGGCGGGGCAGATATCCCGGGTGCTCTGCCCGCTGGTCGGCGGATATTTTACTTACGCTTCGATTGAAGCCGGAAGAGAGTCCGCCGCCGGGCAGGTAACAGTAGAAGACTTGGAGAAAATTTACGGGATGATAAACGTATGATTTCCGGTAACACTCAACTCTGCGCCCTTATCGGCGACCCCGTCGAGCACACGA
>DAIQQC010000086.1:2363-6482 GCA_036787005.1 Dehalococcoidales bacterium | reverse complement strand
AGTCCCGGCGTTGGCGGGACTCAGGGACGCTTAAATCAATGTTGTTTCATCATTCCAGTCCCTTCAGCACCGCTTCGTCCATCGGGAAGCTCTGCGCCTCGGTAGGGAACTGGCCGCCCTCGACCTCGCTGCGGTACTGAGAAATGGCGGCGGCCATGATACCGGCGATTTTGGCGTACTGTTTGGCATGCTTGGGCACGAAGTCCGTGTACGAGCCGAGGATGTCGTTGATGACCTGTACCTGCCCGTCGCACCCGGCTCCGGCGCCGATGCCGATGGTCGGTATGCTTATCTTCCTGGAGATTAAGGTGGCAAGCGCTGAAGGCACCGTCTCCAGCACCACGGCAAAAGCCCCGGCCCGGTCCAGTGCTTGCGCGTCTTCCAGCAGGCGCTTGGCGGCCTCGGACGTCTTGCCCTGTATCCTGTACCCCCCGAGCTGGTTGATCGATTGCGGTGTCAGGCCGATATGCCCCATGACCGGTATGCCGCAATCGACTATTCTCTTGACTGTGTCAGCCACGGTGACGCCCCCTTCGAGCTTGACCGCCTGGCAGCCGGTCTCCTGGAGGAAACGCCCCGCGTTACGTATCGCCTCTTCGGTGCTGATCTGGTAGGTCATAAAGGGCATGTCGCCCACCACCAGCGCGTTTTTCGTCCCTCTGACCACCGCCCTGGTGTGGTGCAGCATTACTTCCAGGGTCACGGGAATGGTTGAGTCATAGCCGAGCACGACCATCCCCAGGCTGTCACCGACCAGTATCAGGGGCAGGCCGGCCTCGTCGACGATCTTAGCGGTGGTGTAATCGTAGGCGGTGAGCATCGCGATTCGCTCGCCCTTTTGTTTCATGGCCTTGATTTGATGGATGGTGACCCGCATGACCTTTACCTCACGCGAAGATTTTTTCGTCCAGCTTGGTAATGATGGCGTTCTTCTCGTTGACGTGCACTATCTTTGGTTTGAAGTCCTTCACTTGTTCTTCGGGCACTGTTGTGTAGCTGAGAATAATGACGATATCGCCCTTAACGGCCAGGCGCGCGGCGGCGCCGTTCAGGCAGATGCAGCCGCTCCCGGCTTCCCCTTCGATGGCGTAGGTGGTGAAGCGGGCCCCGTTGTTGACGTTGAGCACGTGCACCTGCTCGTAGGGCAGGATGTCCGCCTTCACCATCAGCTTGCTGTCGATGCTGATGCTGCCTTCGTAGTTGATGTTGGCGTCGGTTACCCTGGCCCGGTGGATTTTACTTTTCAGCATTGTTCTCATTAGCGCTTCTCCTGAACAAGATTCCTCAGTTTGCCTTCAAAATCGTTTCCATCTCTTTGGCCTGTTTATCGTTGATCCTCCCTTTGGCCAGGGCTATCGGCACGGTCTGCCGCCCGAGCTCCCGGTAGGGAGTGAGTAATGAAGGGGTTTTATCTTTGAGTGTCTTGAGGTGCTTGTTGACGGTGCCGGTGTCGCCGCGCGCGATCGGCCCGGTGAGGCATTGCGGTATGCCGATGTTTTCGATGTTGTTCAGGGTGCCGCGCATCAGGGGTAGCAGGGCTTTGGTCGCCTGGTCGGCGGGCACGCCGAACGTCCCCCAGAGGTCGGTGGACATCTTTACCAGCGTGACCAGGTAGTTGCTGGCGAAGACGGCGGCCGTGTGGTAGGCCGCTTTGTCTTTGGATTTTAGCCTTATCCAACTGCCGCCTAGCGCCGTCGCCATGTCCTTCAACGTGGCCAGGAGCGGATCCTCGGCCTCGAGGCCGAACGTGGAGCCCGGCAGGTTTTCGATGGCTTGTTTAACCCCGGCGAAGGTTTGGAGAGGGTGAAAGCCGCCCACCATTGCGCCGGCCTGGCGGGCTGGTTCGAGGATATCGGTAGAGTCCGCCCCGCTGCAGTGGACGACGCCCTGTCCTTTATGCCATTTTACCCCGGCGGCCACCTTCGCGATGGCGTCGTCGGGGGTGGTGATAAATACGAGGTCGGCTTTATCGGCTGCTTGCTGGTTGCTTTCGAGGAGGTGCAGGTTGCTGACTATCCTGCCGGCTTTGGTCGGCCTTCGCGTGGACGCGCCGATGAACTCATAGCCTTTCTGGCTGAGGAGAACAGCCAGGGCAGTCCCTACGGTTCCGGCTCCGATAAACCCTATTTTCATCTTCGCACCCTTAAAAGAAAAGCCCCCTCGGATTGCGTCCGGGAGGGCAAAATTCCAGGTTTCCTGTTTGCCGTCTCGGTCGTTTCCGATCCAAGCGACTTAGTTTGTTAAGGTTGCTGCGCTTAACTCACCGCCATTACGGTCGATGGTATTTTTATTTTACTCTCAATCTATGGCCTTGTCAACTTGATGATTGAACGTATTTTTTACGTTTTGCGTAGCTAATTATCACGCAAAAGGCTGCGGGCGATGGTCAGCCGCATGATTTCCGACGTTCCCTCGTAAATTTCGGTGATTTTGGCGTCGCGGAGGTAGCGTTCCAGCGGGTAGTCCTTGCTGTACCCGTAGCCGCCGTGTATCTGCAGGGCTTTGTTAGTCACGAACGAGGACACCTCGGAGGCGAAGACCTTGGCCATCGCCGCCTCTTTCATGAAGGGCTTGCCCTGGTCGCTGAGATACGCCGCCCGGTAGGTTAGCAGCCGTGCGGCGTCGATCTGTGTCGCCATGTCCGCCAGCATCCACTGGATTGCCTGGTAATTCGCTATCGGCCCCTCGCCCTGCTGGCGCTCTTTGGCGTACTTCAACGCCGTCTCGAAGGCCGCCCTGGAAATGCCCACGGCTTCGGCGCCGACCGTTATCCGGCTGATGTCCAGCGCCGTCAGGGCTATCCTTAGCCCCTGCCCCTCCCTCCCGATTCTGTTGGCTTCGGGTATATGGCAGTCCTGGAAGATGAGCTCGGTGGAGCTGAAGCCGTGCAGCCCCATTTTGTCCTCGGGTTTACCTGCGGTCAGCCCCGGGGTGTCTTTACCCATGACGAAGGCGGTTATCCCGCGCCCTTTGAGTGATTTATCGGTAGTCGCGAAAACGACCACTATCTCCGCTTTGTCGCCGATGCTGATGAACACCTTGTTGCCGTTGATGACGTAGCCGCCGGCCCGCCGGACAGCGGTGGTCAGCATGCCGGAAGGGTCGCTGCCCGCCCCGGCCTCGGTGAGGGCGAAGCACGCCATCTTTTCGCCGCTGGCATGGGGGGGCAGGTATTTTCGTTTCTGTTCTTCCGTGCCGAACTCTAGTATCGGCACAATGGCCAGCGACAGGCTGACCCGCAGGTAGTTATCGATGGCGGCCGAAGCCCTGGCCAGCTCCTCGACGGCTATACACAGGTCCATTTTGCCGCGCCCGCTGCCGCCGTATTTCTCCGGTATCGTTAGCCCGAACAGCCCCAGGCCGGCCATCTTCCTGACCTCGGCGGTGGGAAACTCGCCCGTCTTTTCTATCCGCGTGGCTGCCGGCTCCAGCTCCGATGCAGCGAAATCACGCATGGTGGACTGAAGCAGCTTCTGTTCTTCGGTGAGGTTAAATTCCATACGCTAAAGTATAACAGATAGGGGGAAGTCTTGCATTCGGAAGGTTTTTAGCCTCACCCCCTTGCCCCCTCCAGCCTGCGGAACAATGGAAAACAAAGGTTTATTTGGCTGGGGAGGGAAGTAAAAGAGAGAGGGGCGCAGCCCCTTTTTATTATAACCCCCTCCCTAAAAGGGAGGGGGATAAAGTATTATATGGCTAACAGCTAATCGCTGACCGCTAATAGCTGGTCTACGGCTTCCCGTACAAGGCTCTAATATCTTTCTTGATGAGCTTGCCCAGGGGATTGCGGGGTAATTCGTCGACGAAGACGACGGTGCGGGGGCGTTTGAAGCTGGCTAAATTCTGGCGGCAGTACTCCATGATTTCGCTTTCCACTTCTTTGGATTTAGCGATTCCCTTCTTGAGGATCACCACGGCACGCGGCTCTTCGCCCCAGGTCTCGTCCGGTACGCCGATAACGGCCACATCTTCTACCTTGGGATGTTCGCGGATAACGTTCTCAAGTTCTTCCGGTGAGATATTTTCCCCCGCCCGGATAATGATGTCGCTGGAGCGCCCCGCCAGGAAATAATAGCCTTCCTCATCGGTGTAGCCGACATCGCCGGTATGCACCCAGCC
>DAIQQC010000086.1:0-2263 GCA_036787005.1 Dehalococcoidales bacterium | reverse complement strand
TCCGGTCCCAGCGCGGTGATGGTCGAGGCCGTCTCGGTCTGCCCGAAGGCGTTGATAAAACTTACGCCGGGGAACTCTTCCAGGGCCTTCCTGATGACGGGCAGAGGCATCGGGGCGGCGCCATAGGTTATCACCCTCAGACTGCTCAGGTCGTGCTTTTTAAAATTGGGGTGGTCGAGGAGCTGCTTGAGCATGGTCGGTACCATCATGGCGCGGTTGACTTTCTCCCTCTCCACCAGCGTCATCCACTCTTCCGGCTCGAACTGCCGTTCCATCACCAGCATGCGGCCACCGTAAATAGCCGCCATCATCGCCTGAATACCCGCCACGTGATACAGGGGAACGGTGAGAATATTACGCTCGTCCGCCTCAGGGTCGGGCGGCGTAACGTTTTCCATGACGTAGGTGCTGAAGCTGGTATGAGAAAGCATCACGCCCTTGGGGAACCCGGTGGTGCCGGCGGTGAAAAGGAGAATGGTCGTGTCTTTTTCGTCGATCGGGGTTACCACTTCCTCGGCTGGAGAGTTGTTTATGATGTCCTCGTAAAAATGTATATCAGGGTGTTTCGTCTCGATAGAGACGACATGCTTCAGGTGGTGGAGCTCGGGACGGATGGATTGAATAATGGGCAGGTAACGATCGCCGGCAATTACAATGCTGGCCTCAGCCATGTTAAGCATATAAGCGAGCTCTTTTTCCTTGGCGCGGAAATTTAACGGCAAATATATAGCGCCCGCCTTGGCTACGGCGAAATAGGTCTCCACGCACTGGTTACAATTGACCTGGACGAAAGCGATTACGACGTCCTTTTTAGCGCCCAGCCTTATCAGGCCATTGGCCAGACGATTCACGCGTTCATTGAGCTGGGAGAAGGTGTATCTTTTATCCTCGAAGACGATGGCGGTCTTATCGGGGCAGATGGCGGCGGCGATGTTAAGAAAATCGGTGGTGTTCATTCCATACCTCCGGTCTGAATATTATCGACTAATTGTACCTGAAGGGCATGAGCAAAATCAAACTCTGGATATAGTACTTGCGAAGTGGCGGAGGCTCGATCGCAATATCTCTGCTCCGCGTTCGTTTCCCGAAGTCCTTTTATGGCTTTTATTGGGAATCTACGCACTCGGTTCCGGGTTATTTACCAATTTAAAGGCAGTTCTGATGCCATAGGCAAACCAGGTGATTATCCCTAAAAATTTATAGATTTCTTCTACCTTGAAGATAGGGATATCAGGGAGGTGATTACTGAAAAACTCCAGCAATATGCTAAACCCTAGGAGTATCAGGGCAAAAATAAACAATAAATATTCCGTACGATAGATAGCTTTACGGTATTTGAACGTTAAAAAAGCGAATATCAGGATATAAACAGCAAAAGTTATGTTTTCACCGACATTGTCGGAGATGGAGGCATTGGCAGATATTGCATCGCCTATCGCTTCATGAATCATGAAAAAGTCGTCAATCGTTAATAATGTCGTATAAAGGCCGAAAAATAGTAAAAACCTGGCACTAGCGTTAGTTCGCTCTCGGTTTTTGATGAAGAAATAACCGAAAATGCATACTGCCGCCGTGGAAGCTAGAAACAGTATTCCTGTATTTGATACCAGACCGTCGTCAATAAAATGATTGCCGAAAGATATTCCTGTAGTTCGATAGACGACGTAAAGTAAAGAAATGAAGACGACCCCCGGGATATAGATGAGAGCTAAAATCGGGATAAGCTTGATGAACTGTCGCCATAGGTCTTTGATATTCAAAACCTCTCACTTTATAAAAAATAAGTTGATTGACAATATAGTACAAATGGCACTGTCGTTCAAAGGGAGACTAAATATCCCTTTTCCCTTTGACTTTATCGACGATAGCGGCCATGGTTTCGCCGGCGCCCGCGCTGACCAGCACGGTTGCTTCTCTGTCCATGGGTGTCTCGCCAAGGTTGATGATGACCAGCCTGGCGCCGGACTCCACGGCGTACATCGGCATATAGGCCGCCGGATAGACCACCAGCGTTGAGCCTACCACGATGAACACGTCGGCGGCCCGGGAGCGTCGGCCGGCCTCCTCGAGCGTTTTGTATGGTAGCTGCTCCCCGAACATCACCACGTCCGGCTTTAGCGTCCCGCCGCAGTTCGGGCAGGCCGGGATGTCTTCGCCGGCGTCGAGCCTGGCTTTGATTTCCTCGAAGGGATATCGATTCCGGCAGTCCAGGCAGACAGCCCGCTTCATGTTGCCGTGGAGCTCGAAGACCTTGTCCTCGGGG
>DAIQQC010000085.1:3043-6486 GCA_036787005.1 Dehalococcoidales bacterium | reverse complement strand
CCGCCGGGGTTGAAATTCTCCTGCCACTTCCTTACAATGATGTTACCTGTAACTATATTTACATAATTTAACTTCACCACGCCATAACGGTGGCGTGGCTGGCTAACAAACGGGGCAGGGCAAAAAAGAGCGATGAAACGGGCGCTGCTGCTGGTCTTTATCATCCTTGCCTGCGCGGCGGGTTACCTCTACGCCTGGGGTCTCCTGCCTTTTGCCCCGGATCTCCAGGCGGGTATCATCGCCGAGGTCCGTTCCGCCGGTCTGCCTCTTATCATCATCACTTACGCCATTATCGTGGTACTGGCCTTGCTGCTTTACCTCAACGAGATGATCGCCGCTTTCCGGGGACGCTACCGTGAGTCTGTCGCTCCCATCGTCGAGGAAACCCATCGCGCCAGCCAGGAGCTTTCCAGCCGGTTTGAAGGCACCGAAAAGGCGATTGAGTTCTTCGCCGGCGCTATGCAGCAGTATGCCCACCACCTGGAAAGCCACACCTCCGCCATCAGGGGACTCAGCGATGCGTCCCGGGCGCTCAACGACAGCGCCGTCGAGCAGAACCGGATCCTGCACCGGATGTCGCATACTTTCGCCAGGGTAAAGCCTGAGGAGGAGTTCTCCGGGGTGGAGAAGGTCGTTACCGACCTCGAAAAGCGGACGGAGATGGTACTGCAGGTCAGGGACGAACTGGAAAGCAACAAACCTGCCTTGCTGCCGCGGGAAGCCCTGCCGGAAAAAGCCGCGCCGGAAGAGGTTAAGCCTGAAAAAGCGGTATTGAAAGAATCCCCCCCGGCACCTGAGTTGCGCTCACCCCCCGGCTGCCTGGGCAACCCCCGGGCGACCTATTCCAGCCTGCATTCGCCCCCCGGGCGTTCGTAGCGTAAAATAGAAATGCCCCCAATGGGATTCGAACCCGTGTTGCCGGCTTGAAAGGCCGATGTCCTGGTCCACTAGACGATGGGGGCGCACAGATAAGTATAGCAGACCGCCGCCTGTCCGGCAACGCGCCGGGCCGCCCCTATTTTATCGCTGACAGCTTGTCTGGTGCGGGCCTATGATGTAAAATTATATGTAGTAGACCCGTCGCGTGAGGTGCTTTCCCATGCCTGTTTATGAATACGAGTGCGGCCGCTGCGGTCACCGTTTCGAGGTGAAGCAGGGCTTTAAGGACAAGCCGCAGGCTAAATGCCCTGAGTGTAAAGAGCCCGCCCGCCGCGTTTTTCATTCCAACCCCATCATCTTCAAGGGGAGCGGCTTTTACGTCACCGACCACCGCCCTGCGGAGAAAAATCCGTCGCCGAAGGGCCCGGGTGAATCGGGGGCCGGCAAGGCCTCCAAGTGAAAGCCCTGGTGCAGCGGGTCAGCCGGGCCTCGGTCGCTGTTGACGGCGAAGAGGTCGGGCGGATAGGGCCGGGGCTGGTGGTGCTTGTCGGGGTGGCTAAAGGCGATACCGAAAATGACGCGCAGTATTTGATGGCCAAGGTCGTTAACCTGCGCATTTTTAATGACGCCGCCGGTAAGTTCAACCTCTCCGCCATCGATGTCCGCGGCGCGCTCCTGCTCGTCAGCCAGTTTACCCTGCTGGCCGATACCCGCCGCGGCCGCCGCCCCGGTTTTGAAGAGGCCGCCCCGCCGGACCTGGCGGAAAAGCTCTTCGTCTATTCTGTCGGGCTGGCGCGTCAAAGCGGGCTGGAGGTCGCCACCGGCCGCTTCCAGCAGCACATGCAGATGGAGATCCACAACGACGGCCCGGTGACCATTATGCTGGACAGCCGCGATAAATTCCCCGGCGCCTGATGCCCCCCCCTGTCATTGCGAGGAGTCCCAGTTTATCTGGACGACGTGGCAATCTCATCGCTAGGCTGTGATCCGGTCAACTCATTTTTAATTCGGTCTCGGCAATAATGTATAATACGGGATAGCAGCTTTATACCGGGCGCATATTTCGCCATTGGAGGCAGCATGGCCAGGGGTTACATGGGGAAAATCCTCAACGTGGATCTATCCTCGCGTAAACTTGAAGACGAGACTTTAGACGAAAAAATGTGCCGCGACTTCATTGGCGGGTACGGCATCGGGGCGCGGATTCTTTTCAGCCGGATGAAGGCTGGCGTCGACCCCCTGGGTCCGGAGAGTGTTTTAGGCTTCATCACGGGGCCGCTGACCGGCACCGACGCCATCTCCGGGACGCGCTACACCGTGGTCGGGAAATCCCCGCTGACCGGAGGCTGGGGCGACGCCAACTCCGGGGGCACCTTCGCCGCCTATCTGAAGTTCTCCGGCTACGACGGCATCTTTTTCACCGGCATCGCGGACAGGCCGGTCTACCTGCTCATCGATAGCGGCAAAGCCGGGCTCAGGGACGCCGGGCATCTCTGGGGCCTGGACAGCTATGATACCGATGACGCCCTTAAGGCTGAACTCGGCAAAGATATCTCCATCGCCTGCATCGGTCAGGCTGGAGAAAAGCTTTCCCTCGTGTCCTGCATCATGCACAACAAGGGCTCGGCGGCCGGCCGTTCTGGCCTCGGCGCCATCATGGGCTCAAAGAAGCTCAAAGCCGTCGCCGTCCGGGGCAAAATGAAGGTGCCCGTCGCCGACGAACCGGGGCTGAAAGAGCTCCGGGCTAAATATTTGAAACAGCTCGGCGGGCCCGACTGGCTCCCGAAATACGGCACCTCGCACGTCACCCGGGAATCCGTGGAAAGCGGCGACTCCCCGGTGAAGAACTACGGCGGTGTAGCTGTGAATGATTTCCCGGACGCCCGGCCGATCGGCTGGGAAAAGGTCGAGGAGCTTCGACTTAAAAAAGTGGCCTGCTACCGCTGCCCCGTGGGTTGCGAAGCTATCATGAAGGGCGGCCGGGGCGAATATAAATGGGCGGAGGGGACTTACCGCCCCGAGTATGAGACCATCGCCATGCTCGGCTCCAACTGCCTTAATGATAACCTCGATTCTATATTCATGGCCAACGACCTCTGCAATCGCTACGGCATCGATACGATTTCCGCCGGCGCCGTCATGGCTTTTACCATGGAGTGCTATGAAAACGGCCTGATTACTAAGAAAGACACCGGCGGTATTGAGATAACCTGGGGAAACCACCGCGCGCTGGTCGCTATGCTGGAAAAAATGGGGCAGCGCGAAGGCTTTGGGGACGTCATCGCCGACGGCGTGAAAAAAGCCGCCGGGAGGATCGGCAAAGGCGCCGCGAAATCCGCCATCCATATCCAGGGACAGGAGGTGCCCGGGCATAACCCCATCGGCAGCTATCACTGGCCGGCCACCTATATCGCTAACGCCACCCCGGGGCGTCATACCCAGGGCTCGGAGGGAATGAGCCAGGAGCTCTTACCCAAGTACGATAAAAGCTCTTTCAGCGGGCGGGGGCTGGCGCATAAGATCGGGGTCTGTTCCCAGCACTTCCTGATGTGTTCCGGCATGTG
>DAIQQC010000085.1:1665-2943 GCA_036787005.1 Dehalococcoidales bacterium | reverse complement strand
ACACGCTCGTTAAGGAATATCTCCGGGAGATGGACTGGGATCTCAAGACCGCCCGGCCCAGCGTTAAAAAACTGAAGGAGCTGGGGCTGGACGATATCGCCGTAGAGCTAGCGAAATTATAAAGGAGAGCGATATATGAGCAACCTGAAGGGAAAGGTCGCCCTGGTAACCGGGTCTGCCAGCAAGAGGGGCATGGGGCACGCCGTGGCCCTGAGGCTGGCCAAAGAGGGTGCGGACGTCGTAGTGGCGGACAAGTTCGCCGCGCCTAAGAGCATGTTCCCCGGCGATGAAGGCTGGGGTGGTCTCGATGAGATCGTTAAAGAAGTTAAATCACTGGGCCGGCAGGGGCTGGCCGTCACCCTCGACATCGTCTCCGGGCCGGACGTGGATGCCGCCATCGATAAGATCATGAAGAAGTTCGGTCGACTTGACATCCTGGTGCATGCCGCCGCTATCAGGGGGCCGGTTGGCGTTAATGTCGTCGACCTCTCGGAGAAGGACATACGGTCGATTGTCGATATCGACCTCGTCGGCGCGTTCCTGGTCTGCAAGGCCGCCGCCAAAGTGATGATCGCCGGAGGCAAAGGCGGCAAGATCGTCGTTTACTGCTCGCTGGCGGGGACGCACGGCACACCCGGCAGCGCCGCCTACGGGGCCGCCAAGTGGGGCACCATCGGCCTTACCAAGAGCCTGGCGCTGGAGCTGGCGAGATACAAGATTAACGTCAACGGCATCAACCCGGGCATGATCGTCACCAACCTCCGCGATGAGACCTTTCAGAAAATGGCGGAGTCCGAAGGTATTACCTGGGAACAGGCGCGTCAGAAAGACCAGACGCCTTTAGCCTCCCGCATTCCCTGGGGCCGCCTCGGTACCCCTGAAGAAGCCGCCGACCTCACTTATTTTCTGTGCTCCGATCAATCGGACTATGTAACCGGCGAAGTCATCGCGCTTGGGGGCGGGGTGACCTAGGGGAGGGGGTTAATCTATGACCGCGATTACTGATTTCGTTAACCATTTTGTCAATCTAAAATATAAAGACCTGCCTGCCGCCGCGGTAGAGGCGGCGAAAAAAGAGGTGCTGGACAGCCTGGCTACAGCGCTGGGCGGCTCGACCAAACCGGGCGTTAAAGAGCTGGTGGATATAGTGAGAGAGTGGGGAGGTACAAAGCAGAGCACCATTATCGCCCAAGGTCTAAAGTGCCCTGCCCCCAGCGCCGCCCAGGTCAACGCCGCGATGATCCACGCCCTGGATTATGACGACGGCCACCAGGCGGC
>DAIQQC010000085.1:0-1565 GCA_036787005.1 Dehalococcoidales bacterium | reverse complement strand
GACAAGCCATATCCCTGCTGCGGCCTCATTCACGCCTGTGTCGATGCCGTCCTGGCTTTGAAATCCAGGCATAAAATAGATGTTGAAAAAATCGAGGAAATTATCGCTTACGGCGGTCACTCCGTCTACGACCTCTCGCAGCCGCCGGAGGTCAAGCGTCGGCCGCGGACGATTATCGACGCCCAGTTCTCCGTCCCCTGGGTGGTGGCGACGGCCCTCGTCGGGGGCAAAGTGACCGTCGACGATTTTACCGATGCGGCCATCACGCGACCGGAAATACTGAATATGGCGCAAAAAGTCAGCGGCAGACTGGTGCCGGAGATGGACCGCCACGGCGTCGGGCCGGGCGGCGTCATCATTAAAATGAGCGGCGGGGCGGAATACCGGGAAGAAGTGGCCCACTGCCTGGGCAGCCCCGAAAGGCCGATGGACTTTAGTGACGTGACGCGGAAATTCCGGGAATGTGCCGTAGCTTCGCTGAAGCCGCTGTCCTCCGCGACTATCGATAGAGTGATCGATCTGGTCGGCAAGCTGGAAAAGCTCGACGACGCCGCGGCGGTGATCAGGCTGCTCTGAAAATGGAGAAGATCAGGTTCACTATCGACGGCCGGTCGATTGAAGCGGACGCGGGGAAGACCATCCTCGAGGCGTCTCTCGCGGCCGGTATCTATATCCCTTTCCTCTGCTATCACCCCGACCTCCCCTCTACTGGCGACTGCCTCCTTTGCGTGGTGGAGGTAGAGGGCAGCGATGACCTCGTCGTCTCCTGCACGGCGCCTGTCGCTGTAGGCCTGGATGTAAGAACGAAGTCGGACAGGCTCGTGGCGGTGCGCCGCCAGGCCATGGAAAAGATCCTCGAAGGGCATCCTGCCGACTGTGGTACCTGCGTGAAGTACCTCAACTGCGAACTCCAGTCCCTCAAACAGTATCTCAGCGAAGAGGAATATAAGCCGAAAGGCCCGGCCCGCCTGTTCGCCGTGGACGATTCCAACCCCCTCTTTACCATCGACCCCAATAAATGCGTCATGTGCACCCGCTGCGTGAGGGCCTGTAAAGACCTGAGGGGGGTGGGGATATTGGTGGAAAAAACGAAAGACGGGGACAGGTACATCGGGACGGCTGAAGGAAGATCGCTGGCGGAATCGGACTGCCGCTTCTGCGGCGCCTGCGCCGAGGTCTGCCCGAGCGGCGCTATCATGGATAAGACAGAACTCACTAAAGATAAGAACAGGAAGGCTGCCCTGTTGCCCTGCCGCTACACCTGCCCGGCGGAGATAGACGTGCCCGCCTATTTACGTTTCATCGCTGCAAAGGACTACGCCGCCGCGGCCGCGGTGATACGCGAGAAAGTCCCCTTTCCCGCCGTCCTAGGGTATGTCTGCGACCGCCCCTGCGAGGACGTCTGCCGCCGGGGTGAAGTTAATCAGGCCGTCTCGATACGTGAGCTCAAGCGCTTTGCCTCCGAGCATGATGAGTCCGCCGCGGCCGTAAGGCGCCCGCCCAGCGGTAAAAAAGCGGCGGTGATCGGTTCCGGGCCAGCCGGCCTGGCGGCGGCCTACTATTTA
>DAIQQC010000084.1:0-6573 GCA_036787005.1 Dehalococcoidales bacterium | reverse complement strand
AAGTAGCTGGACGTATAGGCTTATAAACTGCCGCTGGTACTCGTGTAGTTGGCCGTGCTGAACAAAAAGCAAGAATGTGACCCCACATAATTCTCGCTATTGTTCCCTCTGGCTACATATTGTGACTTATTTCCTGTTATCATATAAAATAATACAATATAATCTATTTGAATAACCTAAGGAGAAATTTGGCCTACACCAAAATCCCGGAGCGCGTCGGCAGACTTTACGAACTGGCTAACAGTCTCTGGTGGAGCTGGCATCCGGCGGGGCGGGACGTCTTCAGGACGCTGGACTACGCGCTCTGGCGCGAGAGCGGGCACAATCCCGTCCAGCAGCTTTACGAGATTAACCAGGAAACGCTGGAAGCCGCCGCCGCCGACCCCGCCTTTTTAGCCCTGTACGACGCGGCCGTAAACGCTTTCGATGGCGAGAAAAATGACGTCGGCTCCTGGTACACCGTCAACCACCCCGGCGCCTTCAAGAAGCCCATCGCCTACTTTTCCATGGAGTTCGCCATCCACAACTCGCTGCCCATCTATGCCGGCGGCCTGGGCGTGCTGGCCGGCGATATCTGTAAAGAGGCCAGCGATCTGGGGCTGCCCCTGGTGGCGGTGGGTTTCATGTACCCCCAGGGCTACTTCCGGCAGCGCATTTCCCCGGACGGCTGGCAGGAAGAAGTCTACCAGCAGCTGGACTTCAGTAAAGCCCCGGTGCGTCCCATACTGTCGCCAACAGGCCAGAGGTGCCTCGCGGAAGTCCAACTGAAAAACCACACACTGCACATCGGCGTGTGGCTGGTCAACCTGGGCCGGGTGAACCTTTATCTCCTCGACACTGGCCTGGACGAGAACGACCCACAGGACCGCCAACTGTCGAGTCGACTCTACACGGTCGACCGCGAAAACCGCCTACAGCAGGAAATCCTGCTGGGCATCGGTGGCGTACGCGTCCTGCGGACGCTGGGCATCCAGCCATCCGTCTGGCACGCCAACGAAGGCCATACCGCCTTCATGATGCTGGAGCGCATCAGGGAGAGAATATTCAAGGGCAGCACCTTCGCCGAAGCCCTGGAGGGAGTGCAAAAGAACTCCATTTTCACCACACATACCCCCGTCCCGGCCGGCCATGATATCTTCACCACCGACCTCATATCTCAGTATTTTGAGGATTACTGGCCGTCCCTGGGCCTCGACCGGGATACCTTTCTCGACCTGGGACGGCGCAGTAAAACCACCGACGGCCATTTTAACATGACCATCCTCTCCCTGAAGACATCCGGCCACTGCAACGCGGTAAGTCGACTCCACGGGAAGGTCGCACGGCGCATGTGGTGCGCGCTCTGGGACTGCCCCGAGGACGAGGCGCCCATCACCCATGTCACCAACGGCGTGCACCTGCCCACGTGGGTCTCGCTGGAGGTGCGCCGGCTCTATGATAAATACCTCGGGAGGGACTGGCTGGATAAACAGGACGACATACCGCTCTGGCAGCGCATCGCCGGCATCCCGGACGAGGAGCTCTGGGGACTGCACCTGCTTTTGAAGAGAAAGCTGTTCCACATCATCCAGGAGCGTTCACAACTGCGCTGGGCGCGGGGTGAGGCCTCGCCGCAGCAGATACTGGCCATGGGCGCCCTGCTCGACTCCGACACTTTAACGATTGGCTTCGTCAGGAGGTTTACCGAGTATAAACGCCCGTCGCTGCTATTCAAAAACCTCGAAAGATTAAAGAAAATCGTCAACGACCCGCTGCGGCCGGTGCAGATAATCTTCGCCGGGAAGTCGCACCCCGCGGACACCGCCTCGAAGATATTACTCCAGCGGGTGCATACCATGGCTAGGGACCGCGTCTTCCAGGGACGGATAGCCTTCCTGGAAGACTACGACATCCGGCTGGCCAGGTACCTGGTGCAGGGCGTCGACGTCTGGCTCAATACGCCGCGCCGCCTCCAGGAAGCCTCCGGCACCAGCGGCATGAAAGCCGCCCTGAACGGCGTCCTCAACCTGAGCGTGCCGGACGGTTGGTGGCACGAGGGCTATGCCGACGGCAACGGCTGGACCATCGGTGACGATACGGTCAAGACCAGCCCGGAGGCCGAGGACAAAGCCGATGCCGAATCGCTTTACGTCCTGCTGGAGAAACAGGTCGTGCCGCTTTACTACGATCGCGACCGGGCCGGAGTGCCTCAAAAGTGGCTGGCCATGATGAAAAAATCGATCAGCACCATCGCGCCGGTATTCTCGGCGCGGCGGATGGTTAAAGAATACTGCGAGAAACTATACCTGCCGGCGGCAAAGACCTGACCGGGAACAGACCCATGGAAATTAACGACGGCCGCTACCGCGTCATCATCGAGGGCGTCAGCCCGGAGGTCGACGGCGGCCGTTACCCGGCCAAGTGCACCGCCGGCGACATCATAGACGTCGAGGCCGATATTTACGCCGACGGGCATGACAGGCTCAACACACGGCTGCTTTACCGCTACCAGGACAAGACCGGCTGGGACGAGACACCAATGCGGCACCTCGGCAACGACCGCTGGCGGGGCTCTTTCACCGCCGACAAGACCGGCAAATATCTTTTTACCATCAGGGGATGGGTCGATGACGAACGCTATGCCATAACCTATCCCAAAGAGTTAGCTATCAATGCGGAGCGCGAAAGGGCTGGCTACGGCGCCTGGTACGAGATGTTCCCACGCTCCGCCTCCCCCATCGCCGGTCACCACGGCACTTTTAAAGACTGCGAGGCGCGCCTGCCGTACATCGCGGAAATGGGCTTCGACGTGCTTTACCTGCCGCCCATCCACCCCATCGGCAGGACCGGGCGTAAAGGCAAGAATAATATGCTGGCGGCTAAAGCTGGCGATCCCGGCACGCCGTGGGCCATCGGCTCGGATGAGGGCGGTCATAAAGACATCAATCCCGAACTGGGTACGCTCGAGGATTTCAAGAGGCTGATAGCTAAAGCAAAGAAACTAAATATTGAGATCGCCCTGGACATCGCCTTCCAGTGCTCGCCGGACCACCCTTACGTTAAAGAGCACCCGGACTGGTTCCTGCGGCGGCCGGACGGCACCATTCAGTACGCGGAAAATCCGCCGAAGAAATACCAGGACATCTACCCGTTTAACTTCGGGACGGACGACTGGCGGGGGCTGTGGGAGGAGCTAAAAAGCATCGTCATTTACTGGGCTAAACAGGGCATCCGCATCTTCCGCGTGGACAACCCGCATACCAAGCCCTTCCGGTTCTGGGAGTGGCTGCTGGCGGAGGTGAAAAAAGAATACCCGGACGCGATTTTCCTGGCGGAGGCCTTCACCCGGCCCAAGATAATGTACCACCTCGCTAAACTGGGATTCACGCAATCGTACACCTACTTCACCTGGCGCAACCATAAGCAGGACATCACCGAGTACCTGACCGAGTTGACGCATTCACCGGTCAAAGATTTTTACCGGCCTAATTTCTGGCCCAATACGCCGGACATCCTGCACGAGTATTTGCAGAAAGGGGGGCGGGGGGCTTTCATGGCGCGGCTCGTCCTGGCGGCCACGCTCAGCGCCAGCTACGGTATCTACGGGCCGGCCTTCGAGCTCATGGAAAATACACCGCGGGAGCCGGGCAGCGAAGAATACCTGAACTCGGAAAAATACAAAATCAAGCGCTGGGACATCGAGCGGCCGGACAGCCTTAAGGATTTCATCGGCAAGATTAACAGCATCCGGCGTGAGAACGCCGCTCTGCGGCGTAACCGGAACCTCTGGTTTAACGCCACCAGTAACGAGCAATTGATATCCTACAGCAAACACACCGACGACCTTACCAATATTATATTGGCGGTCGTTAACCTCGATCCCCACGCCACACAGTCGGGCACGGTCAACGTGCCGCTGAAATCCTGGGGTTTCGACACCGAAAGGCCGTATAAGGTCCGCGACCTCCTGAGCGATAAAGAATACCGCTGGCGCGGCGAGTGGAACTATGTAGAGCTCGATCCCACCGCCTGCCCCGCCCATATCTTCCGCCTCCTCGACCTCACCCCGGCCAAAGAAAAAATCGAATCGAGCGCCGCCGATGTCCCCGCGCAGGAATAATCAGCCGGCGGCGGGAGTCGACTATAGCGTTTCGCTTCTCTCCGGGACGGATATTTACCTCTTTAACGAGGGCAATCACCACCAGCTTTATGACAAGCTGGGGGCGCACCCGCTCTCCGTCAAGGGCGCCGCCGGCACATACTTCGCAGTCTGGGCGCCTAACGCCCGCACGGTGCATGTCATCGGGGATTTCAACGGCTGGAACAGGTCGAGCCACCCTTTGCGTCCCAGAGAAAGCTCCGGCATTTGGGAGGGTTTTATCCGGGGCATCGGCGCCGGGAGCGTCTACAAATACTATATCGTCTCGCAGTACAACGATTATGCGGTCGAGAAGGCCGATCCATTTGCCTTCTCTACCGAGACACCGCCGAAAACGGCGTCGATAGTCCGCGACCTCGCCTACAGCTGGGGCGACGGGGAATGGATGAAAACGCGGGGCGGGCGCAGCAGGCTCGATGCCCCAATGTCCATCTACGAGTTACACCTCGGCTCGTGGCGGCGTGTCCCGGAAGATGGCAACCGGCGGCTGACATATAAAGAAATAGCCCCGCAGCTGGCGGATTATGTCAACAAAATGGGTTTCACGCACGTCGAGCTCCTGCCGGTCATGGAGCACCCGTTTTACGGCTCCTGGGGCTACCAGACGACCGGCTATTTCGCCCCTACCGCCAGGTACGGGACGCCGCAGGATTTCATGCACCTTATCGATTACCTGCACCGGCATAATATCGGTGTTATCCTGGACTGGGTGCCTTCCCACTTTCCCAACGATGAACATGCCCTGGCCGTCTTCGACGGCACTCACCTCTACGAGCACGCCGACCCCGCCCAGGGCATCCACCCCGACTGGAACACCTGTCTCTTCAACTACAGTCGCAACGAGGTGCGGAGCTTCCTGAAAAGCAGCGCCATCTTCTGGCTCGAAAAATACCATGCCGACGGCCTGCGCGTGGACGCCGTGGCCTCGATGCTCTACCTCGACTACGGCCGGAAAGAGGGCGAGTGGCGGCCGAACAAATACGGCGGGCGGGAAAACCTGGAGGCGATAAACTTCCTCAGGCAGCTCAACGAGGCCGTCTACCGCGAGTTCCCCGATGTCCAGACCATCGCCGAGGAATCGACAGCCTGGCCGATGGTGTCGCGGCCGACCTATAGCGGCGGGCTGGGTTTCGGCCTGAAGTGGGACATGGGCTGGATGCACGATACCCTCGTCTATATCACGCGTGACCCCGTGCACCGGAGCTTCCATCAGAACGACCTCACCTTCCGGATGGTCTACGCCTTCACGGAGAACTTCGTCCTGCCCCTTTCCCATGACGAGGTCGTCCACGGCAAATCCTCGCTGCTGTCCAAGATGCCCGGGGACGACTGGCAGAAATTCGCCGGCCTGCGGCTGCTCCTGGGATACATGTACGCGCAGCCGGGGAAGAAGCTGCTGTTCATGGGCGGGGAATTCGGGCAGCGTGACGAATGGTCGCACGAAAAGAGCCTGGAATGGCACCTGCTCCAGTACCAGCCGCACCAGGGCCTGCAGCAGTGGACGGCCGACCTTAACCGGCTATATCGCGACCAGCCGGCGCTGCATCAAATCGATTTCGATCCCGCCGGTTTTGAATGGATCGATAACGCCGATGCCAGGCACAGTGTCATCAGCTTTATGCGTAAAGGGCAAGCGCCGGACGACGCTGTCCTGGTGGTCTGTAATTTTACGCCGGAAACCTGTTTTAGCTACGATATCGGGGTGCCGCTGGCGGGGACATGGATGGAAATTCTTAACAGCGACGCGGCGCAATACGGCGGCAGCGGTAAAGGCAATCCCGGTCCGTTAACTGCTGCCAACACCGGCAGGCACGGCCGACCTTATTCCCTGACGCTAACGATACCGCCGCTGGCGGTGATTTTCTTGAAACGTTCCTAACCTGTTGTTACCTGATTTAACCTCACCCCCTTGCCCCCTCTCCAGACCTTAAACCAGTTAAATAATGTCATATCCGGTTTGGAGAGAGGGCAGAATTATTGAGAGGGGGTCAGGGGGTGAGCAGGATCATGGCACGCGGATATTAAGCTGCTTTCCCAGGGAAACGAAAGCATCCGCCCATTCTTTATCCTGTTTGAATTGAGGATAGACTCCGGTCATCATGTCCCAAAAGAGCGTCTGCGCCTTCCGCAAATCCACCTCAAAAGGCAGGCCCCGCACCAGCGTGACGGCCTCCAGGAGGTTCTTGAGTCGGGCGAAGTCCGGGGGATTTTTAAGAAGCGCCGCCGCTATTTTTTCCAGGTTGAGCTTCAGTTCATAGACGGCGCCGGCGGCGTCGACCGTTATCTGCCATTTAGCGGCTGCGTCGAGCAACTCCCGCACCAGTGCGACTTCCACGGGGTAGCTCTTTACCGCCCGGCGCAGGGCGTTGTTGATGATCAGCTCGGTGACGATCTGGAAATTACGCGGCACCGGCCCGCCGAGCTCGGCGGAAAAG
>DAIQQC010000083.1:0-6624 GCA_036787005.1 Dehalococcoidales bacterium | reverse complement strand
GGCCTTAAAAAACTGAATGTCACGTTCCCGGCGGACTGGCGGATAGAAGTCTGCGGCTTCGCCGGATGCGCCCGACCCAAAATGAAACCGGCGGAAATGAAGCGGGCTTTAGCGCAGCCCCTCGGTATGGCGCCACTCGGTGAGTACGCCCGCGGCAAGAAAGAAGTCGTCATTATCTTCGACGACATGGCGCGGGTGACCCGCGTATCTGAGATCGTCCCCCACGTACTCGTGGAACTGGCCGCCGCCGGCATCGAGGATAAACAGGTCAGGTTTATCGCCGCCAACGGCTGCCACGCCGCCATGGACCGCTCCGACTTCGCTAAAAAACTGGGTGAAGACGTCTTGAAGCGCTTCCCGGTTTATAACCATTCCCCCTTCGATAACTGCGTCTACGCCGGCACGACTGAACGCGGCGTCAGGCTCTGCGTCAACGCTGAGGTCATGAAATGCGACCTCAAGATCGGCATCGGCTCGGTCGTCCCGCACATCATGGCGGGATTCGGCGGCGGCGGCAAGCTTATCTTGCCCGGTGTCGCCGCCTATGAGTCCATACTCGCCCTGCACGTCTCGCGTACGGATACCGGCGAGCTTGAGTATAAGGACTCGATAACCGGCATGGGCGCCGTGAAGGACAACCCCCGGCGGCGGGACATCAACGAGGCGGCACACCTCGCCGGGCTGGACATGAAGATCGACGCCCTCGTTAACGGGCGGGGGGAAACGGTAGCGCTGTTCGCCGGTGCGCCCGCCCTGGAATACCCCGCCGCCCTGGAAGCCGCGCAAAAGCATTACCTGACGCCCTCGGCTGAAGACTGCGATATTGTTATCGCCAACACCTTCGCCAAGGCCAACGAGGCCGTCTCCGGCCTGCTCGTCGCTTTCCCCTCCGTGCGTAAAGAGGGCGGCGACGTCGTCCTTATCGCCAACGCCCCCGAAGGCCAGATGACGCACTACCTGATGGGTCCCTTCGGCAACGAGATCGGCGGGAAACTCCAGCTCCGGATGAAGCCGCCGCCGAACGTGAAGCGGCTCATCCTTTTCAGCGAGTACCGCGAGCTTTCCAGCCGGAACTACATCGAGGATTCGGGGCAGGTGGTCATGGTGCACGACTGGACTCAGGTGATGAAGCTGCTTGCAGAAAATCACGGTCCGGGAACGAAAGTGGCCGTCTATCCCAACGCCGACATCCAGTACTGCGCCTAGGTAATCCTGAGCTTAACCAGGTACGACCCGAAGTAACCCTTCTTTAGACATCCCCACAATACACCGATCTGGTAGACTAATTGCTCCAGCAGGTAGAAAAATATAAAGACGGGATAGAACAGTGCCGGCTTTTTGATAATGTAGTCTGCGGACGATGCGTAGACCAGTGCCAGACCGCCCAGGATCCACAAGGGACACCACAATACCCCGAAACCAATAAACAGTATTAAGTAATACCTGGACAGGTGGAAAAAGACAAAATACGCGAACGAGAAAAAGGTCTTCAGGGCGGCGCCGGCCAGCCGGCCCTGGCCGATGCCCAGGCGATATTTCTTTACCGCCGCCGCGCGGCGCCAGAGGCCGAGCCCGAACAATACGGGGACGGCGCACAGCGGGTAGGGATTCAAAAGCAATATAGCGAGGACTATTGCCAGCAGCGACAGGCCGCTGAAAACCGGTACTGATAGCGACTTTTTCTTGTCGCGGTGGGCGCGGTAAAGATGCGCTTCCGACATGCCGTACTGAAACCGGCGCGGCAGCATCCTGTCCAGCCGGTTCCGGTGCTTGTGGGCGACCGCCCCGAAAGGGGCGTAAAGGAGCGACCGGCCGGAGTCCCTGAGCCGCCAGCAGAAATCTACATCCTCCCCGGTTCTCATCTCCTCCCGGAAACCCCCTAGTGATTGAAAGACGTCGCGCCTGACCAGCAGGTTGGCGGTAGGGATGTAAAACGTTGAACCTGACCTGCCTTCGAGGATCAATCGATTTCCCATGTTCAGCGACGAAAAGGCCGCCTCATACCTGTCCAGGAAGCGTCTTTTATAATAGCCTTCAACGCGCCCGCCCACCGCGCCGACCTCGCTCGCCTTGAAGAACGGGACGGTCTCCCTGAGCCACTTTTCCCCGGCCATGCAGTCGGCGTCAAGGAAAGCTAAAATATCCCCACCCGCTTTCTCAGCTCCGGCATTGCGGGCGGCCGCCGGGCCCCGGGATTTTTTGATACGCATAAAAATGAATTTATCGGAGGTTAATACCCGCGAGATATCCTTTTTCGAACCGTCGTCCACCACGATGGTTTCGCGGCGTTCTTCCGGGTAGTCCATCTCCGCCAGCGAAGCCAGGCACTCGCCGAGGTCGCCGGCCTGGTCGCGTACCGGTACGATGATGGAGACCCGCGGATATTGGTCTAGCTCGGCGATTCTTTCCAGCTTCAAATATCCCCCGGCGGCCAGCGACAGCAGGACGGTCAACAGTCCTGATTCGTCGTGGGCGGGATTTTCTTTAACAAAACCAGCCAGCCCGCCGCCGTCGCGGAGGTATCGCAGCAGGCAGAAAAGCGATTCGTTGACGCGGAGTAGCCTCGCCGGTTGTCGCGAGACGAGAAAAAAACCGTCGGGGTCTTCCCGCAAATAAGTGCCTGCCGCCAGCGAAAAACCGAAGCCTTTCACCTATGCCGTTCACCCTGAGCTTGTCGATGGGCCGCCGGTCGGAAGACCCCCTCCGCTTTCAAGAGCTCGAAAAGCCGCTCGGCCAGTTCCTCGCCGCTACCTTCGAGCACCAGGCCCTTACGTTTGGCGATGCCGCCCGCCAGCAGCTTGAGTATCCGGTCGAACGCCGGCAGCGAGCTGTCCAGCGGCGGCGCTCTACGAAGGGCGGGGTGCGGAAAAACCAGGCCGGTGATTTTAGTTGGGCCGGACATAAGCTCCGCCCCGGCAACGGCGAGGTCGGCGGGAGACAGCCGGGTTATCTCGGCGTATTTACTCTCGATGACCTTGTCCAGCGAGGCGTACGGGAGTTTTTCATCCCCTTTGAAGGTTACGACGGCCGGCAGGGGACAGCTTATCTTTTCCCGCGCCCCCCTCCCGATATCTTTAATGAGGGTTAATGTATTCTGCCCCCCGTCAAACTCGATACTAACCACCCCGCTGGCGCAGGGCCGGTCGAGCCAGCCCGCCATGAGCGGTCCGACCTGCCCGCTGGCGGTGTCCAGGCTGCGGTAACCCGTTAAAACAAGATCGCCGCCGAGGAGCTTTACCGCGCTGGTTAGCAGCCTGGCTTTTTGCCGGGGAGAAAGCTCGTTAACGTCCTCATCCCGTATACGCACGGCTTTATCCGCCCCGAGCGCCAGTCCGTTCCTGAGGTAGCTTTCCACGCGCTCCGGGCCGATAGAGACCAGGGTGATTTCCGCGTCTTTAGATTCTTTCTTGATGTTCAGCGCTATACTCAGGCCAGCGGCGTCACTGGGATTGAGCTTTAGCGGCAGCCCCGACCGGAAAATCACGTTGTTCGTCAGGCCGAAGTCGATATTCAGCGCCGGGTCTATTACTTCCTTCAGGCAGACGATTATCTTCATAGCCATATCTAGGTTAACCTGTAATTGACGCCATATCCCCCGCGCGGATAGGTCCAGTCAACAGCCCCCTTGTCGCACGTCACGTAGCACGTGCCGCACTCCAGGCAGGTCTCGTAGACGATGCTCAGCAGCCGCATCTCCTCGTTAAAGGTATAGCAGTTGGCCGGGCACATCTTGACGCAGGCGCGGTGGTCGCAGGTCTTACAGATCTCTTGTTTTACGACGATATGCGGCTTGTCGTCGACCTGGTACTGCGTCAACTGTGTCAGGTTTTCGATGTTCATAGCAGCGCCCTGCCTATTTTAAAACCGTCGGCGATTAAGTTTTTTAGTCCGGCCTCTTTCATCGCCTCTCTCCGGACGAGTCTTAGCAGCTTCGGGCGCGGCACGCCGCCGGTGCGGTACATCTTTTCCATGATCGCCGAGAGCATCCGCGGGTAAGTAGTATAAAGCCGGTCCGTTCTCATCATGCCGGCGGCGTTTTTAAAGGTCTTCATGTCTTTAATGACGAAGCTCCGCTCCAGCCTCTTTTTGTAGCGCGATAACATACGGGCGGAAAAGTCGTTGGCGTTCAAGGCTTCTACTGCCGTATCGGCGGCCAGCGCCCCGGAGGTCATCGCCAGGTTGATCCCCTCGAGGTTGATCCCGTTGGTATAGCAAAGGCCGGCGGCGTCCCCCGCCAGCATCAGGCCGTCCGTGCATAGCCGCGGCAGGGCTTTATAGCCCCCCTCGAGTACCAGGTGCGCGGAATATTCTAGCGGTGTGCCGCCCTTGAGAAGCTTTTTCAGGGATGGGTGCTCCAAAAATGCGTTTAAAATATCATAAGGCGTCCTGCCCGACTCTTTAAGCGAGTCGAGGTGGACGACCAGCCCGATAGCGACGGTCTCGCGCTGGGTATAGAGAAAGCCACCGCCCCGCATCGCCCCGGCCGCGCCCAGGAAGCTGACGTCTACCGCCTGGTCGCGCACTAGGCCGAAGCGCTCGTTGATCGTCGCCTCCGGCAGGCCCAGTAGCAGCTTGATGCCCAGTCCCATATTTGAAGGTCTAAAGTCCTGCCTTAGGCCTGCTTTTTTGGCAATAAAAGACAGGACACCGTCGGCCGCGATGACCATTTTACCCCTGAGATCGCCCTCGCGTCCTTTTACGGTCACTCCGGCGATGCGCCCGTCCTCTTTGATAACGTCTTCGGCGGTGCAGTCGCATAGAAGCAGGGCTCCCACCTTGACCGCTTCCCCCGCCAGCCAGCTGTCGAACGCCGGCCGGAATACCGTGTAGCCGTTATAGGGCGGCTTATCGAAGGTCTCGTTTTCAAAGGTCAGCGAGACGGCAGACCCCTCCGTCAGGAAAGCCAGAGCCTTTTTATAGACGTGACGCTCCAGCGGCGCCCTTTCGGAAAAATCCGGGATGAGTTCATTCAGTACCTGGGTGTTATGCAGCAGCCCGCCGAACATGTTCTTAGCACCCGGGCTTTTGCCCCGCTCAACCATCACGACGCTGCGACCGGCGCGCGCCAGCTTCAGGGCGGCGATAGAGCCCGCCGGCCCGGTCCCTACGATAATAACGTCAAATGATTTCGCCATCGGCTTTGGCCTTCTTTATCCTGGTAATGAGCAGCGGCAGCACGGCGCGGAGGTCGGCCACGGCACCGGCGTCGGCGCTCTGAAAGATGGGCGCCTGCGGGTCGCGGTTGATGGCGACGATCCTGCCCGATTCCTGTATCCCGCCGACGTGATGGCTGGCGCCGGAAACCCCTAACGCTAAATAGAAGTCCGGCCCCACGACCTTGCCCGTCTGGCCGATCAGGCGCTCGCGGGGGATCCTGCCGGTATCGACCACCGGCCGCGTGGTGCCGATGGCCCCTTCGAGCAGGGCGGCCAGCTCTTCAACCAGTGGGAAAAGGTCGGGCTCGATAGCCCCCATCCCCGCCGCGACGATGGTCTGGGCATCAGTTACGTCCACTTTCCGGAAGTCGGCCGGTAAATACTCCAGATGCCTGGCCTTTACCAATTCAGCTGATAATTCAGGCTCGATGATCAGGGTTTCTGTGTTGATCGCGGCGGCACCAGGCTTTGCGTCAAGGACGGATGGGTCCATGGTGACCAGCATGGTCTGATCCACCTGCAATACGACCTCCTGGTAAAGCTGGCTGGCGTAAACTGGCCGGTAAAATACCGGCTTTTCAGGGTCGGCCAGGTCTATCTTGACGCAGCCGGTGACGATCCCCGCGTTTAAAAAGGCCGCCAGCCGGGGCGCAAGCTCCCGGCCGGCCGCCGTGTCTCCCATGATAAAGAGCCAGGGTTTTTCAGCGCGGATTCGCGGGAGCAAAGCCGCCGCGTAAGCCTCGGTGGGGAAGTATTTTAGCAGCGGGTCTTTGAAAAAATAAATCCGGCTGACACCATAATTACCCAGGATTTCAGAATAATCGCGGTAATCGGTTCCGCAGGCTACAGCCGTGACCGCCCCGCCGGTCTTTTCCGCTATCGCCCGGGCCTCGTTTAGCAACCCGAGGCTTACCTTGCTGATTTCAGCTTCACCGCTTGACTCCGTAAAAACCCAGATGGTTTTAATTGTTACTCCTTAATTCCCTCTCTAACTCTCCCTTTGCGAAGGGGAGAGGATGACAGTTCAAAACCAGATATCTTAGTTCTCGGCGAGTCTTTCCCTCCTTCGCAAGGAGGGACCAAGGGAGAATTAACCTAGATCATCCGCCCCACCTTGTCCCCCTCCAGTATCGCCATGTCGATCTTCCGCGGCGCCGCACAGTCGCCGACTCTATACAGCTCTTTGACTTTGCCCTTCAGGGCTTTGTAGAGCGAGTCCTCGGCGCGGCTCCCCATCGCGTAGACCACGGAGTCGTAACCCTCGAAGGTGTGCCACTCGTTGTTGTAATAGTTGAGGCCCTTGACCGCCGTGCCCTGTATCTCGGTGACGGCGAAGTCCGGCGTGAAGGTAGCGCCTTTCTGCGCCAGCCGCTGGTGTGCTAAATAAGAATCTTGAGATGGCCCGAGCTCAGAGCCGATGGTGGGGGAGTTCGTGACGATATGGACTACATGGCCGCGGTCGAGGAGG
>DAIQQC010000082.1:3343-6626 GCA_036787005.1 Dehalococcoidales bacterium | reverse complement strand
TATAATGTAGTCAACCATGTCGTACCAGAGATGTTCTTATCCGCGGAGAATTAGCCTCATCCTTATCCGCCCCTCTCTGATTAGCTAGAGAGGGGACCGGCGTTTTGTCTCGAATTATTCTCCAGGGAGGAACATACTATGGACAGGGTTATTATCTTTGATACCACGTTAAGGGATGGGGAACAGGCGGCGGGGGGTACTCTCAACGTTCAGGAAAAGCTGGAAATCGCCCGTCAGCTGGAAAAGCTCGGCGTTGACGTTATCGAGGCTGGCTTTCCCGCCAGCAGCCCTGGCGACTTTGAGTCCGTCAACCTTATCGCTAAAGAAATAAAACAATCATCCGTCTGCGCGCTGACCCACGCCAATTTTAAGGCCATCGACCGCGCCTGGGAAGCGGTGAAAGAAGCCGCGCGCCCGCGCATCCATATCTTCCTCTCGGCCTCCGATATCCACCTCGTCCACCAGCTCAAGAAGACCCGCGAAGAGGTCATGAAAATGGCCTGCGACTCCGTGGCGCGGGCTAAAGGCTATACCCCCGATATCGAGTTCTCCCCGATGGACGCCAGCCGTACCGAGCCGAAGTATCTCTACCAGATACTGGAGGCGGTCATTGAGGCGGGCGCCTCGACGGTGAATATCCCGGACACCGTCGGCTACGCCGTCCCCGGTGAGTTTGGCGCCCTCATCCGCGGCATCTTCCAGAACGTGAAGAATATCTCTCAAGCCGTGGTCAGTGTCCACTGCCATAACGACCTCGGCCTTGCCGTGGCCAACACCCTGGAGGCCATCAGGTGCGGCGCCCGGCAGGCGGAATGCACTATCAACGGCATCGGTGAAAGGGCGGGCAATGCCTCGCTGGAAGAGATCGTCATGACTATCCATACCCGGCGTGACCTCTTTGACCTGGAGACCGGCATCGACACGAAACAAATATATCGGACGAGCCGCCTTGTTTCCGACCTCACCGGCTTTATGGTCCAGCCCAACAAGGCTATCGTCGGGGCCAATGCCTTCAGCCACGAGTCGGGTATCCACCAGGACGGCGTCATCAAGATGCCGATTACTTATGAGATTATCGACCCGCATTCCGTGGGCGTCCCGTCGAGCAGCCTGGTGCTGGGCAAGCTCTCCGGGCGTCATGCCTTCAAGCAGCGCCTCTCCGAGCTTGGCTATACCCTGGGGGAGGAAGACCTGAACAAGGCCTTCGCCGCCTTCAAAGATCTGGCGGACAAGAAGAAGAACATCACCGACCGCGATATCGAGTCGCTGGTGGCCGAGGAGCGGCGCACCGTCTCCGAGGAGTACCACCTTGACCGCCTCCAGGTGACCAGCGGCGACCAGGGCCTGCCCATGGCCGGCGTCCGGCTTTTCCGGCCCGGCGCTAACGAGTATATCGAGGGCGCCGCGCTGGGTACCGGCCCGGTGGATGCCGTCTATAAAGCCATCAACCTGTGCGTCGGCGAGCCTAATACCCTGACCGAGTTCACCGTAAAGTCGGTCACCGAGGGCATCGATGCCATCGGCGAGGTGTTGATCAGGATCGAGAGCGCCGGCGTGACCTATACCGGGCGCGGCGCCGACACGGACGTCATCGTTTCCAGCGCTAAGGCTTACATTAACGCCCTGAACCGCCTTTTGTATGCCCGCAAGAACGGAGTGGAGAAATGAACCTGGACCTCGAGATAGCGCTGCGCCTGCTGCTGGCGGCTTTCCTGGGTGGGGTTATCGGTTTCCAGCGCGAGAGATCGGGCAAAGAGGCCGGGCTGAGGACGAACATGCTGATCTGCCTGGGCTCGGCCCTGTTTACCGTGATTTCCGTTTACGGCTTTGCCGGCTCCGACCCCGCCCGTGTCGCCGCCAGTGTCGCTACCGGCATCGGCTTTATCGGAGCCGGGGTTATCCTGCATCGTGACGGCGGCGTCGTGATAGGGCTGACCTCAGCCGCTACCATCTGGGCGGTGGCGGGTATCGGTATGGCCGCCGGCGCCGGGCTATATATCGTTTCGGGAGTAGCCACGGCGTTGTCGCTGGTGATACTCCTGCTCCCGCACATTCACCAGAAAAAATAAAGTCAATAATATGGATGGAGAAATAAAGTGAACCTGGCAGAAAAAATACTGGCCGCCCATGCCGGCAGGAAAGAGGTCGCCCCCGGCGAGTTTATCAATGCCCGCGTCGATCTCGTCCTGTCCAACGATATCACCGCGCCCATCGCTATCCGGGAGTTCCGGCGTTTAGGCGTCAAAAGAGTCTTCGACCCTGAGAAAATCGTTATGGTCGCCGACCATTTTGTGCCGAACAAGGACATCCTTTCCGCGGAGCAGGTGCGGCTGATGCGCGATTTCTCCCGCGAGTACGGGATTAAGTTCTTCGACGTCGGGCAGATGGGCATCGAACACGCCCTCATCCCCGAGCTTGGCCTGGTCCTCCCCGGCGATTGTGCTGTCGGGGCGGACTCCCATACCTGCACCTATGGCGCGGTGGGGGCCTTCGCCACCGGCATGGGCTCGACCGATATTGCCGCCGCCATGGCTACCGGAGATATCTGGATGAAAGTCCCGCCGTCTATCAAGTTCGTCTATCACGGCGCACTGGGTAAATGGGTAGGGGGCAAGGACCTGATCCTCTATACCATCGGTAATATCGGCGTCGACGGCGCTTTATACGCCGCGATGGAGTTCACCGGCGAGGCCATCGACGGGCTTTCCATGGACGGCCGTTTCACCATGGCGAACATGGCCATCGAGGCCGGCGGCAAGGCCGGGCTCTTCCGCGTCGATAATAAGACACGGCTTTACATAAAGACGAGAGCTAAGCGTGATTATCTGGTCTACGAGCCTGACCCGGACGCTGTCTACGCTAAAGTGATTGAATATGATGTCTCGACTATTGAGCCGCAGGTGTCCATGCCTCATTCCCCGGCCAATGCCCGGCCGGTCAGTAAAGTAGGCGATGTCGCTATCGACCAGGCGGTCATCGGGAGCTGTACCAACGGCCGCATCGAGGACCTGCGCCTGGCGGCGTCGATATTGAAAAAGCATAAAGTACATGCGGGCGTACGGTGCATCATCATCCCCGGCACCCAGCAGATCTACCTGGACGCTTTGGCCGAAGGTCTGATCGAGATCTTTATCAGGGCCGGGGCGGTCGTCAGCACGCCCACCTGCGGGCCGTGCCTCGGCGGTTATATGGGCGTCCTTGCGGAAGGCGAGCGCTGCGTTTCCACCACCAACCGCAACTTCGTCGGCCGCATGGGCAGCACGAAATCGGAGGTCTACCTGGC
>DAIQQC010000082.1:1602-3243 GCA_036787005.1 Dehalococcoidales bacterium | reverse complement strand
CTCCTGCGGACAGGAGAGGGGGACCGAGGGGGTGAGGTCCCTTAATAAAGCCACAGGGAGAGAGGTCAAAAACATGAAACTAAAAGGCAAAGTCTTTAAATACGGCGCCGATGTCAATACGGACGTCATTATTCCCGCCCGCTACCTTAATGTCTCCGACCCCGCCCAGCTGGCCGCGCACTGCATGGAAGACATCGATGCCTCGTTCCTGGAGAAGGTCAAACCCGGCGACATCATTATGGCTACGACCAACTTCGGCTGCGGCTCCTCGCGCGAGCACGCCCCCCTGGCGATCAAGGCCGCCGGCGTCTCCTGTGTTATCGCCGCCACCTTCGCCCGCATCTTCTTCCGCAACGCCATCGATATCGGTCTGCCTCTGCTCGAAAGTCCCGAGGCAGTGGAAAATACGAAGGCCGGTGATGTCCTTGAAGTTGACCTGGAAAAAGGCAGGATTAAGAATCTAACCAACGGTATGACCTTTACCGCGAAGCCCTATCCCGGCTTCATGGCGGAGCTGATTTCCGCCGGTGGACTTATCGAATACACTAAAAAGAGATTGGCCAGGAGGACTTAAGTGAAGTTTAGTTTAGTGGTATTGCCCGGCGATGGCGTCGGCCCGGAGGTCGTTGCCGAAGGCGTTAAGGTATTGCAGGCGGTCGGCCGGAAATACGGGCATACGTTCAGCCTGGATTACCGCCTTGTCGGCGGGGCGGCGATAGACGCCGAGGGTGCAGCCGTCTCCGCTGCGACGATAAAAGCTTGTAAAAAAGCCGATGCCGTCCTGCTCGGCGCGGTGGGCGGTCCCAGGTGGGACGACCCCCTGGCTAAGGTCCGCCCCGAGGATGGCCTGCTCGAGCTGCGGAAAAAACTGGCGCTCTTTGCCAACCTGCGACCTGTGCATGTCTATCCCGTGCTCGTGGACTCGACGAATCTCAAGCCGGAAGTGATTAAAGGCGTCGACTTCGTTTTCGTGCGCGAGCTCACCGGCGGGCTTTATTTCGGTAAACCCAAGAAACGCTGGCAGACCGCCGCGGGGCGGAAGGCTGTCGACTCCATGCTTTATTCCGAGCAGGAGATCGCCCGCATCGTCAGGGTCGGTTTCGAGCTGGCGAAGCGCCGCCGGAAAAAACTCATCTCGGTGGACAAGGCCAATGTGCTGGAGTCGTCCCGCTTGTGGCGGCAGGTCACGATCGAGGTCGCTAAAGATTACCCGGACGTGTCTTTAGAGCACATGCTCGTGGACGCCTGCTCGATGCGCATTATCCAGAACCCCAAATACCTGGATACGCTGGTCACCGAGAACACCTTCGGCGATATCCTGACCGACGAGGCTTCGATGCTGGCCGGTTCGATGGGCATGCTGCCCTCGGCCAGCCTGGCCGGCGTGCCTGAAACGGGCATGAGGATATCCGGCCTGTATGAACCGATCCACGGCAGCGCCCCGCGCCATGCCGGCCTGAACGAAGTTAATCCCATCGCCACCATCCTCAGTGTCGCCATGATGTTGCGCTATTCGTTGGCCCTGGAGAAAGAGGCCGCGGCAGTGGAGAAAGCCGTCGAGGATGTCCTGGATGAGGGTTATCGCACCTATGATATAATGAGTGCGGGCAAAATCAAGGTGGGGACCAAGGAAATGGGCGA
>DAIQQC010000082.1:0-1502 GCA_036787005.1 Dehalococcoidales bacterium | reverse complement strand
TACGATACCACTTTGCGCGACGGCGCGCAGAGCGAGGGGATTTCTTTTTCCGTGGTGGACAAGCTGCATATCGCGCGCAAGCTGGACGGGCTGGGCGTCCGCTACATCGAAGGCGGCTGGCCCGGCTCCAATCCCAAGGACGCCGAGTTCTACCGGCGCGCCGGTGAGCTGAAGCTGAAAAACGCGAAGATCGCGGTCTTCGGCAGCACGCGCCGGGCGAACGTTAAAGCCGAAGAAGACGCCTATCTCTCGGTGCTGCTGCAGTCGGGCGCGCGGTACGCCACGCTCGTCGGCAAGGGTTCCGACCTGCACGTTCTCAACGTCCTGAAGACCACCCTCGAAGAGAACTTGAAGATGATTGCCGACTCGATTCGCTTTTTGAGGTCGAAAGGGATTACCGTTTTCTGGGACGTCGAGCATTACTTCGACGGCTTCAAGCACAACCCGGAATATTCTCTGAAAACGCTGGAAGTGGCATCCAATGCGGGCGTCGCCTGCCTGGTACTCTGTGATACCAATGGCGGTGCCCTGCCGGACGAAATCACTAAAGCCGTAAAAGCCGCTGCCAGGGTCGTTAAAACGCCGTTGGGCATCCACTGCCATAACGATAATGGCCTTGCCGCGGCTAACTCGCTCGCGGCGGTGGCCGCCGGAGCAACCCAGGTACAGGGCACGATCAACGGCCTGGGCGAGCGCTGCGGCAACGCCGACCTTTGCTCTATCATTCCCGCGCTTAAGCTTAAAATGGGCATCGACTGCGTTACCGATGCGCAGCTCGCGATGCTGACGGACGTTTCTCACTATGTCAGCGAGGTGGCCAACGTTGCCCCCAACCCTTATGCCCCTTACGTCGGCGCCAGCGCTTTCAGCCATAAGGCCGGCTACCACATGGACGGCATCGATAAGTGGCCCGATGCCTATCAGCACATCGACCCCGCCAGGGTGGGCAACCGGCAGCGGACCGTCGTCTCCGACCAGTCCGGCAGGCGCAATATCATCACCAAGGCTAAGGAGCTGGGTATCGATCTTTCCTCGGCTGATAAAGAGGTCAAGCAGCTGCTGGAGCGGGTCAAGCACCTGGAGAGCCGCGGCTTCCAGTACGATAACGCCGAGGCGTCCTTCGAGCTCCTTTTACACCGCGCCCGGCCGGATTACGTGCCCCCGTTCGAGCTGGTCGACTTCATGGTCGTGGTGGAGTCGAAGCGCCGGCCTTCGACGCGTAAAGAGAAGGACGAAATGATCTCCGAGGCCATGGTCAAGGTGAAGGTCGCCGGGGAGATCATTCATACCGCCGCCGAGGGCGACGGCCCGGTCAATGCCCTCGACCTTGCCCTGCGCAAGGCCCTGCTGCAGTTCTATCCTTCCCTGGAGAAGGTCAAGCTGGTCGACTATAAAGTGCGCATCCTTGAAGAGAGCACCGGCACGGAGTCGCAGGTGCGCGTCCTTATCGCATCTTCTGACGGCGACCGGGAATGGCGGACGGTCGGCGGCTCTACCAACCT
>DAIQQC010000081.1:5182-6845 GCA_036787005.1 Dehalococcoidales bacterium | reverse complement strand
TTTTATTACCTATTTGGTCGCCATCTTTTTAATCACCGCGAGGACTTCGTTGACATCAGGCAAGGAGAGGACCTCATAGACCTTGACCCAGGCGACCTTGCCCTCCTCGTCGACGATAACGTTGGCCCGCTGGGCGGTGCCGTGCTTTTCGCGGAAAAGTCCGTAAGACCTGGCCACCGCGCCGGTCGGCCAGAAATCGGAGAGGATCTTAAGGTCCTTGAGCTTCATGTCCCTCGACCAGGCCTCCTTGGTGGGCAGCGAATCGACGCTCAGCCCGACCGGCACAGCGTTCAGGGCGGTAAAGTTTTCGTAGTTGACCTCTATCGAGAGCATCTGCAGGGTGCAGAAGCCCGTCCATGCCAGCGGGTGAAAAGAAAGCAGGACCCGCTTGCCCTTCATCTCCGAAAAGGTAAACTTGTTCGCATCCTGGTCGCGTAAAGCAAAGTCCGGTGCGGTCTCCCCGACCGCTATGGGCTTGGACCTTTCAGCCATGACGGCACCTCCAGACGGCTATTTTTTCTCCTGCAGTTCCTTGAGTTTTTCCTGCAACCGGACGGCTTCGGGGTCGCTGGGGGCGCGGGAGAGGCGGTCGCAGAGCTTCTTATTCAGAGCGGGATCGATAATCTGGCCGGCATCGCAGTACTTGCGAGCGTCCTGCTTGGCCGTTTCCAGGAGGGCGGGGTTAACGACGAGGTACTGGAGGGCCAGGATCGCGAGCCCGACCAAGACCAGGACGATGACAGCGAGGAAAGGTATCTGCTCGATCTGCGCGACGAACGAGAGGGAGATGGTCGCCGCGACGGCGACAATGATAACGATAGCGGTAATCCATAATCTGCGGGACATGGCTGCCTCCAAAGAACCTTATTTTTTAAGTATATGGTCCCATAGAGAAGAACCAAAATACAAAAGTCACATTCTGAGAAATAACCAAGATACAATAACCAAGCAAAACGGGAAACGCCAGCTAACGTTAGATATTACTAGCGATAAGTCCGCCCGCCATCACCCCGAGGATGATCCCGTAAAGCGTCCCTGACCAGGGACCGATGCCTGTCGTCGGCCAGCCTCAGGTGCGTGGAGCTGTGTCCCGTGCGGCCTCGGCGGTTCGACGCCTGGTCAGGCGGTCGAAAAGCCAACCGAGCGCTCCCCCGACGATACCGCCAAGAACAACGGATAACCAGATCATAAATAACTCTCCCTTTAGGAGTATATCACTTTAAAGGCGACGAGGGTAGGAATCTTCCCAGAGCAAAAAAGGAGAGGCGAGGCATTAGAAATTAGTCCTGAGAAAATCGCGGAGGAAAATCAGGGCATGGTTGATCGTCCGGCGGGCGAGCAGCTGAGGATTACCGGGATAGCCGGTGGCCGAGGTGGCGCGCTTCCTGCCCGAGACAACAGCAATATAAGCATTCCTCCCCGGTCGGGCACCGGCGGGGCCGCGGCCGATGATGGCGATACCGATATCGGCCTTAAACTGGCGGCAGGCCTGCCGGGCCATGACAATTGCCGAGTCTCCGGTGGCAGCTTTCGAGGGCAAGACAAGACCGCCCTTGAAGCGCGTCTTGAGAGCACAGAATGAGCCGGCCAGCAGGCCGCCGGTAAAAGTCTCGGCGACGGCCACGGTCAGCTTTTTTCTCCGCAGCAACCCCCCAATAATATC
>DAIQQC010000081.1:0-5082 GCA_036787005.1 Dehalococcoidales bacterium | reverse complement strand
TTCTCCACCCACCAGCCGGGGGCGGTGCCGGCGACGTTATGTAAAGCCACCGCGGAAGGGATAAGGGTGGCCTGCTTCAGATTATTCTCAGGCATTTCAATGCCCCGCCCCTTGAAGAAAGCGGTCAGCTCTTTTTTCAGAGCGGGGTCGATCGTCATCGGCTCTCCGAGCAGGGCCGCCACAACCTCGCGCGTGATGTCCCCCTGCGTGGGGCCCAGACCGCCGGTAATGATAATCAGGTCCGACCTTCCTAAAGCCTGGCGCAGGACTAAAGAAAACCTCTCGAAGTTGTCCCCTACCGTCGAGCAATAATAGAGGTCGATACCCAGGGCGGCCAGCTGGCCGGCGATGTAGGAAGTATTGATATCGGCGACTTCCCCGAGGAGAAGCTCGGTACCGCTGGTAATCAGTTCAGCTTTCATAGAACCATTATATTATCGGGCAAATGCGCAAAATGTTCAATTGACGCCCGACTTGACGGCGGAAAGGCTGAAAGTGATATTATTTATACCAGAGTCTTGAAAGAAGGGGAAAAACATGGCAAAAGGAAAATTCGACAAGTATTTCTTAAAAGAGCCGTGGGGAATAATCCACCCGGGCACGCCTCCTGATGCCCCGGTTTATATCGGGATCGGGCAGAAGGAGTCGATGACAGAAAAAGGGTGGGACGAGCCGCTGACACAGGTCCTGCGTCCCATTTACCGGCCGTATCAAATGATACCCAACGGGCACCGGCACTCCGTGGCCGAAATATTGTACTTTATCGGCGGGGACCCGATGAACTTCAAGGAATTCGGGGCGGAAGTAGAGTTTACCATGGGGGAGGGCAAGGACGCCGAGACGCACATCATCACCAGCACTACCTGGGTTTACGTGCCGGGGAACCTGCCACACTGCCCTCTCAACTTCAAAAGAGTGGACAAACCCATCATGTTCGGGCACATCATGTTCGCGCCCACTTTCGACTCGACGATAGTAGGCGGAAATAATCCCACCAAGCGATAATTACGGAGATCGAGAGCGGGCAGGCGGAACCGGAAAAACGCGAAGCCTGCCCGCTTAATATTTGACGCATATGTTGAAAATACGACGTTATAAGCCGGAAGACAATACGACTATCAAAGAAGTGAACGAGGCCGGGCTGGCGCAGATGGACCTACCCGACGAAATCATTAACATGCCGAATATCAACAGCGACTTCGACAGCATCGAAGAAATTTACCTAAAGAACGGTGATTTCATCGTCGGGCTGGAAGGCGACGAGGTCGTCGCCATGGGAGGTTTCAAACGAAGAACGCCGCAATGTGCCGAGTTCAAGCGCCTGCGCATCCACCCGGACCGCCAGCGTAAAGGCTACGGAGAGGCGATCATGAGAGAACTAATGAAGCGCGCGGCGGACATGGGGTATACCGAAGGATTCCTGGACACCCTGGCCACCAACTACCGGGCGCAGAGACTTTTTGAAAAACTCGGTTTCACCAGAAGCGGCCGAGAAAAAAAGGGGCCTTTCGACCTGTATTATTACAGTATCAAACTGGATAAGGATGGTACTTAAGATGAATAAGGCATTTAAAGACAAATTTTTAACGCTCTGGAAAAAATACTTCAATGATGCGCCCCTGCCGATCACTTTCTATTACACCGATGAAGAAGGACGCGCCGAGGCGGTAAAAGCAGGGGCGGGGCCGAGCTGCATCATCGGGGGGCTGGTACAAGTGCAGAGGGGCACATCGATGGCCTACGACGTTAACGCGGTGGGCTGTCCCGGCGGCAAGAGATACCTGGGATTCGCGGAGCAACTCATGCCCAACTTCGAATACTTTTTATCGTGCGGGATACCGGGCAAGATGGAAGGCGAAAGATATAAAAAGACACCGGAGATGGTCAAGGAGTACATGAAGAAGCACGCTCCGGCGACGAAAGCCCCGGCGAAATATATCGTCTTCAAAAGATGGGACAAGCTGGAAGCCAAAGACAACCCGGAGGTGGTCGTCTTCTACGCCAGGCCGGACGTGCTGGCTGGTCTTTTCACGCTAGCCAGCTTCGATGAAGCGGAGCAGAACATGGTGATAGCGCCGTTCGGGAGCGGCTGCGCCAGCATCGTGCAGTACCCTTATCTAGAAACAAAATCGGAAAAGCCGCGGGCGGTCATCGGCATGTTCGACGTATCGGCTCGGCCTTTCGTGCCCGCGGACGTCCTGACGTTCGCCGCGCCGATGAGCAAATTCAAGAGGATGGTCGGCAACATGGAGGAGAGCTTCCTCATAACGCCATCCTGGGCGAAAGTGCAGAAAAGGATAAAATAATCTAAGCTTTATATAAAGAAACCATCGAGGAGACGACCATGACGAAAATAAGCCTGGTACGCACCGACAACAGGACCGAGGGCACCAAAAAAGCCATTGGTTTGTTAAAAACAAACCCGGTAAAAGGCAAAGCCGTGGTCCTCAAGCCTAACTTCAATACCGCCGACCCGGCGCCCGCCTCGACACACAACGACACGCTGAAGTCACTCGTCCTGACGCTCAAAGAGATGGGGGCGCGGAAGATAACGCTGGCGGAGCGCAGCGGGCCGGGACCGACCACGCACGACAACATGGAGAAAAAGGGCATTTTCGTCATGGCGAAAGAACTGGGGTTCGAGATACTGGACCTGCAGGCGATGCCGCCGGAAGGATGGATGTTGGTAAAGCCAAAGGACAGCCACTGGAAGGACGGCTTCCTGTTCCCGCGGATCTACCGCGAGGCGGAAAGCATCGTCACGACGCCCTGCCTAAAGACGCACCAGTTCGGCGGGCATTTCACGCTATCGCTAAAGCTTTCCGTGGGCATGGTGCCGCCGGGCCTGGGACCGGCCAGTTCCGGGGGTTACCCGTACATGAACGAACTGCACAGCTCGAAGTACCAAAGAGAGATGATAGCGGAGATAAACACGGCCTACAAGACCGACCTTATCGTGCTCGACGGGGTGGACGCGTTCATAGACGGTGGACCACACGTAGGGACGAGAGTCAAAGCCAACGTGATATTGGCGGGAACGGACAGGGTGGCGATAGACGCGGTCGGAGTAGCCGTTCTGCGACTGCTGGGGACAACGCCGGAGGTCACCCGGGGCAAGATCTTCGAGCAGGACCAGATCAAGAGGGCGGCGGAGCTGGGGGTGGGAGTAAAGAGTGCCGGAGAGATAGAGGTAGTGACGGGCGATAAAGACAGCGAGGAGTACGCAACGGAGATTAGAAAGTTACTGGCGAAAGGGTAATTTTTACTGTACAAAAACATAAATGCCGGCGGATGGGTCTATGGATGAGTCACTCATTCAAGAGTATGCCAAAGCTTACAGGCAGATAAGCAACCTGTCCGGCATCTCGCTGATCTTCGGGTTCTTAAGCATCGTTTTCTTTATCGCCGTCGTGATTTTCAGGGGCGACCCCCCGGAAGACTTTATCATCGTGGACACAGCTATTATTGCCGTCGTTACCGGGGTAATGGCGCTATTCAAATTACGCAAATACCCCAAGCTCATGGGCAAAGGGATGGCGATCGCCGGACTGGCATGCGGGGGAGCGATGGTACTATTGATCTTGTCGTTTATTATTGTCGTCCTGGCGGCATAGTACTTCGCGGCTTAAAGGCCGGACAAGGTAGAAACAACGCGCACCTGCTCGTTTATCCAGGTCAATTCTCTACGATCAAGCCCTCTAACGCACCGCCCTGGCCCGCGGCCTTCTCCCCGATCTAAAGCCGCCGTGCTCGGCGGCAAGGCGCGCACGGACGCTGGCCTCGGCCATGGAGCGGGTCGCGGAACTGCCCACGATCTCGTTGCGGTCCTCGTTGATAATGACCCAGGGCGCGGGCTCGCCTTTCGAGTTCTGGTACCCTTCCTTGTATTCTACGCGGTAAGGCATCAGGTCCTCCTCAAGTCCCTGCTGATAAAATTATGGGGTTTTTACCATTAAATAGTTATATATTAGCCTCAAATAGAGTTACAAAACTATAACAGATTATAGCTAGAAATGGTGACAACCACATCCGGGTATAAAGCAAGAAGTTATATAGATTCTCACGTCGTCCCGATGAATCGGGACGCCTCAGAATGACATTATATTTTGCCATCCGGCCGCGTTTAAGCTATAATCCGTCTGAAATGCTAGCTAAAGTGCGCAGCGGGGCAATCGTGGGGCTGGACGGGGCGGTGGTCGAGGTGGAAGTGGACATCTCCGGGGGGCTCCCCGCCTTTACAATAGTCGGGCTGCCGGACGCCGCCGTGCAGGAAGCCAAGGAGCGGGTGCGCGCGGCGATACGCAACTCCGGCGGCACGTTTCCCATGAAGCGAATTATCGTGAACCTGGCGCCGGCCGACCTCAAGAAAGCCGGGCCTGGCTACGACCTGCCGATAGCCGTCGGTATCTTGTTGAGCTCAGAACAGCTCAGCGGCGAAGTCGACGGCACGATGTTCCTCGGGGAGCTGTCGCTGGACGGGAGCCTGAGGCACACCAACGGCGTCCTGCCGCTGGTCGCCCTGGCACACGACGAAGGCATCCCTGCCGTCATCGTACCGGAGGCGGACGCCGGCGAGGCGTCCCTGATAGAAGGCGTCAAAATCATACCGATGACCTCGTTAGCGCAACTGATGAGTTACCTGCGGGGCGACATAGCGACGCCGGAGTTCAAGCCGGAAGACAGGGCGGCAGCGACAGCGCCGATGATAAACTATACCGACCTGGCGGACATCAAGGGGCAGGAGCACGTCAAACGCGCCCTGGAAGTGGCAGCAGCCGGAGGGCACAACATGATCATGTGCGGGCCGCCGGGCAGCGGCAAGACCCTCCTGGCGCGGGCGCTGCCCTCGATACTGCCGCCGATGACCAACGAGGAAGCGCTGGAGGTCACCAAGATCTACAGCGTCAGCGGGATGCTGCCGGCAGACACGCCGCTGGTGAGGCAAAGACCATTCAGGTCGCCGCACTACACCATCTCCAACGCGGGGCTGGTGGGCGGAGGACATTTCCCCAGGCCGGGGGAGATAAGTCTCAGCCACCGGGGGGTGCTTTTCCTCGATGAACTGCCGGAGTTCGGGCACTC
>DAIQQC010000024.1:15338-21890 GCA_036787005.1 Dehalococcoidales bacterium | reverse complement strand
CAGGGGTCGGAAAAAGGAATGACTAAATCGCGGAACGGGAACGGGCTGCCGTCCTGCTGGTGGCCCAGATACATGGCGCCCCAGCAGTTAAGCTGGTAGCCGCAGACCTCGCGGCCCCAGCCGATGATCTCCCCGGCGAGGCGGGCGGCGCGGGCGAACTCGTCGCTTTTGTTGGCCATCATGGCACCTACGGGGTTATCCTCGATGACGCGCAGGGCGGGAAAGCCGATGGCCCACCCGACGTTGCCCTGGGCGAGCAGCACCCTCTCCGAGGAGGCGGTATCGATTGATTTCTGCCAATTAGCCCGCATTTCTTTGGCCTTGTTCCAGACCTCCAGCGGGCGGGTCTCCCATTTTGTTTTCGTAGCCATATTGCCTCCGGGTAAAAAAATATCAACTGGCAAGTATCAATTATCAAGGAATATTTAAGGAGTAAGTAACAAACCACTTTTCTTTATTATTTTCCATTTGATAGTTCCTTGTTACTTGACGCTTGATACTTGTTACTTATTAGTCTCCATCACCAGCACCGGCTTCAGCATATTGATAAATGCCTCCAGGCGGAGGCGGGTCTCCTCATAAGGCAAAGTTGTATCGCGCTCAAGGAAATGGAAAGGAATGTTGCGCTCGCGGAGGGCCTTCCAGATAAGCGGGTTGTCCGTGCCGTGGGGGTGGCAGTAAATCTGCTTGGCGATGATGACGCCGTGCGCCTGGTAATCCTCGTAGAGCTGGTAGATATGAGAGGGACGGCGGCGCCAGTTATTGTCCTTCAGGGCGCAATGGGGGCGGCCGAGGTAGCGTAAAGAAATGGCCATCAGGCGGTCGGCCTGAGGAATGACCTCATTCCAGAAGTAGCAGCTGCCGGTGCAGAGCTCGTCGATAACGACGTTGGCGCCGAGCTCTTCCACCATTTTTTCCAGGGCCGCATCCGATGTCTCGCTGCCGATAAGCATCAGGCGGACGCCGGTGTCTTTACGGGGCTGTCTCTCCGCCAGACCGGCGATGACCTCTTTCAGCAGCTTGTTCATCTCCGCCTTGTCCATCACCTGGCTGGCAAGCACCATTTCCATGGCCTCGGAGCCAAGGATGACCGGATTGTCCGCCCGCCGCAGCTCATAGACCTGGCGCATCAGGCGGCGGTTCTCGTTATAAACGTCAATGGCGCGGTCGAGGTCGGCGTCGGTAATAGGTTTACCGACCCATTTCTCCATAGCGTCTTTAAAGACGCTGCATTCGGAGCGCATCAGGTCTTTAGAGGTCTTGCCGTCAACGTAGTCGGGCACGAAAACGTAGTGATTAAAAAGCTCCGGCTGGTTGTTCAACGTGGTCTGGAAGGCGTTGAGCAGCCACTGGCAGCCCTCGGCGTTGACCAGGCCGTTGATATAGTCATACCGGCCCTTGATGAACTGGTTGAGGATGTCCCGCGAGCAGGCGCAGTTGGCATACATCTGGCGGTCGGTAACATCATCGGGCTCGTGCCGGCCCAACAGTCTTACCGGCAGGGCGCCGGCGGCATAGACGATCTCCTCCGGCATATAAGGCTCGTAATAGCCGACGATCCTGCCTCCAGTCCGCTTTTTCCAGTCGTGCGCGTACTCGTGCCGGTTTTCCAATATCTCACGGAATCTTTCCATCTTTTATCCTCCCGTCCCGAGGCTGATGTGTTAAACACCCTCATTTATATCACACTCAGTGTCGATTTTCAAAACAAGCCGACAACCTTGACGCTACCTCCTAAAAAACGGATAATGAAATCGGTAAACGGCTTCGGCCGGTTACCAGTTCCTCAGGGAAATTGATACGCAAGGGAGAACGGATAGAATGACCGGAGGATACCTGGGAAAGCTCCTGTTCGTGGACCTGTCACGGGGACAAATAACCGAGGAGACGCCCGGCGAAAATCTTTACCGGGACTTCATCGGGGGATACGGCGTAGGCGCGCGCATTCTATACAGCCGGCAAAAAGGCGGGGTCGACGCGCTCGGTCCGGAGAATATGCTAGGCGTCATGACCGGCCCGCTGACCGGCACCCCCGCTCCCCTCGGCTGCCGTTACGTGGTGGTGGGAAAATCGCCGCTGACGGGGGGATGGGGCGACGCCAACTGCGGCTCGGAGTTCGGGCCTTATCTTAAGTTCGCCGGTTATGACGGCGTCTTTTTCACCGGCATCTCGCCGGAGCCGGTCTACCTGTATATCGATAACGGCAAGGCGGAACTGCGGGACGCCCGTCACCTGTGGGGCAAAAGCACCTTCGAGACCGAGGACACCATCAAGGGAGAAACCTCCAGCGATACCAGGGTCATCGCTATCGGGCCGGCGGGCGAAAAGCAGTCGCTCATCGCGGCCATCATCACACATAAAGGTTCGGCGGCGGGTCGCTCCGGCCTTGGGGCGGTGATGGGCTCGAAAAAGCTAAAGGCGGTGGCGGTGCGGGGAGAAGGTAGAGTAGCCTTAGCCAACCCCGAAGAGGTAGAAAAACTCAGAAAAGACTACCTGGAAATTATTATGAAGAGCCCGGCCCGCAACGGGCTGCACAACTTCGGCACGTGCTCGCATACCGATGCATCCGCCCACAGCGGCGACACGCCGGTCAAGAACTGGGGCGGGGTGGGCGTGGCGGAGCTCCCCGACGTATCGGGGCTGAGCAAAGAAAAATTCAATGACGGCGTAGTCAGCCGCAGCGGCTGCTGGCATTGCCCGGTCGCCTGCCACGGTCGATTGAAGGACGGCACCGGCGAATACAAATATCCTGCCGGCACCAAGCGGCCGGAGTACGAGACCGCGGCCGCCTTCGGGGCGATGTGCCTTTGCACGGACGCCGAGGCCATCGCCATGGCCACCCATATCTGCAACTGGTATGGCATCGATACTATCTCCGCCGGGACGGTCATCGCCTTCGCGATGGAGTGCTTCGAGCACGGCATTATCACGAAGAAAGACACCGGCATGGATCTGAAATGGGGCGACCACCGCGCGATGATAGCCATGTTGGAACAAATAGCGAGGCGCGAGGGCTTCGGGGAGGTGCTGGCGGACGGGGTGAAAAAAGCCGCGGAGAGAATCGGCAAAGGCGCCGAAGAATACGCGGTGCATATCGGCGGGCAGGAGCTCGGCCTGCACGACCCCAAAGGCGAATTTCGTGGCTTTGCCGGCCAGCCAACGGCCGCCAAATACAAGATGGATGCCGCGCCGGGGAGGCACACCGGCGGCTTCGGGCCGACGCATTTCGGCTGGCTGGTCGATAACGCCGCGGGACTCTGCCTGCACATCAACACCATGGTCAACGGCGCGCAGTACGCTACGGAATTCCTGGCGGCGGTGACGGGCTGGGAGCGGCCACTGAAAGAGATATTAAAATGCGGCGAGCGCATCGAGGTGATGCGGCATGCCTTCAATCTGCGGGAAGGGGACAATCCCATCCAGCGTAGAGTACACGGGAGGATAACCGGGCAGCCGCCGCAAACGGAAGGGCCGCTGGCGGGCGTTACCGCCGACCTCGAAGCGCAGGTCTACTGGAACCTCGGGGCGATGGACTGGGACCGGGTGACTGCGAAACCCAGCCGGGAAAAACTGCTGGAGCTCGGGCTGGACGACGTAGCGCGGGACCTCTGGCCACCGGAAGCGAAGGGGAGTCGATAATGAGCCGAAAAAGCCAGATCATAACCAACGCGAAAAGCCAGGGCAGGACGCTGCTTACGGAAATCGAGGCCAAGCAGGTCTTTAAAGAAATAGGCGTGCCGGTGGTGGAAACCAGGCTGGCGACCAGCCGGAAACAGGCTTCAGCAATAGCGGCGGAAATCGGGTTTCCTGTGGTGCTAAAGATAGCCTCGCCGGACATTGTGCATAAGACCGACGCCGGCGGGGTAAAGGTGGGGCTGAAAAACAAGACCGAGGTTGAAAAAGCCTACGGCGAAATAATGAAAGCGGCCAGGGAGAAATTCCCCGGGGCGAAAATCGAAGGGGCGGCGGTGGAAAGCATGGCGCGGCCGGGGATAGAGATCATCATCGGCACGTTCAAGGATGCCCAGTTCGGGCCGGTCATCATGTTCGGGCTGGGGGGGATATTCGTGGAAGTGCTCAAGGATGTGTCCTTCCGGATTGTCCCCATAGCGCGGCGGGACGCGGCGGAGATGATCAAAGAAATCAAGGCGTACAGCCTGCTGAAGGGCTATCGGGGTATGGAGCCGGCGGACATCAACGCGCTGGAAGATATCCTGATGAAGGTGTCGGATTTTGTAGACAAGACGCCGGAGATCAAAGAGATAGACCTGAATCCGGTGATAGCATATAAAGATTCGGCTGTGGCGGTGGACGCGAGGATAGTGCTGGAGGGATAACCCTCTTCTTATTTCTTTAACGTCTTTATTATCCCCTGCTTCTCCATTTCAACGATTTCTTTAGATTTATAGCCCAGCGCAAGTAATATTTCTTCCGTATGCTGGCCCAATAACGGCGAAGGGCCCTGCGGCCGGCCGGGGGTCTTTTTCAGCTTTACGGGGAGACCCAGCATCTTTATCTTGCCGCGGGTGGGGTGTTCTACAGTAGTGATGATATCGTTGGTGGCAAGCTGGGGTTGGGCAACGACCTCTTCGTAAGTAAGGCAGGGGTCGCAGCGCATCTTAGCATCCCTGAAGATTTGAGCCCACTCGGTGCGTGTCTTTTTGCTGAAAGCTTCGTCGAGGAGTCGACCGATTTCCTCGCGGTTTTCGCGGCGGGCGTCGTCGGTAGCGAAGCGGGGGTCGTCGGCAAGATGCTCCGCTCCCACCACCTTACAGAACGCCGGCCACATGGAGCCGGTGCCGAAGATAGTTAAAACGTCGCCGTCTTTAGCCCGGAAGGGGCCGAAGGGCGGGGGCTGGTAACTCCGGCCCTCTTTATAGGGCATCCGGCCGCCGGCCAGGTATTCGGCGAGGCCGGAGAACTGCAGATAAAGTGCCGCGTCGAGGTTGTTGACCGTCAACGCCTGCCCGTTGCCGGTGCGCTCCCGCACAAAGAGGGCGGTCATGACAGCATAGGCCACCAGCATCCCGCCGACGTGGTCGCAGGCGGGGAAGGGCAGCATCTGCGGGGCGCCGCCGGGGTAGCCCATCACGCTAACGATTCCGGACATTGCCTGGCTCCACATATCGCCGCCGGCGCGGTGGGCAACAGGGCCGGTCTCGCCGTAGCCGTAGAAGGAGCAGTAAATAACTCTGGGATTTATTTTGGAGATGGCATCATAGCCGATACCGAGACGCTCCGCCACGCCGGGCCGGAAGCTCTGCAAAATAACGTCGGCATCTTTAGCCAGTTTCAGGACGATTTCCAGTCCCTTTGGCGAACGGATATCGATAGCCAGGTCCTTTTTGCCGCGGTTAAACGCCATCCAGTCGGCTTTATCGGGGAGATTGGAGGTATCCGTATCCAGAAAGTCGTCCATGCCGGCGGGAAGTCCCAATCGCTGCGCCTCGCCCTGGACGCGCTCCACCTTAACGACCTCGGCGCCCATATCCGCCAGCATGGCGCCACCGAACGGGGCGGCCACGGCGATAGAGAAATCGAGGACCTTAATGCCTTGCAGGGGAGAAGCCATAAATGCCTCCTACGGGGGATGTCAATACTACTAATAAATACCAATACTACCAATACTACCAATACTACCAATAAAGAAATATGATTAAAGTGTTATTTATCTAGTTGTTCGTAGAACTTGTTGCGGGCGTGAATGGCGTCATGGACGCCCATGTCCCGCCGCGCTTTAAAGAAATTGAAATCACCATCCTCGAAGTGGATATTGGTGCCCATGGTGTGCATCATAAAGTGGTTGGTCAGGCCGCCGGTGATACCCATGATATCATAAACGACCTGCTTGGAAGCCTTGCCCATCGCAATGCCGTCGAACGGGAACTTGGCGAAGCCTTCAGCATAGCGGTTGACCTCCTCTTCCAGCTTAGCGGCGGGGACGGCGCGGTTAATGAGGCCGATGCGCGCGGCCTCCTTGCCGTTGAGCATGCGGCCGGTCAGGCAGAGGTCGAGGGCGTTGGTCAGCCCGCAGCGCAGGATCATAATAGGGGTGATGGTCAGGTTGGGCATGCCGAGCCGCACCTCGATCTCCCCGAATTTACAATCCTCCGCGCCGACGATAAAATCGCACAGCATGTACATATCCATGGACGCGCCGAGCAGGAACCCGTGCGCCTGGACGATGGTTATCTTGGGGAAAAAAAGGAGCTTCTGGGCGCACTCGTAAAAGAGCTTTCTATCGAATTTTAGCCGGTGGCGGATGGGGGTGCGGGGGGCTTTCTCGCCGGGCTTGGGCTCCTTCCAGCCGTAGACGAAGCCGACCTCGTGTAGCGGGGCGCCGGCGGCCAGGGCGCGCCCGGCGCCTTTAATAATCAGGACTTTTACATCATCAGCTTCCTCCACGACGGTCAGGGCTTTCCAGAAGTCCTTGACGCCGGTGTTCATGGTGTCGGGGTCGTTCAACGTGATGCGGGCGACGTAGCCGCTGCGCTCGTAGATAACGTCTTTGTATTCCCCGGATTTTTCAAACTTTAACATGGTTTACCTCCT
>DAIQQC010000024.1:10781-15238 GCA_036787005.1 Dehalococcoidales bacterium | reverse complement strand
CTCGCAATGACATTATTATACCCTATTCAAATACTCCATCCTGCATCAAACTAACAAACTCATCATCAGACATGCCGAGCATTTCCGTGCAGATTTCCTCCGTATGTTCGCCGAGGAGGGGGGCTGGGGAATAAGGCCGGGCAGGCGTCTCCGAAAGCCGGAAGCTCTGCCCCAGGTGGGTAAAATCGCCCATTTCGGCGTGGCGCATCGGCCAGAAAATATTGCGCTGCCGGAGCTGGGGGTCGTTCAAAACATCGGCGGCGTTAGCGACCACGCCCGCCGCCACGCCGGCTTGCTGCAATCGCGCCATGACCTCGTCCGGTGAGAAATTCACCGTCCATTTACCTACTATTTTGTTAAGCTCATCCTCATTTTTCCGGCGGTTTTCCAAGGTGCCGAAACGCGGGTCTTTTACTAGCTCAGGCTTGCCTATAGCATGGCAGAAATTCGTCCATTCGTCATCGCTGGATACCGCGATGGTACACCAGCGGTCGTCGCCTTTACATCGGTAGACACCGTGCGGGGCGGCCTGCGGGGAGGAGTTGCCGATGCGTTCCGGCTCTTTACCCGTGCTCTCATATTCCAGCAGGCCGGGCAGGATGAAGGATATGGCTGTCTCGAACTGGGAGAGGTCCAGGAGCTGTCCTTCGCCGGTCTTGTTGCGGTGGTCGAGGGCGGCGATAAGCGCGGCGGCGGCAAAGCGCGGCGAAATACAGTCGGTATAGGCCGAGACGCCGACCGGCAGCGGCTCCTTGGCGGGCCAGCCGATAAAGTTGGGCAGGCCGGCGATGGGCCCCAGCACCATGCCGAAAGCCGGCAGGTTTTTATACGGGCCCCAGGAACCGTAACCGCTCTGCCGCAGCATGATGATATCCGGCTTTATTTTTTTCAGGCTTTCGTAATCAAAGCCCCACTTCTCAATGACACCGGGGGTATAGTTTTCAAAAAAGACATCCGACCAGGCGACCAGCCGGCGGGCGATAGCGGCGGCTTTGGGGCGGTTCATATTCAGGGCGAGGCTCAGTATATTGGCGTTATAGTAGGTGAAATAGCCGCCGCGGTTAAGGCCGGGTTTATTGTCCTTATAAGGGGCGGAGGAGCGCATCGTGCAGGGACGGCTAGAGGTCTCAACGCGGATAACGGTAGCGCCGTGGTCGGCGAAGAACTTCATGGTCAGCGGGCCGACCACTGCCCAGGCGAAAGCCAGGATTTTAAGTCCGGAGAAGACGCCGTCGCGTTTTTTCATTCTAGATAATCCCGTCTTTTTTCAATGACCCAAGGTTCTTATCGGTAAGTCCTATCTCTTTATAAAACCCGGCGTTATGCTCGCCGACCAAAGGGGCGCGGGACCGGGTGGAGAAATCCATCAGCGACGACCTGATATATTCTTTAGGGTAGGTGATGCCGGCGCCAAGCTCCGGGTGCTCTAGCCGCGTCCAGTAACCGCGGGCATTAAGGCACTCGTCGTCGAGGAGGTCCTGCATGCTGGACAGAGGCCCGAGAGAGACCCCCCGCGGCACCGCGCCCGCCAGAAGTTCTTTACGGGTGTGGCGCCGGAAAAACTCCCCGACGGGACCCGATATTTTGTCCATGACGTCCTGCGTGGCGGTAAACATGTCGAAATTGTCCCAGTCCAGATGAAGCAGGAAATCGGTAGCCAGCTTTTCCTCGTCCATCCAGTCGACCAGAGCGCTGAGGGTCTTGGCGCCGGTCCGGCCGCCGATAACGTTGAAAAAGACATAGCCGTCCCGGCAAGGCCAGACCTGCCGCTGGGCAACCTGGGAGCTCATGCCGGCGCGGAAAGCCCCGGCGCGCTTCAGGATAGTCCCGTTAAGCTCGAATGTCGGTATGGCGTTGGCCTGGAACCAGGCGGCCGACTGCTGCATTGAGACATCGACGTGCTGGCCGAGACCGGTGTTTTCCCGGTGGTAATACGCGACCATGCACCCTACCGCGGCATCGGCGCCGGCGTGCAAGGCGGCCTGGGGAATAGAGATATGGACGGGAGGCCCGTCGGCCTCACCGGTCTGGTAGAGCGTGCCGCTCAAGCCCATGACGACGATATCCGAATCCTGGAAATCTCGGTATGGCCCGTCAGCGCCGAAGGGCGTGATAGACGCCCAGATGAGCTTTGGATGTGTTTCATGGAAATATTCGTAACCCAGCCCGAGCTTATCCAGATAGCCGGGAGGGTAAGACTCAAGAACGAAGTCGGCGGTAGATACGAGTTTCTCAAAGATCTCCCGTCCGCGAGATTTTTCAATATCCAGCGTGATACTCTTCTTGTTGGAGTTATAGGCGAACCAGTAAATATTTCGCTCGGGGCCGGGTTTACCGCCCCAGAACGGCCCGATAGCGCGGGAGGTGTCGCCGCCGGGTTTCTCGACCTTGATCACGTTAACGCCGAGGTCGGCCAGGATCTTGCCACAGAGAAACCCCTTGTCGTCGGTAAGGTCTAAAGCGCGCAGGTGGTTCAGCATATTGTCATGTTAAAGTATCAAATGACAACTATCAAGTATCAAGGCATCCCTTATCCCCCACCCCTCTGGATTCCGGCTTCCGCCGGAATGACAGGACGGACTATATTGGCCGGAGATACTTTTTCGCAAGTAACAAAGCCTTCTCCGGCTCTACCTGGGCGAGCAGGCCGACAGCGTAGAGAATGTACTGTTTGTCCAGATAAAATTTTGGAGTTTTAGGCTTTAAAACAAAAGGATTATCCTCGCGGAAGAGGGCACCCTCAAGTATTTCACGCGGTTCATCCGAAAAGATAATCGGGCCGCCGGTGCCGATGACGCTCTTTACGCCGGTCAGGTCCTTGCCGTGCTGAATCAGGCGTTCTCCGGCGGGACTGTAAACGACCTCTATCCGCCCGGCATGACGGTCCATGGCGACCTCCACCATCAGGCGCGAGAGTAACCTGTGACAAGAGAAATCAGACTCCGTGCAGGGCAGAATACCCTCGCGCAACCTCTGGACGACACCGGAAAAATCGGGCGGGGTTGGCCTGTCACCGATCAGCTCCAGGAGCCGGTCCAGGTTATATTTCAGACCCAGGTCGCCCTCGACGGTCCGCTTCTCGTAAGGCTCCGGCAGGCCTTGCAGGATGATGTCGGGCCGGGCGGGGGTGCCTTTAGCGATAGAGTGGACGTCGGTAGTTGCACCGCCGGGGTCGATAACAACCAGCTCCCCGAAGTCGCCGGCAATGAGCTTCGCGGCTTCCAGGACGGCGGAGGGGGTGGGCATGATAACGTCCTTGATGATGGACCTGGCTTTAGCGATGCCCTTGGCCTCGATGATGTTCTTCATAAAGAGGGCGCGGATCTCCTTATTGCACGGGGCGACGTCCAGCACGCCGATATCGGGCATGACGTTGCCGGTAAAGATAACGTTCTTGGGTCCGTCTTTAAAGATATCTTGTAAAGCGTCCCGGGCGGACTTGTTGCCGGCGACGATGACATTTTTTATGGAGGACCCGGAGCGGGAGAAAAGCCGCGCGTTATGGATGATGACCTGCTCGTCACCGCCGTCAGTGCCGCCGGCCAGCAAAAGTATATCAGGCGCCAGCGACTCTATTTCTTTGACTTCAGCTTCCGTCAGCTTATAAGAATAGCCACCGACCACTTTAGCGCCCGCCCCAAGCGCGGCGAGGTTGGCAGCCTTGGAAGTAAGCTCCGGCACAAAGCCGGCGCAGACCATGCGCAGGCCGCCGGCGGCGCTGGAACAGGCCAGGGCTTCTCTTTTCTCAACGCCGGTGATACGGACTTTCGCGGATATCTGTTTCAGGGCTTCTTCAAGTCCCAAGGTAATATCGGTGTCAACGGTGGAAGGCACGCGGGCGGCGGCGACCACCTCAATTGTAGCGAGGTCGACGGCAACAACCTTGGTGTAAGTGGAACCGAAGTCGATAAGAAGACGGATGTTATCCATAAATTCACCCTTGTCATTGCGAGGGCGAAGCCCAAGGCAATCCCCAAGATACATTTATGCCAATGATTGAGATTGCCACGCCCCGATTTCATCGGGGCTCGCAAAGACATTATGTTTTACATTTTGCCTTTTGCCGCTAAATCCTTTTTGAGGTCGGCGATGCCTGCCCCGGTATCGGTCTCCGGCGGATAGACCCGGTCGAACCCCAGCGCCTTGAACTTCTGCTCCACTTCGGCAGGATCCGAGCGGCCGATGACCAGGTTCCCGCCGATGTACAGAAGCACGTCGCCCAGCCCGGCCTCCAGCCGCTTCTCGTTAAAGTCTTTCAGATCGAGCTCGGCCATGCCGTAGAGCGAGGTCATCAGGATGGCGTCGGCGCGGGTCTCCCGGGCCACGCTGATGAACTCCTCGGGGGACACCTGCATGCCCAGCTCGACGACCTTGAAGCCGGCGTCGCGCAGGGCGCGGGAGAGGACCTTGGTGCCGATGACGTGGGCGTCCATGCCCACGGTGCCGGTGATGACGGT
>DAIQQC010000024.1:0-10681 GCA_036787005.1 Dehalococcoidales bacterium | reverse complement strand
GGCGGCAGGCCCACGATTTTTCCCCTGCTGAGTCCCCAGAGGTCCCTGACGGCGGTATGATAATCGGCCTTCTTGCCTTCCAGCTTTTCCCGTTCGGCGATTTTCTCCCGGTGGAACTCCATGATATGTTTGGGAATGGGCAAATTACCGAACTCCAGGTAGCGGCAGGCGCCGCGGGCATCCCGCACACCGAGGACTTTGTCCTTGACGTTTATATTAGGGCTCCACGGCGAGTCCAGCACGCCGGCTTCGACGGCTTTGATCGTGCCGTCGACGATATCACCGTCGCCGAGGTCGAGAATTTTATCCAGGATAGCCCTGACCTCCGCCTCGGTGATTTTCTCCTCGATTTCTACATCTTTTATTTGTATCTCGATTTTCTGCTCGCGGACGACGTCGAAAATCCACTTGGCAGCGCGGTAACTCACCTTGTGCGTTTCTTTGGTCGGCACGCCCGCCCCCTCGTCGATGGTACGCAGGTCGACGGCATTGGTCTTCGCCAGCGCGCCGACCATCGCCACGTAGCTGAGATAGGCGAAGGCGCCGCCCATGTCCATGGCGACGGGGAATAAAGGTGTCTGGGCGGGGCACGCCCCGACTATCCGGCAGTCCTGATAGTCAAATTTGTCCAGGTATTCGCGGATGAGGCGCGGGGCGAGGCGGATCCAGGCCATGTCCTGCGTCATGTTGCCCATACAGTGCACCAGCGGATAAATAGCTTTCTGCCCCTGCGCCGCGGCAGTCAGCGCCTCGATAACGAGGGTGACGATATTAACCGAGAGCGGGAAAGGCGCGCCGGGCAGCCAGCCATGGAGGTCGGTACAGAGGATAACGCCCCTGTCGGCGTACCAGCCGACCGTGCCGCTGAGCTCCTGCCACTTCTGTACGACCTCCGGCATGGTCGTTCGCTTGGCATAGCTGCCCCAGGTGATAAATGGCAGGCACCCTTCAAAGGTGGTCATGCCGGCGGCGATGGCGATATCGCTGCCGATGCCGCGCGGACTGAAAGCGGCGTCCACGCTCTCGATGAGCTTGCGCGTCTTTTTTACGCCGTGGTTGATAATCGGAAAGCCGTTCAGGAGGGGTTTGCCCGTGCGTTCGCTCTCTTTTAGAGCCGCCTCGACCTTCTCAAACTGGCCGAGCCGGGTATAGCTATCGGTGGTCACGGGGATCAGGACGACGCCCGACTCGCGCAGGCCCTGGCAGAGCTCAATCATCTGCTCCAGGACGGGGGTGCCGGCGCGGGGGAAAACGCTCATGCGGCCTTCCTCCTGGAGCTTTACCATCACCTTCCACCAGATTTTTGAATCCGGCAGGCTTTTCTGGTAAGCGACCGCTTCGTCGAAGTCCACCTCTTTGCCGGTGGGCCATTTATCCAGCGCGGCGCGGCGCTTTTTCATCAATAGATCTTCGTCGATACGCTTGTTCAGGACGCGTGGTTTCTTCATCGCAATTACTCCTTGGGCGCCGATAGGAACGTGGCCGCCTGGGCGTTGATCGGCTGGCCGCCGGCGGCGTAGATGACCTGCCCGGTAACATAATCGGACAAACCGGAAGCCAGGAATAAAGCCGGTCCGGCGATGTCCTCCGGCCTGCCCATCCTTCCCAGCGGCACCTCTTTTTTAGCCAGCGCGGCGAAGAAGGCATCCCGCTCCGGCCCCGGCGGCTGTAAAGAGTCCCAGAACGGCGTCTCGATAGGACCGGGGACGATGGCGTTGACGTAGATGTTATACGGCGCCAGCTCGAAGGCCAGGTTGGTGGTCAGGCCCAGCACGCCGGCCTTGGCGGAGTGATAGTGGAGCACGGAGACGGCCGGGTGCACCGCGCCCATCGAGGAAAGGTTGATGATCTTACCGTAGCGCTGTTTTTTCATATGGGGTATCACGGCCATACAGCAGAGGAACGGACCCTTTAAGTTAACGTCCAGTATCTTGTCCCAATCCGCCTCGGTGGCGGTGGCGCTGTCGCCGCCGGTAACGCCCACCCCTCCGGCGTTATTCACCAGGATATCGATCTTCCCGAATTTTTTAATTGTCTGCGCCACCATGGCGTTGACCTCGCCGCTTTTAGAGATATCGGCTTTAATGGCGATGGACTTGCGGCCCAGCGCCTTGATCTCACCGGCCACCTTTGCCGCCCCCTCGATGTGCAGGGCGTTGACGACCACGTCGCAGCCTTCCGCGGCGAATTTTAAAGCTATGGCGCGTCCCATTCCCTTGGCGCCCCCGGTGACTATCGCAACCCTGTTTTCCAGCAGCACTTCAGGCCTCCTTAACGGGCAGTTATCATATCATACTATGCGGTCGGGGAATGAACAACTAACCGTTGCATTGACATTATTCCCGCACGCACCTTATACTAGCACTATTTCCGGTAAAAAATAAATAGTATCAATGTTATACTATCTAACTATGATACCAAAATTTTCGTAGCGTAAGCAGAGAGGAGATTGCGATGGCGAAAAAGTTCGACGGCAGAGTGGCGCTGGTCACGGGCGGGGCTTCGGGGATAGGCAGGGTGACCGCCCAGTTTTTCGGGCGGGAAGGGGCTAAAGTGGTCGTGGCCACGGACGCCAACATCAAGGGCGGCGAGGAGACCGTGAGGCTCATCAAAAGCGCCGGCGGCGAGGCCACATTTATTAAGTGCGACGTTAGAAAATCGGTGGACGTCCAGGCGATGGTCGAGGGCTGCGTAAAAAAGTACGGCCGTCTCGACTATGCGTTCAACAACGCCGGCATCGGGCCCGATGGTAAACGGGTGCCCGTGGTCAACATCGTCGACTGCCCGGAGGATGTCTGGGACCGTACCATCGCCACCAACCTGACGGGCGTCTTTCTCTGCCTGAAATACGAGATGAAGCAGATGTTCAAGCAGAAATCCGGCGTCATCGTGAACACGGCGTCGATAGCGGGGCTCAAAGCGCTCATGGGCTTCTGCGCGTACGTCGCCAGCAAAAGCGGGATCATCCAGCTGACCAGGGTGGCAGCTCTCGAAGGCGCGGCTGCCGGCATAAGGGTCAATACGATACTACCCGGCCCTACGGAAAGAACGCTTTTATTCGAATACCTGACCGAGGCGGAGCCAGACGTAAGGCAACATTTTATGGAGATGATCCCTTTAAAACGGGTAGCCACGCCGGAAGACATGGCCGAGGCCGTCATGTGGCTGTGCTCGGACGCGGCATCCTATATTACCGGGCATGCGATGCCCATCGACGGGGGGATGACCTCGGGGTAAGACCGCCATGTTAAAGAGAAAAAACGGCGCCGCCAGGTCTGAAGCTCCCCTGCCGCGGGACGTCAATGCCGCCCTCGAAAAGATCAGGGAGACCGACTTCTGGCTTTGCGTGCAGTTCGCGGACACGCTCCTCAGGTACCTGGAAATTACCATGAAAGAAGACCGCGTCATCAGCCGCTTGCAGGGGTCAGCCCTCTACTTCATCGTGCTCAACGGCGGGGAGTCCACGCCGACCCGGCTGGCCAGGGACATGCTGCGCTCCAAGCACAGCGTTACCAGGATCATCGACGGCCTGGAAAAAGATGGGCTGATCGCCCGGGGTTCCACGACTAAAGACCGCCGCGTAACATCCGTACGGCTGACCGCCCGGGGACTGGAGCACGTCGAGCAGAGGTTCGCCCGCGGCAACGAGCGCGCCCGGCAGGTCATGGACAGCCTGGATGCGAAAGACCAAAAACGGCTGGTTGCGCTTACAGAGCGCCTGCGCCAAAGGATGACCGCCCTGCTGGACAGACTCTAGCGGCCGGGTCTCTATTTTTTTATAGTTTCCCAGATGCCGATGACGTTGCCCTCGGTATCGGCGAAGCGGGCGTAAAGCCCCATCCCCATCACTTCCTGCCTGGGGGCGACCACTTTACCGCCGGCTTTAGCGATCTTCTTTGCGTAGTCGTCGATGGAAGGGACGTCGATGATGATAACCGGGTTCTTTTCCGTGGGTATCCTTTTAGTAATGCCGCCGTTGATCACGCCCGTTTCCAACGGCATATTGTCCTTGTCGACGGCCACGGTCTGCACGATGGTGTAGTCCATCTGAGGATAATCGATCAGCTTCCAGCCGAAAATGTCCTGGTAGAACTTCTTGGCCCGTGCCATGTCGTCCGCGGGGATCTCGAAATGCACTACTTTATCCATATTCTCCTCCCGGTGTAGAATTCACTCATATTTTAAGGAGAAAAACATGGACAAGTAATAACATGGCGTCGGCAAATAGTTACAAAATTATGGAATTTACCCCTGCTGACCGGCCGTTGCCGACCTTGACGGAGCGGGCAAAAAAAGACGATAATGACAATGGCACGGCGCATTCGTCTAGCGGCCTAGGACGCGTCCCTCTCAAGGACGAGATCACGGGTTCGAATCCCGTATGCGCTACCAATGCAACAATAACCCCCTGTTTTGAAGCTATTCCGGCGAGGCAGGGGGTTTCTTTTTAGGTTTTGCTAACGCTTTGCTAGCTAATACCGTCAATCCGGACGCGGTATCCGGTTATGTTTTACTCCTCTACATCCAACCCCCACTTTTTATACAATTCCTTGTAGAAATCGGGGCGGGGGAAGTCAGGCCTGAGTAACAGATGAGACCAGTCGTCGCTGTTCCGCTTCATCTCCGCGCTTCGCTTTACCCCCTGTGCCAGCATCTCCAGCTTGTCCTTCGGCACGGAAAAGATGATTTCATCCTCTCCGGCCATGGCGCGGGAATATTCGCCGGGGTCAGGCAGGGTTATCCGGTACTGGCCGCCCGTGATTACCGGTACCACGGAATAGACGCAGGAATCGATGGGATCGAACTCGGACTTCACCGTGGTTTTATCCTGGAACTTTACGACGCTGATCATGTCTCTTAATTGAGCGGTATTGGAGTAGATAAGGACCATATCCGGCTCAAAATCGGCCGATTTTAGCGGCGCGGTCACGATGCCGATATATTTCCCGTGCTCAAAACGGGGGAAAGAAGTAAGGGCATCCACAATAGGGTGATGCGGGTCTGCCACCAACCCGTAAGCCAGCAGCGGGGCCCAGCACCAGTTGTCCTCTTTCAACATGGCTATCGTCATTCCCTGCCGGCGTGTCATGGCGAACGCCTGGCACTGGGCAAGGTGATAGCCGCGGTCTTTCTTCGGCCGGATGGCTCCTTTGGGAATATCGCTCTCTTTCTCCAGCATTTTCACGGCGATGGGAGATGTTTTTAGTTTCAAGGATGTTTCCAGTTCTTCGCCATAACGATTATAGTCGCTGATTGTCGGCACGCGATTACCTCCGTAACGATATTATGGACCAGCCCATTTTATTGCTTAATGATGACGCCGGTCAATTTTTACACAAAAGTATTACATTCTCAAAGGTGTGGTGTTCAATGTGGCCTTCATCGCGCAGTTTCGCCGGTTCCAGGCCGATTCGATCAACTTTACCGTCAGAAACGGTGGCATCTCTGACCAGGTTCATTCTAACCAGACCACGAATGACACCGGAGACCAGCACAGTATCAAGGACCGTTTTTTACTGCATCCGGCGTGGAAATGAATCTCCTTAATAACGCCGGCAACTACTAGTCCTCAGGTTGATTGATTGTTTATCAAGAATTTGCTAACATCTTGCTAACGGATTGTGAAACTGAAAATCGCTTTTAAGGAGAGCAAAACAATGCCGAGGAAGAAATACCAGCAGTTCGTGTTTTCCGGTTTCAGGGAGGAAATGAACCTGCCGTTCATCGCCAAACCGTCGGCGTATTTCCGGGGAGCCCGGCAGATACCGGGGGCCGGCGTCAATATGGGCTGGCAGCTGTTCGTCAAGCCGGTCCGTCTGGAGACCGAGCCCCATACCCATGACGCCGACGAGTATCTCATCTTCCTGGGGAACGACCCGGCGGACTTCTTCAGCAGCTTCGACGCGGAGATCGACTTCTTCCTGGGGGACGAGATGGAAAAGTATCTCATCAATAAACCGACCGTCATCTATATCCCGCCCAACCTTACCCATTGCCCGCTCGATTTCCGGGTGATCAACCGGCCCGTCCTGTTCACGGCGCTATTGCAGACGCCGATCTTCACCAAGACCATGAACGGGAAGGAATATAAGTTCGACGGCCCGGACGCCAAGGGCAATGTGCCCGGCGGCATGCCGAAGAAATAGCGCGCGTCCCTGGTTTTTCAGGACAGGTGATATTCGTATCGCGTCGAGGAATCGAAGACACAGTAGACGTGCCTCGACCCTTCCGCTTTATGAAGGACCGGCTTCAGGAGCCCCTCCGCCGTCCGGATAAGGTCGTCCAGCGACCTCAGTAGAATGACCGTCTCGCCCGGCTTGACCTCGGGCAATTGCCTTATCTCGACGATTATGCCCTTGTATTTTTTATGCGCCTGCCGGGCTTCCTTTTCCGCGGCGTTCAGTGCGCCCCGGTCCTCGCGGAGGTACCAGACTATGGCAGCAATTAACAGCGCGAGAAAAATGCCGGCGATAGCCGGCAGGAATATCCTGGCCTGTGAAACGGACAGCCAAAGGTATTTCTCGGGCTGCGCTACGACCCGGGTGATAGTGATGGCCCCGGGCTCGGACTTTGTCAGGTTATCACTCCAGGTAAGGGTATCCGCCGCCAGGTCCATGCCGATGCTGTGGACGAAGTCGGAGTCAATTGTCCCGGCGTCGGTGCCGGCGAGGGTGTGCACTCTTGCCCGGATGGCCAGAGTGCGTATCTGCGCCGCGGCGCCCGTTTCCCGCTGGATGACGTCAAAGAGGCCGGAGAACTGCTCAAGGTCGAGCGGAAAGCTGAGGGTGAAATCCCCGGTTTTCGTGGTCAAGGGAATCAGCTCGATGGTCTTCGTCCATTGTCCGGGGCTTTCCAGGACGGCCTCCACGACCACTGATTCCTCACGCGTTTTCAGGGGCTGGCCAGACTCCAGGTGATATGTAAAGGTGACGTTCATACCGTCGATGAGGTTCAGCAGGATAACGTCTTCCGGACCGGCGGTCGGCGTCGGCGTAGCGGTAGAACCTGCAGCCGCCGGAGACTTTAAGATTATCGCGCCAAACGGCGAGTCCGCTCGAAGATAGACTTCGTAGTCGAAGCCGCCCTGCTGCTCGTAGTCCAGCCCGCCGCCGGACCCGGCAATCGCGCGGGTCAGGTCGCCGTCAACTTCAATCAGCGGCCCGTTGGCCCGCAGCGGCAGGCTCTGGGTAAAGCTCTCGAAAACCGGGCCCGTCCCGGTTTCGATGACGGCGTAAACATAGGCGGTTATGATTATTTCACTGCCGGAGACATTGTCGCCAATGGTGATAATATTGTCGGTAACGCTATCGCTGATATCCAGCGTGAAGGGTACCGCGAAATCCCCGGTCTCCGGCGTCTCGGGCACGAGGATAATTTCTTCACTGCCCGCGGCTCCCGGGCTTCTGACCGTCGCCTTGACCTCGATCTGCGCGGTTACCGCGGCCGCCATCTCTTCGGGCACGAAACGGTAGTTGAAATTGAAGCTGAAACGGTCAACCATCCCGGATGGGTATTTCAAGACGTCGAGGGCAGCCGGCGTCTCCTGAGGCTCGGGGCCGTAAAGGTGTGAAGGCTTTAGCGAGACGAGGTAGTCGAACTCTCCCCGGTGCTCGTAATCAACCAGAATGACCTCCTCGGTCACGGATGTCTCTACAGGGAGACGGTAGACCTGGAATACGCCGAAGAGCGACGCGGCGAGGAGGACGAAGGTGATGACGAGCAGAGTAATTTTCATCTTAAACAGTATACAATAACTAAAATATAAATCAACCTGAACCCAGGGCTTTCCTCCGTCTCTTAGCCGCAGGTAAGGGTATAAACCATCGTCAGCGTGAATGTGTCGGCCTGGAACTCGTTGCCGGCCGCCTGGTCGAACCGGACGCTCATTTGAAAGCTGGCTTCATCGCCGGACAATGAGGGGAGATCTCTTAGTGGCCTTCTTTTAAGGTCGGAGAAGGTTATTCTTCCGTCCCGGTCCACGTCCTGGATCTGCCAGTCCCGGCTGAACGACGTGGAGCCGTGTCCGTTCGTAGCCCGGGTCGCTATGCCCGTGAGAAGGTTGATCTCCCATTCCTGGCCGTTGCGGGTGTATTGATAGGTACAAGCCGTGATGACCATATACTTCGCCATCCTGTCGGGCTGTGCGACCGTCCACGCGTTGTACCGGCAGGTAATCCCGATCGCCCCCTTATTAACTTTACGGGGGAACTCCGCGGCCAGGCCGACGAAGGACCCGTCGAAAGCGAACTCGTCGCCCGGGGCCATGTCGCTGGCCATCCAGGTCTCGCTGACGCCGTCGCCCCAGCGTTCGTCCTGGTCGCATAGTTTCAGGTCGAGCCGCGTGCACTGAGCGGGTGGACGAGGGGGATAGCCGGGCACATAGCAGGCATAGGCCGCCCTGATGGAACCGCTGGCGACCACCACGGCCATCACGACCAGGAGCAGGTATTTGGCCCTGTTTCCCGTCATTAACACTCCCTTTGCGACTATATTATATCGCCGGTTGCCATAAAGCAATCAGGCCGAAGTCCTCCATTATCCCTTCCTCAGCCTGGCAAATCTCTCCCGGCGCTTTTTCAGGGCTTCTTTTCTCTTTTTTTCCAGCGGGTGGCGCACCTCTCCCAGCAAGTCTTTGACCGTCAGCCCGATGAACGCCAGCCCCAGCGGCAGGACGACCAGCACCGCTGCGGGCACTCCCCTCCCCAGGATATTGACCCTCTGCCGGCCGAACTCGGAGAGACGGGCCAGGTTGCCCACGTAAGGCAGGTAGAAGACCTCTTTCCCGGTGACGGCTTCCGCCGGGACGGGGTTGAGGTCGGCCTCCTCGTTGGCGTCGCCCCTGGTCGTAAAGAGGCGGCCGCTTTCGGTCTCCTGGATATCGATGACGCGGTGGCAGATGGGCGTTTCGATGCCCGGCAGCTTGAAGGAGATGACGTCCCCTACATTAAGCTGCTGCGGGTCCGCCGGCCTGATGACGACCAGTCCCCCCACCGCCAGCTCCGGCTCCATGCTGCCGGAGAGCACGGCGTCGAACTCCCAGCCGTTCTGCGCCGCGATGATGACGAACGAGACGACCAGTATCACTACCGCCAGCACCGTCCAGACGAGCCACGTTAGCAGTCTGCTGATAGTTCCGCTCCTATCCGACTTTTGATATCTATTGGTTTTTCAACTTTATTCATGTTAATTACCTCCATTAGCCTCGTCTGTTAGCTTCCTCATGGGAGCAACCAAGCTGGTCGCTTAGTTGCTCACTCAAGAAGTTAGCTGTGTCTTAGTTTATCGAGAGGTCATCTGTTCCCTTGGCAGTGACTGTGAAGTTGAATGGGCTGGGCGCACCCTCGCCAACATGAAAACTTATGGTTAGCATGCAGGGATGCCAAGCCATGCTTCCGAAGGGTTCACCCACCATATAACTTCCACCAATGTCGGGGTAACCGGTTACGAACACGGTGTAGGGGTTAACGTCACCGCTACCGTACCCACCAGGTACTAATCTGGATTTATTAGCCTTGAAGTACAGTACCGTGGTAATAGTAACTGTTTGACCATCCACGATGTTAACTGTTCCAAGGTCTATTACTCCATTGAATAGCTGGGTACAGTTCAGGTCAGTATATAGCGGAAATGCTACTGTAGGGATAAAGTTGGCTTGCACTACCGTAGCTGCTGAGTCGGTGGTGAAGGTAGTAGAGAGATATGATGCGTTACCGAAGATACCTGCTCCAGAGGGAACAGTCCATCCAGTGAAGATGTAACCAGGTCCAACTGTAGCTGTGATGCTTACGACTGTACCAGATGGGTAAGGGCTACCACCTGTATTGTTAGTAGCCGTACATCCGGTACTGCCATCAGTTACCACGCTTAAAGACCAAAGCGTGTTGACGGTGCCGGTAACGGTTATGTCAGTACTGAAGCCAGTAAGGGCCATGACTGTACCACCTACCAGCATCACGGCCAGGAGGGCGATGAGTATTGGGAACAAGATTCGGTGGGTTCTCATAAAGTTTTTCATTGGTTCTCCTTTTTTTATTACCGGGGGGGGCGCCCCGATTATCACCGAGGCGTCCCGTCTTTTCTATTGCGGCTGAAATAGACTCAGCCACGGGAGCAAAGATTTCACTGGCTAGGGTATCTGGTCCAGGGACATCGCGAAATTGAGCGTGAACGAATCACCCTGAATAATGTTACCGACTGTGTTGTCAATCCACCAGGTCCACTCCACTTTATATACTGAAAGAGCAGGCAGATCCTTAGGGAAGCTATCCGCATGAGTCCAGGCAGGCGTGCAGATAGACATGTAGCCCACCCAGGTATAAGGCTGTTGTACCCCGTTCAGAAAGTAACGGGTTGACAGGTGCATATTGTCGTTCAGTTCGCCTGGAGTCGTGGCTGTAGCACCGGGCTCGATTGCCAGCTCTGGATCAGGATTAACACCATCGTAGTCATTGACCCCCTGGTATAGCACATCGAGCTTACCGGGCATGGTGCCAATATTGGTCAATGTCCAGGTGATAACGCCCGAGTCTCCCGGCGCCAGGTTGTTAAAGACTACGTTGTCGTTTAGCCCGTTGACATTTTCGTTGATGGTGACCTTCGCCATATCATTACAGGTAGCGGTGACAACACAATCCAGGTCCAGCGTACCGGCGGCGAAGATGTTGCCGGTGCTGGTCTCGAC
>DAIQQC010000080.1:2659-7134 GCA_036787005.1 Dehalococcoidales bacterium | reverse complement strand
AGATATACTGGAGCAGTTTGCAGATTATGCCGGCGCAGCGGCGAAAAGCTCTTCCTCAAGGGCGGCCGCTGTTACACGCCCAAGTGCGGCGTGGACAAGAGGCCTAAAGCGCCGGGACTGGCCGGCAGCTCGCGCCGCCGGCGCCGGTTCTCCGACCGCGCTTTACAGCTGCGCGAGAAGCAGAAGGCCCGCTACACCTACGGCACACTGGAAAGGCAGTTCAAGAAGACCTTCCGCGAGGCGGAGCGGCAGACGGGCATCACCGGTGAAAACCTGCTGGTGCTATTGGAGAGGCGGCTGGACAACGTCATCTACCGGCTGGGCTTCGCCGATTCGCGCCCCCAGGCGCGCCAGCTGGTGCGGCACGGGCACATTACCGTGAACGGGCTCAAGGCTAACATCCCGTCCTCACTGGTCAAGGAAGGCGATACCATCACCTGGCGTGAAGGCAGCCAGAGGACCGAATACTTTAAACAGCTGGCCGGGGTTATAGAATCGAAGACCGTCCTGAACTGGCTGACCCTCGACCGGACGACGCTGACCGGGCAGGTCATTTCCCTGCCCACGCCGGACCAGGTCGATGCCAGGTTCGACGGCAAAGCGGTTATCGAGTACTACTCGCGGTAATCAACAAAGGAGGTAGTTCATTGGCTGGACTATTAGTCCCTAAAATAGAAATGACCGAACAAGCGGAAAACTTCGGGCGGTTTGCGGCTGAACCACTGGAGAAGGGGTTCGGCATTACCCTGGGCAATTCTCTGCGGCGCGTCCTGCTCGGCTATCTCCCCGGGGCGGCGGTGACACAGGTGAGGATCGAAGGCGTCCAGCACGAGTTCACGGTCATCCCCAATACCAAGGAAGACGTCATGGAGTTTCTGCTCAACGTCAAGGAGCTCAGGCTCAAGGCCCTCTCCGACCGCGGTGGCATGCTGGTGCTGGAAACGGAAAAGGAAGGGCCGATACGCGCTTCGGACATCAAGGCCTCGGCCGATTTTGAGATCACCAACCCGGATCTTTGCCTGATCAACGTCACCAACCCCAAGTCGCGGCTGTATATCGAGCTGGACGTGGAGATAGGGACCGGTTTCCGGGCCGCCGAGGCGAGCGAGAACACGCCGGTCGGGACGATACCGGTGGACGCCATCTTCACGCCGATACGCAAAATCAACTATACCGTCGAACCGACGCACCTCGGGCGCGAGACCAGCCGTGAGAAGCTAACGCTGGACATCTGGACGGACGGTACCATGGCGCCGGTGGACGCGATGAGCCGGGCCGCCGAGATACTGGTCGAGCAATTCACGCCCTTCGTGGAGTACGTCAGGATCTCCCAGATGAAGGCCGAGGAGCGGCTGATCCGCCTCTCCATACCCGACGAGAAATATAATATGCCGGTCGAGCAGCTCGACCTCTCGGTGCGCACCATGAACTGCCTGCGGCGGAGCAACATCACTACCGTCGGCGAGCTCATCGCCAAGGGGCCCAAAGAGCTGATGAAGCTGCGCAACTTCGGGCAGAAGTCGTACCTGGAAATCGAGGACCGGCTCAAAACCATAGGACTTTCGCTCAACCCTAAATCCGAGACGGAAGAAGAAGCTCCTCCGGAACCGGCCGAAGCAGCCCCTGCCGAGGAAGAAGAAATCAAACCCAAGCCGAAGAGCCGGCGCAAGGCGGCCAAAGCCGCCGCGGCGGAAGAAGACAGCGAAAACGAAGAATAATTAGGGAAGCACGGAGAACCACTGATATGAGGCATAACATCGCAGGCAGAAGGCTGAGTCGGGACTCGAGCCACCGGCAGGCAATGTACCGGAACCTGGTCACCGACCTGCTGAAACACGAAAAAATAGTCACTACCGAGGCCAAGGCCAAGGAAGTGCGGGGCATGGCCGAGAAAATGATCACCCTGGGCAAGAAAAGCGGCCTGCACGCCTACCGCCAGGCGCTGACCTTCATCACCGATACCAAGGTGACCGAGAAAATATTCGCCGAGCTCGGGCCGCGTTACAAAGAAAGGCCGGGCGGCTACACGCGCATCGTCAAGCTGGAGCCGCGCCTGGGGGATAACGCCGCGATGGTCCAGCTGGAGCTGGTGAAGTGACACGCAGCGTGTCATCCCGGCGAAAGCCGGGATCCAGTTGGAGGAAAAGGGGCATTTGGCTTCGGGCGCCAGGATTATTTTAGTGGTGGAATACGACGGCACGGATTATCACGGCTCGCAGTACCAGGCGAACGCGCCGACCGTCCAGGCGGAGATAGAGAAAGCGCTGAAAATGTTAACGGGAGAAGAGACAAGGATCAAGATGGCCAGCCGTACCGACGCCGGCGTTCACGCCCGCGGTCAGGTGGCTGCGTTCGATACCGGCGCGTCCCTGTCGCCGCATGAGTTCGTCAACGGGCTGAACCATTTCCTGCCCGAAGACATCGCGGTAAAAGAGGCATTCCGCGCCGTGGCTGATTTCGATGTCCGGCGCCGGGCTGACAGCCGTGAATACTGTTATTTTGTTTTAAACAGCCCAACGCGCTCGCCGTTACGGCAGAAATATGCGTACCGTGTGGAAGGCGAGCTGAATATAGAAGACATGAACCGCGCCTGTAAAGCGCTCGTCGGCCGGCACGACTTCGCTTCGTTCGTCGCCAGCGAAGAGACCGCCAAGCAGAAACGCACCGTGCGGGACGTTTTTAAAGCGGAGGTGGTCAGGGACGGCGACATGATTATTTTTACGATGACCGCCAGCTCTTTCCTGCCCCACCAGGTGCGCAACACCGCCGGCGCCCTGATAAAAGTTGGCCAGGGCAGGATGACGGTAGAAGAATTTTACGACCTTGTGGCCACCGGGAGTCCCGGCCTGGCCGGTCCGACCGCGCCCGCCGCCGGCTTATGCCTGGAGCGGGTGAACTACCCAGTAACCTTTGAGGGAGATGCAGCATGAAGACCTATACCGCCCGACCGGCGGATATCAAGCGCAAGCGGCATATCATCGACGCCGCCGAAAAGACCCTGGGCAGGCTTTCCATCCAGATCGCCAACCTGCTCATGGGCAAGCACAAGCCGATGTACACGCCTAACCAGGACACCGGCGACTTCGTGGTCGTGATCAACGCCGCCAAAGTGCGCGTGACCGGCAAGAAGACCGAGCAGAAAGTCTATTACCGGCACTCCAACTACCCCGGCGGGTTCAAGGGCATCACGCTGGGAAAAATGATGCAGCGGTTCCCGACGCGCGCCATCGAGTACGCCGTGAAGGGAATGCTCCCCCACACGCGGCTGGGCGCGCAGATGTACCGCAAGCTGCAAGTGTACCCGGACGCGGCCTATCCGAATATGCCGCAGCCAAAAACAGAAAAACCAAAAAAGGCGAAGAAAGCCGAATAAGAGGATCGGGCAGATATGGACAAACAGAGTTATTTTCACGGGACAGGCCGCCGCAAGACGGCCACAGCGCAGGTAAAGCTGATGGCGGGGAACGGGGCAATCATCATCGACGGCAGTCCGCTGGAAAAGCGTTTCCCATCCCTGGAGCACCAGCGCCTTATCAACCAGCCGTTCCTGGCCACGGAGACGTCAGGCAAGTACAACGCGGTAATCAAAGTGCTGGGGGGCGGGGTCACCGGGCAGAGCGCCGCCATCTCACACGGCATTTCGCGCGCCCTGGTCCGCGCCGACGAGCGGTTCAAGCCAATCCTGAGGCAGAACGGGTTACTGACGCGCGACGCCCGCGCCAAGGAGCGGAAGAAGCCCGGACTCAAGCGGGCCCGCAAGGCGCCGCAGTACACCAAGCGGTAAGTTATCTTTAGAGCATCTAAGCGCCCCGATTTACATCGGGGCGCTTTTGTTTGTGCCTCTAGAGGAGACGGTGTATACTCACCCCCTTCATCCCCCCTCAAACAGATTTTATTATCCTAATGGATTTTCATCTTGTTTGAGAGGGGGTCAGGGGGTGAGCGTAAAAAGCTTTCCCCTCCCCTGCCAAACCCGCTACAATATATATAGATGGCAGATGCTCAGATAATTTACATCGAAGGCGTCGGCAAGGTATTGTTCGAACGCAGCGCCCGCGCCCGGCGGATCCTTATTACCGTCCGGCCCGGCCGCGGCGTAAGAGTCGCCATCCCCAGGCGCGCCACCATAGAATCGGCGATACAATTCGTCCGCACGAAAAGGCGATGGCTTAAGAAACACCTGGCCAGTATCAGGGAATACGAACAACAAAAGAAGACCTTCAGCGACGCGTTTCTCTCGATTGACAAGGCAAAAGCCAGGCGGCAGATAATCGCCCGGCTCCATGCCCTAGCCGAGCGCTATGGGTTCAAGTTTAGTAAAGTATCGATTAGAAATCAAAAGACGAGGTGGGGGAGCTGTTCCGCCAGGGGGAATATCAGCCTCAACATCAAGCTGGTGGCTTTGCCCCAGGAACTTTCCGACTACGTTCTCCTGCACGAGCTCGTCCACATCAAGGTACACAACCACAGCCGGA
>DAIQQC010000080.1:0-2559 GCA_036787005.1 Dehalococcoidales bacterium | reverse complement strand
CGAAGTCGCCCATCATGATGAGGCCCATCATCTGCGCCAGCGGGCTTTTACCCTCGCTGTCCACCGTCTCATAAGCCACCCCGGCCTGCTTGAGAAGCTCGCCGGTGACCTCGGAACGGAGCTTGATGCGGTCGCTATAGTCTGGCGACCTCAGCATAATGACCCTTATTCTCGACGCTATCTCCTTCGGCAGCGGAAAGCCCACCGTGGCGTTATGGTTGAGCTCCGGAAAGACCTCGTAAGAACACCAGGCGTTGGAGTTTTCGTTAATCTGCGTCTTCCAGCGGTGCGCCACCTCTGCGGTAATCCCCGCGCCGAATATCACCGGCAGCCGACCGTAAAGCCTCTGAGCGAGCTGCTTGGCGGGATTGCGCTTCACCGGCGATTTCTCGTCCAGGCGGGAAGACATCTGCTCAAGTAACTGGACCGTCTCAGCTACGTCCGCCGACTTGTCGCCGACAAAACCCAGCCGCTGCATGAAGCAGAGGGCGGGGAGAAAGCTAAAGCCCAAGGCGGCGCGCGGCTGGGATTGATATTGAATCTTGAAAACGGGGATGTTCTCGGCTTTAGCCAGCTCCTGCAACCGGCCGCCGGTAGTGATGACCAGCTTTTTATAGCCGGCCCCCAGCGCGGCTTCGAAGGCCGAGAGCGTCTCTTCGGTATTGCCGGAATAGCTGGAGGCGATCACCAGCGTCCGCACGTCAACGAACAGCGGCAGGCCGTAGTCGCGGTGGACGATGACCGGCACCTTTAGCTCCGACTGTGCCAGGCTCCGGACGAGGTCGCCGCCGATGGCCGACCCGCCCATACCCAGTATCACCACTTTGTCGACGTTGGCGTAATGGGGCGGCAGGTTAAAATCCATGGCGGCCTGCCAGGCCTGTTCACACTGCATGGGAAGCTCTTTGATTCGCTCTATCATGCCTTCCGGGTCGTATTTCTTATAAACTCCGGGATCGTCGAGATTAATTTTAGACACGAGCTTTACCTCCTCCCAATGACCGGGGTCAACCTACCCCTTAATCCCCCTCCCTTTATAGGGAGGGGGAAGAGATAGAAGAGGGGTTTCACCCCTCTTAGACGCCCCTTCGGGCATTATTATTTGCGCCCCTTCGAGCTTTCGCTTGTTTCTAGAGGGCTGCTAGACTCCCGCTATATCCCGCCCTATTTTGAGCAGCCGCTCCACCCTCTCCGGGGAATCGGTCTCGGTATAGACGCGCAACAGGGGCTCGGTGCCGGAGAAACGGATGAGCAGCCAGGTATTATCCGAGAGGATGAACCGGTACCCGTCGGTAGTATCGAGTTTCACCACTTTTACCCCGTCGATAGTCTTGACAGACCTTTGTACACGCTGGATGACTGACTTTCGTGCCGTTTCCTCGAACTTTATGTCAACACGCTTATAGTAATGCGGCCCTACTTTAGAGTAGAGATAGTCGATGAGCTGCGACGGGCTTTTGCCGGTCCGCACCATGAGGTCGAGGAAATAGAGGCTGGCCAGGATGCCGTCGCGCTCGGCGACGTGCCCGCGGAAGCCGTAGCCCCCGCTTTCTTCTCCCCCTATCAGCGCGTCCTTCTCCATCATCAGCGGCGCCACGTACTTGAACCCTACCGCCGTCTCGTACACCGGCACGTTAAATATCTCGCCGAGCCGGTAGGCCATGCTGGTGGTGGTCAGGGTCTTGATTATCGGTCCGCGTTCGCCGCGCACTTCCAGCAGATAGAGGCAGAGCAGCGCGAAGACCTGGAGCTGGGTGATGAAATTACCCTTCTCGTCGATAACGCCCATGCGGTCGGCGTCGCCGTCGGTAGCGAGCCCGGCGGCGGCCTTTTGCTTGAGAACAGCGGCCGATAACCTGTCGAGATTGGGAACGATTGGCTCCGGACGCAGACCCGGAAAAAGCGGGTTACTCTCGCCGTTTATCTCGGTGAGCAGGTTGTTGCCTCCACTCAGCATTTTCATCAAATAGCCGCTGCCCGCGCCGTACATGGGGTCAATGACCAGCTTGAGCCCGGCTTGCCTGAGCTTATCCAGGCCGATAAGCCGCTCGATCTGCGCGAAGTAAGCGGGGTCGAGGTCCGTAGCCACCACCAGCCCCTGCTTCCTGGTTTCGGCTAACGCAATCCGGTTGACCTTGCCGGAATCGTAAGCTTTAGAAATGAACTCGACTATTTTCGACGTGATTTCGTCTGAGGCGCTGGAGCCGTGCTCGTCCTTGTATTTAAAGCCGTTCCAGTTGCCGGGGTTATGGCTGGCGGTGATGATGATGGCGCCGCCGGCTTTTTGCGCCAGCACGCCGTAGCTGATGACGGGAGTGGGGGCAGCTTTGGGGGAGAGAAAAACTTTTATGCCGTTCGCGGCGACTACCTCCGCGGCGGCGGCGGCGAAGTCCTCGGAAGCGAAGCGGGTATCATACCCGATGACCAGGCCGCGGCTGGCCAGTCCGGCGGTTTTAAGATAGTCGACCACGCCCTGGGCGCAGTAGCGGACGTTCTCAAAGGTAAAGTCCTCCGCGATGATCGCCCGCCAGCCGTCGGTGCCGAACTTGATGGGATTTG
>DAIQQC010000079.1:3473-7145 GCA_036787005.1 Dehalococcoidales bacterium | reverse complement strand
CGCGGGGCGAAGTTCTCGGCAATGACGTCGCAGATACCGACGAGCCTTTTGGCCAGTGCTATTCCCCCGGGCTTATTCAGATTTAAAGTAATGCCCAGCTTATTGCGGTTCCAGGTCGCGTCATAGCCGCGGGAGAATTCATCATCGGTTTCCACGGAAAGCAGCGGCCGGACCTTAATCACCTCAGCGCCGAAGTCGGCCAAAAGGCGGGTCGCGTAAGGCCCGGCCAGCACCCAGGTGAAGTCGAGAACGCGTATATTATGTAAAATCGGTTGCTTAGTCATACCCTTTATGCTATAATCGATACATTATGACCGCTAAAGCCAAAAAAGCCGATAAACCCACCAGAGACCTCAAAACGTTCATCGAGAACGTCAACAAAAAAGACAAGCTGAACGGTCTCAAGATAACCTTCGGGTTCACCAAGCGCAAGAGGAAATAGACCACATGTCTCCCCTGCTTTATCCCCTCTCCTGAAACGGTTCTTCCGCCGCAAAGTCCGGCCGGTAGGTTTCCGCCGAATCAAGCTCCTGCATCCAGCCGTTCTCGATGCCCAACTTCTCCACCAGCCGCACTACTTCCTCATACTCCTGAAGAGTTATTTTCCGGTTCAACTCTTTATAGCGGGCAGCGAAATGGGCGGGGTAATACTGGGACATCAGGCTGATAGCAACCGAGGGCGAGACCTCATCGGCCAGCCACCTTAAAGACTCCCGGCTGCCGGCGATGCCGCCGGGAAGGATAAGATGGCGCACGATGAGCCCCTTCCGGGCGATACCCTCACTATCTAAAGAGAGGCCGCCGACCTGCCGGTACATCTCTTTAATGGCCGCCCGCGAGTGTTCCACGTAGTCCGGAACACCGGAATATTTCAGTCCCATCTCATCGGAAGAGTAACGCAGGTCGGCCAGATATATATCGATAACACCATCGAGCTCAAGGAGCGTTTCCAGCGAATCATAGCCGGAGGTGTTATAGACCAGCGGCAGGCGGAGACCGAGCGGGACGGCCTCCAGCACGGCGCGTAAAATCTGCGGCACCAGATGCGAAGGCGTGACCAGGTTGATGTTGTGGCAACGGAGCTCATTTTGCAGATAGAGCATGTGTCCGGCGAGCGTGCGAGTATCAGTTGCATTAAGTTTCTGATTTTCGGGGGGCTGGCTGATCTGGCAGTTCTGGCAATAGACGCAGCGCAGGTTACAGCGGCTAAAGAATATCGTCCCGGAACCGCGCGAGCCGGAAAGCACGGGCTCCTCGCCGCGATGGGTGGCGAAAGAAGAGACCGAGGGGAGAGCGCCGGAACCACAAAAGCCGACCTCACCGGCGAGCCGGTTAACGCCGCACTCACGCGGGCAGATATCGCAGGCGGCCAGCCGGGCTTCGAGGCGAAGCACGCGGCGCGCCAACTCACCGGAACGATACAAGGCCAGATAACCGGGCCCGTAAAGGTTCATGGGGTTTTCCTTCTGACCTCTAAAGTCAGGCCGGTAATACCCACGACCTCGACATCTTCTTCGACACCGATAACGCCCCCGGCCGACCGGGCCTGCCAGTATTCGCCTTTTATCATCACCGTTCCCGACGGGTCGAGCGGTTCGGTGACCCTGCCGACCGCGCCGATCATACCCTCAAGGCCGGTAAGCTTTTTACGCAGCAGGCTGGGGATAATGGCTTTATGCATGATAAAGGCGAAGACGAGCACCAGCAGGCCGATGACCACGACCAGCGGCCAGGTGATTTTAACGTGAAAATACCAGATGCCCAGGATAACAAGGGCCAGCAGGATGGCCTCGTCCAGAAGCGAAAAGAGGACCATCAGCCAGGCCTTGCGGCGGGTCATCGGGCTACTACCGGGCATCCTTCACCTCCGCCCAGGGGAAATGCATCAGCTGGCCTTTTTGAACGAGCTCGTTGACAGCATGGGTCAAGGCCCACTTTTCCAGCACGGCGATAATATGGTCGACACAGCGGTCGCGAAAGGCGCGGTCGAGGTATTTCTCGTCGTCCAGGTCAGCGGCCATGCCCTCGGAGGCCAGCCATTCGACCAGAGTGTCCCAGTAAGCGTGAAGTGAGAGCAAGGCATAGCCGTCCTTACATTTAAAAACGCGGAAGGCGTTATTCCAGTGAAGACTGCCCTGCCGGCGGGAGACGACCCCCTGGTAAAAATAACGCGGCAGGACATGGTCGAGGGTAGCCGCGACAGACTCGAAGACCGATATATCCAGGAATTGGCCCCGGCCGGTAGCATGGCGGTGCCACAGCGCCAAAAGAATGCCGTTAGCGGCAAAGAGCGAGGCGGCGTGGTAAGCCTGGTCGCCGTAAAGCTTAAGGGGGGCGCCAGGCTCGCCGGTAACGGACATCCAGCCGCCGAGCGCCTGGAGGGTAAGGTCAGAGGCCTTAAAGTTTTTGTAAGGGCCGTCCTGGCCGAAAGGGGTGATGGAGGCCATGACAAGGCGGGGATTTAGCTTGCCAAGTTCTTGATAACCCAGACCTAGAGACGATAGATACCCCGGCGGGAATGTTTCAATAAGGACATCGGCGGTGGAGACTAATCCGAGGAGTCGCTGCGGGCCCTCTTGATCAAGGTCAATCCGGGTGATTTCCGCGCCCATATCAGACAGAAGCTTAACGCAAAGCGCGCCTGTTTCGCGGGTCAAATCAAGGACAGTACAGCCAGATAAAGCAACCACAACCCCTCCCCTAAGAGGATATTTTGCGGAGATTAATGATAGCCGTGTTAATGCGCTTAATACAGCGATCCTTGCCCAGCACGACCATGGTCTGGAAAAGGGGCGGGGTAGCGACCTCGCCGGTGACAGCGGTCCTCAGGACGGAGAAAAGCTGGCCGGCTTTAAGGCCGAGTTCTTCGGCGAGGGGACGGAGGAGCAACTCCAGAGACGGCTCGTCGAAGGCGGGGAGGGCACGCAATCGCGCTGCCGACACCTCCAAGGCGTGCAGGGTGGATTCCGGCGTCATGTTCTTAGCTACCAGCAGGTTGGGGTCGAAGTTGAGCTCATCGACGAAGAAAAAGCGGGTCAAAGCCGGGAGCTCGGTCAGCGTCTTCGCCCGCTCCTGAACGAGTGGCATGACGCGAAGAACGAAGTCGGGGTCCAGTTTACGTTCCAGGGCTTTCTCCAGGAAAGGCAGTGCCCGGCGGGTGAGATCGTCGAGAGACAGGCCACGGATATAAACGCCGTTCATCCAGTCGAGCTTCTCGACATTAAAGATACCGCCCGTCTTGCTGACACGGTCCAGCGAAAAGGCATCGATGACCTGCTGACGTGTCATCACATCGGTCTTATCGTCGAGCGACCAGCCGAGGAGGGACAGGAAATTGAACATCGTCTCCGGCAGGTAGCCCTTCTCGCGGTACATCGACAGGGCGACGTCGCCGTGACGCTTGCTCAACTTGCGGCGGTCGGAACCGAGGACGTCCGGCACGTGGGCATAGAGGGGCGGTTCGAAGCCTAACGCCTGATACATCAACAGGTGGCGGGGGGTAGAGGAAAGCCACTCTTCAGCGCGGATAACGTGCGAAATTTTCATAGCGTGGTCGTCAACGACGTTGGCCAGGTGATAGGTGGGGAAGCCGTCCGACTTCAGCATCACGAAATCGTCGATAGAACGGTTTTCAAAGACGATATCGCCGTAGATGGCGTCGGTAAAGCCCGT
>DAIQQC010000079.1:0-3373 GCA_036787005.1 Dehalococcoidales bacterium | reverse complement strand
CGCCGCCGACGTCCGGGCCTTCATCCCAGTCGAGACCGAGCCACTTCAGGCCTTCCGTGTGGTCCTTCACCGACCCTTCCACAAAACGGGACCGGTCGGTGTCCTCGACACGGAGGATAAAGACGCCGCCGTTATGGCGGGCGAAAAGGTAGTTAAAGAGGGCCGTGCGCGCACCGCCGACATGCAGCGAGCCGGTGGGGCTGGGGGCAAAGCGAACTCGAACGGGGGCTGACATACGTATTTATTTTACCATAAACGGTAGCGGTGAGATATTAGTTGCTAGTTACTAGTTACTAGTGACCAGTTACCCCTGTCCACTAGATTGAAGGCAAATGATGTCAACCCTCACCCTATCAGTTTACTCCGGGCTTTATTTTCCCTCTCCCACAAGGGGAGAGGGGTGCTTCCGGAAATCAGCCAGGCCAGTAATTTTGTTTTTAGGGCAGAGGGCTTATAATTAGGTAAAGTCCTTTTAAAATGCCGCGGGAACGGCGGGAGGTGAGCGCATGGCGATCGAGAGCGAAATCGACAGAATCGTAGCGGGGAAAAAGGGAGTGACGGTGGTGGTGAGCCGGACGGTGTTTCCGGGCAAGGACAAGGAATACGAGGACTGGGCGCGGCGGCTGGTGGGGGCGGCCACGGAATCGCCGGGGCTGGTGGGGGTAACGATGCTGGTACCGGAGCCGGGGAAGTCGGGACTGAGGCACGTGGTGATGTATTTCCAGGACGAGAAGACGATGCACCAGTGGGAGACGTCGTACACGAGGCAGAAGCTATCGCACGAGGCGGACGCGTTCTCGCGGAGGGTGCGGCAGGAGGCGACGGGGCTGGAGACGTGGTTCAGCATACCGGACTGCCCGCAGCTGGAGGTGCCGAAGCCGTGGAAGATGGCGGTGGTGACGTTCCTGGCGGTGTTCGCGTTATCGATAGGCATCCTGCGGCTGTTGAAATGGATGTTTCCGGGCATGAATTTTTACCTGGAGGGCTTTCTGGTGGCATTCCTGCTGGTGGGGATACTAACGTGGATAGTGATGCCGTTTCTGAGCCGGCATGTGTTCAGGAAGTGGCTGCACAGGTAGGACTAAACTGAAAAGTCAAAGCTCAAAGGTTAAAGCCACAGGTTAAAAGTAAAAACTTACCTCACCCCCTACCCCGATTCGATGAAGGGAGGGGGGTTTTGGTTTTTTTCGCCGAGCAATCTGATTTATGAAAACCCTTGTTCGGCTGAAGCTTTTGTTTGCTGAGGTTGTTGATATGGTATAGATATTAATTCCGAGCCAGCTTCGAATAATTCAACTTTAATATCATGAACTAATCCCCAGGCTTTAGCTTCCTCGGGATTTAAAGTTGTTCTTTCCAACATTGCTTCAGTAACTTCTTTAATCGTCTTTCCAGTATTTGCTGCAATTACTTTGGCTATATTCTCCATGTCAATTCTTAGGCTCTTCAGCCTTTCTTCAAGCGGTTTCTCTTCTAAACGCTCATTATTAAAACCCATACTTACACCATGTAACAAAAATCTTGCTTGAGGAACAGATAGTCTTTTTCTACCGCCACAGAATAAAATGACACCGATAGAATCAACGCTACCAAAATTGTGAGTTATTATATCCACGGGTAAACCTTTTAAGTAGTTGTACGCAGACAAACCATGCATAACGCTTCCACCGGGAGATGATACAAGAATAGTAAATTGCGTTGATCCTTGTTTCATGTAGTGTTCAATAGCAGTCATAAGTGAGTTTATTGTAACATCAATCACAGGAGCAAAAAATTTTATAACAATGGGCTTTGCAGGCATCTGACTACTCCTTTTGTTTAACTTGTTTATATTTACCTTTAATTCTACCACCATAAGTCAACATCCAAGAAAAGGGGAGCCGGGGAGTGGATTTCAGCCTTCGCTGGAATGACGGCACGGTGAGATTGCCGCGCAATGACCCTTCGATAGGCTCAGGGCAGGCATGTGCTATTCTTTTTTGGGGGGTCCGGGAGGGCGGGTAAAGCCGCCGGGAGGGCCGGGGGGCATCGGCACGTAAAGCGCGGCATGGACCTTCTTGAGCCATTCGGGGATATCGATGCTCTGCGGGCACTTGGCCAGACACTCGCCGCACTCAAGGCACTTATCGGCGCGCTGGTCATGCGGGATAAAAGGCCCATTGTAGGCGAACTGCCCCGACTTAATATCGCCGTACATGACGGCATCGTTATAGATCTGAAAGACGCGGGGGATCTCCACCTTATTAGGGCAGGGCTGGCAATACCGGCAGTTAGAACACGGGATGGGGCTAAGGCTTTTGTAGGCCGCCTTAATCCTGGCGATGACCTTGAGGTCGGAGGGAGTAAAGAAGCCGGGGCGGGACTTAGAGGCAATCTTAATGTTATCCACCACCTGCGGCATCGTGGTCATGCCGGACAAAGCCACCGATATTTCCGGTTGACTCCAGACCCAGTGTAAAGCCCACTCGATATGGGTCAGCTTACGCCGGGCAGAAGCGATAACGTCCGCCACCGGCTCAGGAGGCGGGTCCTTAGCGAGGCGGCCGCCACGGAGGGGCTCCATAACGACCACGGCCAGGCCCTTAGAGGCGGCATACTCGACGCCGCGGCGGCCCGCCTGCTCGTTCACGTCCATATAGTTGTACTGCACCTGGGAGAGCACCCAACTATCGTAGGAATCAATGATTTCTTTAAAGCTTTCGTAGCTATCATGGAAGGAAAAGCCAAGGCGGCCGATCTTGCCCGCGGCCATCTGTTTTTCCGCCCACTTGAGCACGCCGAGGTCGCGCACCTTAGTCCAGCTTTCTTTGTTCAACCCGTGCAGCAGATAAAAATCGACCATATCGATGTCAAGACGCCGGAGCTGTTCGCCCAGAATACGGCCGAAGTCCTCAGCCTTCTCCACCATGCGGGCGGGGAGTTTGGTAGCCATTTTCACCTTTTGGCGATAGCCGTCCTTGAGGGCCTTACCGACCGTTACCTCGCTCCGTCCCATATGATAGGGGTAGGCGGAATCCACGTAATTAACGCCACCATCGATGGCGTAGCGAATCATCTTGATGGCTTCCGGCTCGTTGATATTCGCCTGGTCTTCACCGATGACAGGCAGGCGCATGGCGCCGAAGCCCAACGCCGAGACCTGCCAATCGAGCTTGCCGAATCTGCGGTATTGCATATGGTTCCTTTCAGCGTAGAGTTTAGGTGACAGTATAAATTATAACGCGATATATCGCGATGGTGCAAGTCATGAGGGAAGACTACCCTATCTCTTCAAGGGCTTTTTCTAAATCGGGGGGGAGGGGGGAGGTGAACTCGACATATTTGCCGGTGGAGGGGAGGTTAAAGCCGAGGCGGGAGGCATGGAGGAACTGGC
>DAIQQC010000023.1:14837-22558 GCA_036787005.1 Dehalococcoidales bacterium | reverse complement strand
GGAGAGGGGGACTTAGGAGGAGGAAGACAATTTATAGAGTTACTTCACCGTCGTCAGGTGGTAGCCCACCCCGGGGATGGTCTGGATATAGCGGGGATTCTTCGGGTCGGGTTCCAGCTTGCGCCGCAGCCTGCCGACGAACACCCTGAGGTATTCCTTCTCGGAAGAATATTCGTTGCCCCAGACGCTCTGCAATAACATGCTGTGGGTCAGGACTTTATCCGAGTTCACCGCCAGGTGCTGCAGCATGGCGTATTCGGTAGGGGTCAGCGATACCTCTTTGCCCCCCACCGTGACCCGCCGCTTGGCGTAGTTGATTTCCAGCTGGTCGCAGACGAAGTTGGCCTGGGCCGGCGCTACCGCCGGGTCGCCGCGGTGTCGGAAGGCCGTCTTTATCCTCGCCATCAGCTCGGCGATGCCGAACGGCTTGGTGAGGTAATCGTCTGCGCCGAGCTCCAGGCACCTGACCTTGTCCTTTTCATCGCCGCGGGCGCTGAGTATAATTATCGGGACGTCCGACCATTGCCGGATGCGGCGGCAGACCTCGACGCCGTCAACCTTGGGCATCATCAGGTCCAGTATGATCAGGTCGATGAGCTCGTTCTGCAGTTCCTCAAGCGATTCCTCGCCGTTAGTGGCCGTCACGATCTCGTACCCGCGCGCCTTGAGGTTGGCGCCGAGCAGCCTTAATATTGCCGGATCGTCATCGACGATCAATATCCGTTTCTTGTCCATAGCTGTCCCCCTTTATACCGCCGGCAGCGTGAAGCTGAACCTGGCGCCCCGCCCCGGCTGGCTCTCCACCCAGATCCTTCCGCCGTGGGCCTCGATGATCCCCTTGCAGATGGCCAGTCCCAGCCCGGTGCCTTTGCGTCTTCCGGCCTTGCGGCCTTCCCCCTGGAAGAACCGCTCGAATATTTTCTGGTGCAGCTCGGCCGGGATGCCGATGCCCTCGTCGGCCACACTGACGGTTATTTCTTTATCGCCGGCTTTGGCCTCGATAGTTATCGTAGTATTGTCCTCGGAGAATTTCACCGCGTTCTCTACCAGGTTGGTGAGTACTTCCCCGATGCGGGTCTCGTCCATGGCCGCCACGGGCAGGCCGGTGGGTATGACCAGGCGCAGGTGGTGTCTCGGGGCGATATTGTCCAGGCGGTCCTTGATGCCGGCGATGACCTCGATCAGCCGGTAGGGTTTTTTCTGGACTTCCAGCGCCTCCGCTTCCAGCCGCGATATCATCAGCAGGTCGTCTACCATGCGGGTGAGCGTGTCGGCGTCGCGGTCGATCGACGTCAGGAATTCGCGCCGCGTCTGCTCGTCGAAGATCACGTCCGGCTGGAGAAGGCTGTTAGCGGAGCCCTTGATCACGGACAGCGGCGTGCGCAACTCGTGCGATACATTGGCCAGGAACTCGGTGCGCATCGTGTCCAGCTCGCGGAGGGCTTTGGCGCTGGAGGCTTCTTCGTAGAGTTGGGCGTTGCGCACGGCGATGGTGATCTCGCGGGCGATGCCTTTAAGTAATTCGATGTTGTTATCGCTGAAATAGCGGGGGAAGCTGGTCGCCGCCCCCAGCACGCCGATGCTCTCGCCCATGAGCGTCATGTTTACCCCGGCGAACGATTGGAACCCGCCTGCTCCGAGATGGGCGAGTTCCGGCGGGCTGTTGTTATCAAGACCCTCGAAGACCTCGGGCTTTCCCTGCCGGAAAATGCGTCCTATGGTGCCGCTGTCATGCCCGATTTCTTTCGGCATGGCTTCGAGCAGGCGCCGCGTCAGGCCGTGATGTGCCTTTAAGACCAGGTGGCCGTTCTTGTTGAGATAAATATAGCTGGCTTCCAGCCCGGTGCACTGGGCGACCCGCTCCAGGGCGGCGTCCAGTATTTTAATCATGTCGAGCGACTGCCCGGCCGCCTGCGCCACGTTCAGGAGGGTGTTGGTGATGTGGTTACGCCTTTCCAGCTCCTCCATGAGCTGCCGGTTCTCGATGACCAGCCGCTGCTTTTCCAGCCCCCGCTCGATGACCGCCAGCAGGCCGGCCGTGTCCAGCGGCTTTTCCAGGTAGGCGAACGCGCCCCGGTTCAGCGACTTCACGGCGTTCTGCACCGAGGCGTGGCCTGTAAGCATGATGGCGATGATGTCCGGGTATGCCTTGAGGATTCCGCCCAGCAGCTCGGTGCCGTCCGCGTCGGGCAGGCTGATGTCCAGCACGGCGACGTTATACGGTTGCTCCTTGAGCCGGGCCGTGGCTTCGCTGGCCGAGGCGGCCGCGCCGACTTTGTACCCCTTCTGTTCCAGGATGAGCTTGATGATTACCAGGAAATCGGGGTCGTCGTCGACTACCAGTATGCTCGCTTCGTTATTCATCGTTTATCTGACCCGCTGCCGCTGTTCGTCTTTCCTCTTGACGACGATGGTCGTTTCCGTCCTCTCGTGTATTTGAGCGTCATCGTTGTCGACCACCAGTAACGGCTGGTCACCGGCGGCTTCGGCGATCAGCTCGATCAGCTGCTCGATTTTTACCGGTTTGTTGACGATGTGGTGCCTGCCCTCGTCACGGGCCAGCCGCAGCAGCGCTGCGTCGGAGTAGCCGGTCATCAAAATTATGATGGCTTCGGGGTCTATCTCCTTGATTTTGCGGGACGCTTCCACGCCGTTTATCCCGGGCATCGTAATGTCCATCAACGCCACATCGTAGCGGTGTTTCCTGTACTTTTCTACCGCCGAGAGGCCGTTCCTGGCCGTCTCTACGAAGAATCCGCGCCGCGTAAAGATCATGGCAAATGTCTCCAGGAGGTCTTCGTTATCATCGGCAATGAGAATCCTCAGTTCGTCGTTCATCGCAATCTAGCTCCTTTTTTCCAGCGGTAGTCTCACGGTGAAAGTCGCCCCCTCGCCCTCCCGGCTCTCTACTTCTATCCTGCCGCCGTTCTCCTCGACCAGCCTCCTGGAGATGGCCAGCCCGAGGCCGATGCCCTTGTGCTTGGTGGTGAAAAGCGGCTCGAAGATACGTTCCATGTTCGCGGTGGCGATGCCACAGCCGGTATCGCGAAACCTGATCCAGGTATAGCCGGCGTCCTCTCCCGTTTCTATATCCAGCTCTCCGCCGCGGGTGTTCATGGCCTGGAGGGCGTTCGAGATGATGTTGGTGAAGACGCGGCTGATCTGCTCGGGGTCGGTCCTTATCGGCGCCACACCGTTGAGATTGGCCCTGACGTTGACCTGCGACGGCACCGTTATCCAGTTCAGGCACTCGTTGATCAGGGTCTTGAGGTCGACGCGCACCGGCGAAGGCGGCGTGATGCGGGTAAAGTCCAGCAGGTCGGTAATGATCCGGTTGGCCGCGTCCACCTGCTTATCCAGCACGGCGACGGTCTTGATGGCCTCGGCGTCGTTTTTCTCGGACAGGGTCATCTTGAGCAGGTAGGCACAGTTCCTGATGACATTGAGCGGATTGCGCAGCTCGTGCCCCACCCCGGAAGCCAGTTCGCCAACGGCCGCCAGCCTCTCGGCGCGGATGAGCTTCTCCTGCACCTGCTCCAGTTCGATGCGCCGGACCGCGCTCCCGATTGTCCCGGCGAGAGCCTTGACTGGATAGTTGCCTTCTTTTAAGCAGAGGCCGTCCTGCCCGGAGTATATCTCCACGCGGCCGATCGTTTCGCCGCCGGACGCCAGCTCTTCCGCGATGTGATACGCGTACGCCTGGAAGCCCGGGCTTTCGTAAACGCGCCCGCGCAGTGTTATCCGGACAGCGGATTGCGGCGGCGAAGGCATGGCTTCGCGAACCAGCCCGGTCGCTTTAGCTATAAATTCTTCGACGTTCCGGTTCTCTCCGGCTGCCCGGCCGATTTCGTAGAGACATTTCATTTCCGCGCCCGTCTCCGCCGGTCGGCTGTCCTCATCGGGTCTTTTCTTGTAAAATCTAACGCCCATTTACGCCCTTTCCCGGCTACACGTTTACTGTAACCCCGCCGCTTCCCCCCTGCGACAGGCCTAGCCCTAGTCTTGCTATTCCATTTTCCTGATATTCGCTGGGTATCTGCTATAGGAATAAAGTAAGGTATACCCTGAGGGAAATTGGGGGTCAGCCTGTATGGTAAACGGGGCTTGACGCGTGACGGCCTTCGGGAACGGGCCCGGACATTATTTGCCAGGTGGCAAAACGTAATGAATTATTAATGAATATTTAATGGTAAATTTATAAATCTTTATTATTCTCTTTATATATGTGGGCTACAATCGTAATGTTGCCGTTGGGGGGATAAGTGAGGAAAAGTGATGATGGGTGACCGCCACAAGTAGTCGGTCGGAAGGTAAAAAAATGAGCCAGACAAAATCGGAAACCATCAGTCTTTATGTCGTCGAGGAGCAGGAGATCTACCGCGAGGTCTACCGCCGCGGCCTGGCCGGCCGGGGTGATATCGAGGTGCTGCAGATCTCGGAAAACTGCGATTCCGGTGTGATGATGCAGGCCGTCGCCGAGCTCCGGCCGCAGGTCCTGCTGCTGAGCGTAAAGAAGCTCGACGCCGGTATTATCGAAGAGCTGGAGCGCATCAGGGCCGCCCATCCCCTCATGGGCATCGTGATTTTGATTATCTTTTACAGCTCCCAGGACATCGAGCTGTTGCGCCGCCTGGCCATCCGCGGCGAGAGCGGCATGGCGCTATTTCTAAAACAGTCGCTGGACACCGTCGACCAGCTTTGCCGGACCGTCATGGCGGTCAGCCAGGGACAGGTCATCCTCGACCCGCCTTTAGCCACTTATATGTTCGCCGGCAAGCCGGACTGCCCCTTCCTCAAGCAGCTTACCACCCGCGAGCTGGAGATCCTCGGCCTGCTGGCGCGCGGTTATACCAACTCGGCCATCGCCGCTACGCTTTTCATTGATATCAAGACCGTCGAGCACCACCTGAACTCTATGTACAGCAAGCTGAAGACCGACCCCGAGTACAACACCAAGCACCTGAGGGTCAGCGCCGCCAGGCTGTACCTGGAAACGATGGGCGGTCTTTATCACAAGGAAGAGGCGCTGGCGCGCACCGGGACGCGGTAAACTCTAGAACCAGAAAACGCAGATCTCCCTGATATTCCAGATCACCGCGAATCCCAGCAGCGCTATCGAGGGTATCAGCAGCCGCCCCGGCATGATCCAGGCCACCGCCACCGGTATCACCACCTTGATCAGTACCAGCAATACCGGGATTTGGACCAGGAACCTCACCAGCGGGTTCAGTTCCCAGATGCCGAGGTACATCGCCAGGATTGTCAGCAGCAGGTCGCCCAGCCCCAGCAGGATAAACGATACTTTCAGCGCGGTGCATTTTCTAAACGTCACCGCGGAGTCCAGCCAGCGCGGCTGTGGTTTTTCCGCCGCTTTTATCTCGTTTCCGCCCGCTTCATCCACTTTGATTTTTTCCCTGTTATTGTTCCCAGGTCTTCAGCGGCTCGCAGCCCATCGCCCCCTTAAGGTCGAACGTCAGGCTCTTCCGCGTCTGTTCCATCTCTTCCCGGACGGCCTGGAATGCCGGACTGTTGTGCAGGCCGGCCATGTCTTCTTTGGAATCGTATTCGTAGACGGCGATGTATTTCGGCGTGGCGCCCGGCGCTTCCACCGCCTTGTAGCGCGTTACCTTCTTGATGCCTTTGTATTTCATCAGCATCGGGATATGCACTTCGTTATACCACTTGTTGAACTTGGCGTCCATCTCCGGGGGGCACTCCGTTGTCACGATATTGATGATCCTTGCCTTGGCCATGCTGTCGACTCCTTTCGCTGACTGTTACAGACTCATGATAGTTACCCCGGCGCTCATTTGTCAACGCATTATCCTCCCGATTTTATTTTTTTACTCTTATGGCGTTATCGGGAGCCTCACCCCTTTATCCCCTCTCCAGCAGGATACATCGGGGAAAAACCATCATTCTTTTGCTGGAGAGGGGAGTGAAGAAGAGAGGGGGCGGAGCCCCCTCTCAGGTGACTTCCCCCTTTCAAACAAGGAATATCCCGAATAAAGAGACAACACTGTTTTGAGAGGGGCCAGGGGGTGAGCAATAAATATATTTGACTTTCCCCTTTCTACAAAATAAACTGGTGGTGCAATTTATTATTCTCCGGGGAGGTCAATATGAAAGCCGCAGTCTGCTATGAAATCAACAAGCCGCTGGTCGTCGAGGACGTTACTATCGACCCGCCGAAAGCCGGCGAGGTGAAAGTAAAACTGGCAGCCACCGCCGTCTGCCATAGCGATATACACATGTTCCGGGGCGACCTGCCCTTCAAGCCGCCCTTGGTCGGCGGGCACGAGTCGGCCGGCTACGTTGAAGAGACGGGCAAAGGCGTCACCGGCTTTAAGCCCGGCGACCGCGTGGTGATTTCTTTACTGGCCAACTGCGGCAAGTGCAAGTACTGCCTGACCGGCCGCAGCCACATGTGTAATGCCGTCTGGCCGCTGGCGCATGAAGCCCGTATGCATAACAAAAAAGGCCAGCCCCTGACCCAGCCTTTCCGCATCGGCAGCTTCGCCGAATACAATATCGTACACGAATCGCAGCTGGTGAAAATCCCGGACGATATGCCCCTGGACAGCGCTTCGCTGCTCGCCTGCGGGTTCACCACCGGCTTCGGGGCGGTGGTCAACCGGGCCAAGGTCCCCATCATGAGCAGCTGTGTCATCATCGGCTGTGGCGGCGTGGGGCTCGCCGCTGTGCAGGGCGCCGCCCTTTCCGGGGCTTATCCGGTCATCGCCGTGGATATCGTGGATACCAAGCTCAAGGCCGCCGGGAAGTTCGGCGCCACTCATACCGTCAATAGCTCTAAAGTCGACTGTGTGAAAGAGATACAGGCTTTAACCGGTGGCGGCGCCGACTTCGCCTTCGTGACCGTGGGCAGCGTGGCCGCCATCAACCAGGCGGTGTTCATGACCGGGCCGGGCGGCATGACGGTCATTGTCGGTCTCCCCAGGATGATGGACACGCTCCAGTTGCCGCCTTTTATCTTCATCAAGGACGAGCGCATGCTGACCGGCAGCTATATGGGCTCGACCCAGCTCCAGACGGATGTTACCCGGCTGGTGAGGCTTTATAAAGCCGGCATCCTCAAGCTGGACGAGCTTATCACCCACCGCTTCCCGCTGGAAAAAATCAACGAAGCGATAGACGAAGTGGAAAAGGGCAAAGCCCTCCGCAACGTTATTATGTTTGAATAGGTCAAACCATCCCCCCTGTGTCCCCCCTTCCTTTGTCAAAGGAAGGGGGGAAGATAAAAAAGAGGGGCGTTAGCCCCTCTAAATACTCCCTTTCCGGGTATTGGCGTCCCTCGTTGTAAAGAGGGACAGGAGGGAGATTTTCGCCCGCTTCACCCCTCTTTAAAACGCCCCGTCATTCTGAGCGTATCGAAGAATCCGCCTTTTAAGGGGAGTGCGTCAGCGAGAGGGGGCGCCAGCCCCCTCTCAAGTTACTTCCCCCTCTCAAACACGAATAAAAACGGATTGGAAAAGCAGCTGTTTGAGAGGGGGTCAGGGGGTGAGTAAAGAAAAAGAAAGTGACAAATTCCCCTTCACTTTATCCCCTTTCCTATGTATACTTAAATCGATGGCCCCAGTATCTTAACAACTGAATAAGATAACTTGCTTGTCATAAAGTTGGAAACGAATGCCTCAACCCCGAAGCTAACCGGACATAAAGTTGGAAACGAATAACAGCTACGAAAATCGGCTCGTTAGCTA
>DAIQQC010000023.1:10990-14737 GCA_036787005.1 Dehalococcoidales bacterium | reverse complement strand
TACTTCCCGTCCTCGGCCCTGTAAACCTTGCACAGCAGCGCCGTCAGGTCCGGCGACCCGTACATCGGATCGCAGTAGTTATTGTCCGTCAGCACGTTGGGGTTGGACTTCATCAGCCCGTGCAGCGGCGCCGGGTCCTCCGGGTAAAAACAGTTGGCCGTGGCCATCACCACGCTCGGGTGTATCCCCGGGAACAGCCGCGCCTTCTGCTTTATCCTGCCCCGCGGCGACTCTATCCAGGCCCAGTCCCCGTCCTCGATGCCGTATTTCTTCGCCGTCTCGGGGTGTATCTGCATCACCGGGTCTTTCTGGAAGCTCCGCAGCCACGGTATATTCCGGTACTGCGATAGGAAGTAGAACGGCTGCCTGTACCCCGTCGATAACACCAGCGGGAATGTTTTAGCCAGCTCCGGGGTGGAAATGGGGCTTTCCCCCGGCTCCTTGAAATAAGGCAGGGGGTCGTAGCCGAGCTTCTCCAGCGCCACGGAATAGAGCTCCATCTTGCCGGTCGCCGTCGGGAAGCCGCCGCCTTTTCTCCAGTAGTCGGTCTTGTATTTATAATAGAGCTGGTCCTTGCCCATCCTGGCCAGGACCACCATCTTGCTGAACTCTTTCCAGGTCAGGTTGGCCTTGCGCAGCTGGTAGTCCAGCATCTTTTCGACGTTCTCGAACCAGTATTGCGGCGCCAGCCGCTTGCCGAGCTCGTTGAATATCCAGCTATCCTGCCTGGCCTCGCCGGGCGGTTCGACCACTTTATTATGCGCCTCGATCATGAAGCGCGGGTGCATATCGAAAATATCGTCGATTTCCAGCCAGTGCGCCGCCGGCAGGACGATATCGGCGTGCTCCGCCATCGGCCCCATGAACTGGTCTACGTGCACGAGGAACTCCAGGTTCAGCAGCGCCGGCACCACCTCCTTGGTGTTGGCCAGGTGCAGTATCTGCTGCCCGCCCACGCTGAGCCATACCTTGACCACCGAATTGCCGCTGAGCAGCTGCTTGATGACCGTATCGGAGTGGGCGGTCCGCGCCGCGCCCATCTTGAACTTGTCCGCCCCCACGATGCCCTGCCGCATCTCTTCGGTGATGGGTATCTCGTTGAAGAAGTCCTCCCGCTGGCCGGTCTCCGGGGGCATCCAGGCCATCATGCTGCCCGGCCTCTCGATGTTCCCCGTCACTCCCAGGAGACAGATGATGGCCCGCAGCGTCTGGCCGCAGTTCGCCTGCCGCTCCAGCGAGCTCCCGATTTGTATGCAGCCGGGCGTGTCTTTGGCGAAGAGCCGCGCCGCTTTACGGATATCGTCGGCTTTGAGCCAGGTGATGTCAGCCACGCGTTCCGGGGTGTATTCCTGCACCCTTTCCTTGAGCTTGTCGAAGCCGTGGGTCCAGTTCCCGACGAACTCCTTGTCCCATAGCCCCTCGTTGATAATTACGTTGATCATGCCGAGCGCCAGGGCGGCGTCCGTCCCCGGCCGTATCTGGAGCCACAGTGTGGCCCGCGACGATAATGCCGTTTCCCTCGGGTCGATGACGATGAGGTTCTTCACGTGCCGCAGCGAGTTCATGTACCAGACGGCCATCTCGCCGTCGGCGCTGGATATTTCAAGCTGCTTGGCCCAGGATATCTGCGTCTTGGGGAACTCGCCGCCCCACCCGTGATAGTCGCAGTAAAGTCGGCCATACCCCGTGACCAGCCCGTAAAGGCCGAGTCTTGGACTGTGGCAGATGTACCCGGGTGTGATGATGTTGGCCGTCCCAATGGACCGGGCGAAGCGGTGGGTGTATTCGTTGTAGCCGCGGCCTGTCCCCTGTGATACCGCTATGGACGACTTCCCGTACTTTTCCTGGCTTTCTTTAATCTTAGACGTAATGGTGCCGAGGGCTTCGTCCCAGCTGATGCGCTGCCATTTCCCTTCCCCCCTTTTTCCTGTCCTTTTCATGGGATAAAGGATACGGTCGGGATGGTTGACGTGCTGGATGCTGGAAAGCCCCTTGGAGCACATCGTACCCCTGGTCGGTGCTTCCGGGTTGCCCTCGATGTGGATGATCTTGCCGTCGCGGACGGTCACCAGGGCGCCGCAGCCGCCGTGGCAGCTCTTACAGGTTGTCTTGATGATCTTTTCTTCGCTCATGTACGTATTCTCTTTTATTATTATGGAGATAATGCCTGATGGTAAGCTGACCGCTGATCGCTAGCAGCTCCTGGCTACCAGCGGATTATAGGCGCCGGCTTTCAGAACGCAGTAACGCAGGGCCAGCCCGCCGGCGATTTCGCAGGTCACGGCGGTCAGGAGCAGGCTGGACGGGACATGTGTTATCAGTCCCGAGGCCGCGATGGCCAGCGGTATGACGATACCCAGCAGCACCACGCCTATCCAGAAGACCGGGGCGCTTTCCCCGCTGATCTGTTGTAACACTGACTGCTTGCCGACCGCCTCCCGCCGCGACGCCCGCCAGAGGTAGATGACAATAAGCAGGGCGTTGGCGATGAGCAGCCATCGACTCCCCGTTTCCGCGGCCGCTAAATTGATGCCGCCGCCGTTAAGCGCGATGACTACCGCCAGACCGAAGCCTCCCAGTATGCCGCAGATGACGAACAACACCGGCAGCAGCAGCGAGTTCCAGAACGGCACTCCCTTGACGTTTTTAAGGATAATACCTGTATATGTAGCCACCCCGAATGCCGTCAGGCCGGCCAGCACTTTAAATACCCATTCCGCGGCGCTCCCGGGCAGCCAGTGAGTCAGCATCATCTGTATGGCTCCCAGGAAGACGAACGCCATGACGAAAAGGAATCCCCTCGCCAGCCACGAGGTCTGTGGCCGGGTGATGATCCTCCACGCTCGCCACGGTTTGCCGAGGTACATCAAATGCGTCCCGCCCTTGACGACGGCGATGATCAGCCAGCTAACGAACATGCCCCAGAGGCTGTTGAACAGGAGCGATACTAGATACAGCCCGCCGCCAAGCCCGCCGGCGTAGAAGGCGATCCACAGGAAAATACCCCGCCGGTCGATCCATTCCGTCTGGCGGGTGTAGTTGACCATCCATTCGTGGGCCTGCTGCATATTAGCTCTCCGTTCCCGCCGGCACCGCCTCGCGCCGGGATTCTTCTGTTGCCGCGGTTTCGTCTATTTGCCCTATCCTCCCGTCGATAAAGAATACCGAAGGGTCGGTAGAGTATTCGGGATGTAATTGAAAGCCTTTTCTCGTTTTGATGAGTTTAGACACTTCGCTCTCCGGGTCGTCGAGGTCGCCGAAGTTCAGCGCCCGGGCCGGGCAGGTATTGACGCAGGCGGGCGTAGCTTCCCGGTCGACTCCCGGCTTAAGCCCCTTGGCCATGCCGGCGTCGATCCTCTCGGCGCAGAAGTTGCATTTTTCAGTAGTGCCGAGCTGGTGTTTGTAAAGCTCCTTACCGGCTTTCTCGAAGTCGGTCTGTATCCTGCCCGGGAAGAAGCCTTTGTCCTTGTCCTTGGAAAGGAAGGTGCGGTTCTGGTAGGGGCAGGCGATGACACAGTAGCGGCAGCCGACGCACTTGTCCTGGTCGACGACGATGATACCGTCCTCGCGTTGCCGCGTCGCGCCGGTCGGGCACGCCTCGACGCAGGGGGCGTCCTGGCACTGGTTGCAGCGTACCGAGTACGTCGATACCTCCGGGCTGCCGTGGTCGGTCTCCAGCGCTACCAGCCTGGGCCAGGTAACGCCCATCGGCAGGAAGTGCTCGACGCGGCAGGCGGCGACACAGGC
>DAIQQC010000023.1:0-10890 GCA_036787005.1 Dehalococcoidales bacterium | reverse complement strand
GAGGACGGTCTTTATGTCTTCAAAGGCATACCTTTCGCCGAGCCTCCCGTAGGCAAGCTGCGCTGGCTGCCCCCGCACCCGGTAAAGAAATGGAGCGGCGTCCGCCCTGCCACGAAATACGGCGCGATGGCCCCGCAAAATGCCATGCCGATACCCATGCCGAACGCCCCGGCTTTCGGGACCACCGCTCAGGACGAAGATTGCCTGACTTTGAATATCTGGACGCCCGGACTGGATAATGCCCGGCGGCCGGTGCTGTTCTGGATCCACGGCGGGGCTTTTATCATCGGCTCCGGCTGCGAGTCCTTCCTGGAGTTCGGCACACTGCCCCGGCGCGGCGATATCGTCCTGGTCAGTATCAACTATCGCCTGGGGGCTTTCGGTTTCTTGAATCTTGATAAGATAACCGGCGGTAAGATCCCGGCTACCGGCAGTGAAGGCCTGCTCGACCAGGTGACGGCGCTTGACTGGGTCGTTGATAATATTAGGGCTTTCGGCGGTGATCCGGATAATATCACCATCTCCGGGTTTTCCGCCGGCGGTATGAGCACGGGAGATCTTCTGGGCATGCCCCTGGCGCACGGGAAATTCCACAAGGCCATTAACCGCAGCGGCTCCGCTAACGTCGTCGGCACAGTGGCTAGCGCCGTAGAAATTTCAGGGAAATTCCTGAAGATCCTCAACCTGACCGGTGGGGATGTGGACGCTTTACGCCGTCTTACCACGAAGCAGCTGCTGGACGCCCAGCAGGCGTTGCAGATAAAACTGCGCGAATCCGAACAACGGCTGACGCCGTTCCAGCCGGTCGTGGACGGTAAGGTCCTCCCCGGTTGGCCGCTCGCCGCCATCAAAAACGGCTCGGCGAAGAACGTCCCGGTTATCGCCGGCACCTCTCTGGATGAACTTAAAATGTCCATCACCATGGACCCCGTCACGCGTAACCTGGACGAGGCCGGGCTGGATAAGAGGTTGAACAACCTTTTGGGCGAAAAACTGGCGGCGAAGATGATCACTGCCTACCGCGCCGCGTTGAAGAAACGCGGTATCGAACCCCGGCCGGCGCAGATACTGGGCTCGGTGAATACGGACTACCTGTTCCGCATTCCTACCATCAGGCTTATCGAGCTCCAGCGCGATAACGGCGCGCCGGCTTATAACTATCTGTTCACGTTGAAGTCCCCGGCTTTCGGCGGCGCTTTAGGCGCGATGCACGGGCTGGATAATCCCTTCCTCTTCGGGTGCCTGGACAAAGAAATCAGCGGCAACGGTCCTGAGGAGCAGTCCCTGGCGACGAAGATTCAAGATTCCGCGATTGCTTTCATACGCACCGGCGACCCCTCTTGTAAGAGTATAGGCAAGTGGCCGGTCTACGGCAGGGACCGCCTGACGATGGTACTGGATAAGCAGACCCGCGTGGAAGCCGCCCCTTACGATGAAGAACGCCGCGCCTGGGATGAATATGACCTGGTGAATTCACGGCCATTGTAGACCGTGGATCAGACCGGTTCTATCTTAACGTCGAGCACGGCGGCCTGGCCCCCGCGGACAGCCGCCAGGCAGTCTTTGAGCGCTCCGGGGACGTCGGTGGGGTCGTCCACCATGCGCCCGTAGGCTTTATTGGCGCGGGCGATCAGGGAGTAATCGGGTGGGGTCGTGATATCAGCCCCCATGTTCTCGACGTCGAATTTCTCGCGGAACAGCCCCTTGATGGCCCCGTAACCCTGATTGTCGTAAATAACCGCCAGGAACGGGGCTTTATAAAACCCCGCCGACCATAATGACGCCTCCGGGCAGCCGTAGATGAAGGCCCCGTCGCCCATCAGGCTGATAACCGTTTTTTCCGGCGCCGCCAGCTTTACCCCCAACGCCGCCCCGGGCGCCCAGCCGATACAGCCTCCCGCGCAGGAAAGCAGCGTGCCCGGCTTGGTCCGGTGTATCTGGTGGGCAACTATTGATGCCGGCGAGATGGTCTGGTTCACGATTATCGTATCGTCGTCGATGACCTCGTCGATGCATCGACTCAGCCAGTTAGCGGTAATGGGCTTTTGGCCGGACTGGCAGATGGCGGTGTAGCGCCACTCGTCATTGAGTTTCTTATGCTCGGCGGCCAGCTCTTTATAGCGTTTCTTGAGCTGGGATGCCTTTTCCTTGTTAAGCTTTTCTTTGATGATTCCGGTCAGCGTCGGTATAACCAGGGCGGAGTCAGCTTTAACGAGGACATCGGGCTTTCTACCCCATAACGGTGCGCCCTTTTTCACGGTGTCGACGTCGATATGGACTATTTTTACAGCGGGCATTAGCTGGGATGGCCCCGAGGCGTAATGCATATCGAAATCGATGGCCAGAATTACATCGGCCTTGGCCAGCAGGGGATTACCGAATCCGGCCGCCGGCGGCAGATATGCCGCCAGGGGATGAGTATTGGGGAAATTCACCCGAACGTCGGCGGTCACCACCCGCGCCGCCAGCGTCTCTGCCAGCTCTATGAGTGAAGCGACCGTGTTCAAATTCCTGCCCGAATATCCGGTAACGATAAGCGGATTTTCTGCAGTAATGAGTATATCAGCGGCTTTGTTGAGTAAAGCGGCGTCGGCTGCGGGCGGTTTTTCTATCAGGATTTGATTTGGGCGGCCGGTCCGGCTTGCTTCTTTACTCCATAAGGTCTCCCGCGGCACGGCCAGGTAAACCGGGCCGCACGGCTCGCTGGCCGCAATGCTGAAGGCTTTAAAAAACGCCTCGCCGATGTCCTCGCTCGCGGTAAGCTGGTGGTCCCACTTGACGAAGTTGCGGACCATGCTGCCCTGGTCGAAGGACGTGCCGTTCCAGACCGGGCGCTGGGCTGTCCCCAGGATTTCTGTGAAAAACACCACCGGCACTTTGCCCCATTGGGCGTTGTGCAGGGCGCCGCCGACTTGTAGTACGCCGAGCTCGGAATGCACCGAGACCGCCTGGGGCTTGCCGGAAGCCATGTAGTTGCCGTGGGCGGCCGTCATGGCGACGAACTCGTCCAGGCAGAGGATGCCGCGCGGCGCTTTCCGGCCGGAGACGCGGAACCTGGATACCGTTTCCAGCAGCGGGACGTTATCGATGCCGGGATTGAAGAATAGGAACTCCACGCCGTAGGCGTTGCAGGCCTCGATGATCGTGTTGACCGCGCCGTATTCTTCCATAGCTAACGAGATTGCGTCTACAGCGGTTTTCTATACCAGCCGTATTCCCGCACCGCCTCCATCATCGCGCGGAGGTTTTCCAGCTTGGGATTGTCCGCTACGGAGCCGGCCGAAAGGACGAAGCCGCCGCCCTTGCCGACCTCCTGGATCAGCTTGCGGCAGTATTCTTTAACGTCCTTGGGGTCGCCGGTGACGACCATGGAGGACGGCACGTTGCCCTGCAGGCAGAATTTCTTGCCGAGCACCTCTTTGGCCTTGAACATGTCCGTGCGGTCGAAGTACCAGACCACCGACCCCTTGGGGAAATCGCCGATGTAGTCCAGGCGGGTGTTGAAGGAGCCTTCGGCGAATAGTACCTGGATCAGGCCTTCGTTGATGAAGGCGTTCATGACCTTTCTCAGCGACGGCCAGTAGAACGTATCGAACTGCTTCTGGGACATCCAGCCGTCGGCGCCCTTGTGCAGGGGGTACATCACCGTGGTCAACTTATCGATGTTGGGGGACTTCAGGACCGTGGCTATCTGCAGTTCCGCGAGGACGTCCAGGGCTTTCAGCAGCTTGTCGGGCCGGCGGAACATGTCTTTCATAATACAGCTGGTGCCCCGCAGCGTATCACCGAGGGTATCGAAAGGCGCCTTGGCGAAGCCGCCGCCCATGAACGCGTATTGCGCCGTCCCGCCCGCGGCGGTCATGGCCCTGGCCATCGACTGCATGTTCTTCTGGTATTCTTTGCCCACGTCCAGCATCGTCTGGAGCATCGCCTGTACCTGAGGATTGGCCAGCGGCATGAACTGGGATACGTGGACGTTTTCAGTGATATTCGTCAGCGGCTGGAACAGCCGCAGCGGCTCGAGCAGGCCGAACACGCGGGGCAGGTATGTCCTCATCCAGAAGTCGGAGGGGTCGCGGATGAGGTCGTCGTACTCGTCCTCTTTCATGTACTCGCCTTCGATGAACTGCCAGGTGCTGCCGTTCTTGGCGAGGCCATGCCCCGGCCAGGCGTAGAGTTTGTAATCAACCATCTCCAGGACGCGGCCCGGGGAATAAAAGAACGGCGGGGCGCTGTATTCCAGCTCCTCGGCATATTTTTCGTTGAATTTCCGGGCGGCCTCGATGGCTTTGTCGGAATCGTACATGGCGGTATACGAGTCGATGCCGGCCATCCGCTGCGGCAGGTTGCCCACCGGCAGGTTTACCGGAACCCGGTCCGGCTCTTTAACGTTATAAACGTCGATCATCCTCTGGGTCCGTATCTTATATGCCTTTTCGGTAGCGGCGTCGGGGAACTTGTTGCCCCAGTTATTCAGCCAGCCGTTCAGGCGGTGCGCCCTTTTTTCCTGCGGAGTCATCTCTGCCCAGGCCTTTTCAGTCATGCTCGGTCCGTTCCTTTCTCCAGCCAAAAATATTTATCCTGATTATACCAGCGCGGCCGGTTTTATACAAAAATCCGCCGCCCTCCATCGCCCGACACGGGTTATCGTAAAAGAGACGATCGATTATGCCGGCGGGCCGAACGGGAACTTCGGCGGCGGCCATAGCTCTTTGGCTATTTCATCGAAGCCGAGCGATTCCAGTTTTTTCTTGCTGGGTTTCGTCGTCTTGAAGTCCCAGTCGAGGGCGCCCAGGTTCCAGTATACCTGCCCTTTCTGGTCGATGGTCACGCCCCGGAGCGGCCCTTCTTTTTGGGCGGGATTGCCGGTGACCCTGGGATGTGGCGTCCAGTCCAGTTCCTTGATGCCCTCGCGGAGGTTAAAGAGATGCCTGATGACGGCTATTCTCTCGCCCGCTTTTAGGACTTCCTCGAGAGTATAGTTGGCACCGGTCACGGCGTTAAGGAAATTTACCAGCTTAGCCGGGCCTCCCCCGAAGCCGAACCCGATGAGGCAAAGCCCGCTGGCGTTAACGATGTGGCTGGAAAAGCTCCCCGGCCCGAAGCCCTGGGTGTGGCGGCCCGGCGTGGCGTCCATCTGGTAGCGGGAGCCGGCAAACGGGCCGAACCCCGCCAGTTTGGGGTCGTGCATCCCCACTTCCTGCCCGCCCACGTGTACGGCGAACTTCTTCGACCCTTTGCCGATTTTCTTGGCGGCCACTTTCACGCCGTCGGCGAGCTTATCGCCCAGGCCTTCCCTTTTCCCTACCTTCTCGGTCATGGCCACCATGGCTTTGTGGTTGCCCCAGGTCAGCTCCAGGCCGCCGGTGTCTTTCTTATTGATAATGCCGTTTTCGTACAGTTCTATCGCAAAGGCCAGCACCGTCCCGGCGGATATCGTATCCAGACCGTAGCGGTTGCAGATATCGTTGGCCATGTTTATCGATTCGGTATTGCTGTTGGAGCAGCAGGCGCCGAAGCTCCCCTGTGTCTCGTATTCCGGGCGCCTGATGCCGGCAGGGTAGCTGTACTCGCCGGTGCCCTCTTTCAGGATGGCTTTGCAGGCTACCGGGCAGTGCCAGCAGCCGGTCAACTTTTCAACGTATGTCTCCAGGACTTCCGCCTTGAGCCCTTCCACGTCCGGCAGGTCTACAACGCCGACGCCGCCCCAGTTCCTGACCGGCGTATCGCCGCTGTGGGCTGACATTGACGTCATGAATGACGTTCCGAACCGGTGCAGGCTCTTGAGCCCGCCCATACCGGGCGCTGCCATCAGGTCCTGCACGTGCTCTTTTCTCAGCTTCTCGGCAGCGGCTTTGTCCGCTACCGGGACCGTCATGGTGCCCCTGGCTACGACGGCTTTGAGCTTTTTAGAACCCATCACCGCCCCCAGCCCGGAGCGGCCGGCCGCCGAACCCCTGTCCGTCATGATTGCCGCGATCAGCGCCAGCTTTTCGCCGGCGGGGCCGATGCAGGCCACGCGGCTGTTCTTGCCGTACTCGGCTTCAAGCGTGTCCTCGGTCTCGTAGGCGTCTTTGCCCCAGAGATGCGCGGCATCTTTAAGCTCCGCCTTGCCCTCGTCGATGAGGAGATAGACCGGCTTCTTTGATATGCCGGTGAAAAACACGCCGTCATAGCCGGCGAACTTGAGATAAGGTCCGAAATAGCCGCCGGAATTGGCGTCGCCCCACCCCCCGGTTATCGGCGATTTCGCCACGGCCGCGTAGCGCGCCCCGGAAGGAATAGGCGTGCCGGTGAAGGGTCCCGTCATCAGCCCCAGGATGTTCTCCGGCCCCAGCGGGTCGGCTCCCGGTTTCATGCGGTCGTAGATTATCTTAGCCCCGATGCCGTACCCACCCACGAAGTCGCGGCACAGCTTCTCGTCGAGTGCTTCCTCCTTAATTTTTCCGGTTGAGAGATTTACCCATAATATCTTTCCCGTGTATCCGCCTGTCATTTTGCCTCCTCTTCTGTCATTTGAATTCTTATATTCATTGTAGGCATGTTTTGATTTCGTGTCAAAATAACTTTTTCCATGGCGTTGCGTTATATAGAGTACAACAGCAGAGCAGGGATTATAGACCGGGAGGTCAATTATGAAACGCGGAATTTTTAAAGTCCTGTGTATCATCATAGCGCTGACGTTTGTCATCACGCTGGCGCCTTCGTGTGGCGCGCCTAAGGCCGCCGCCAGCAGCTACGTCGCTATTTTGCCCGGAGTCCTGCACAGCGGCCGCACCGAGGCCATCTCGTTAGCGCTTTTTGCCGGAGACGACCTGGCTAAAGAAAAGGTAGAAGTCGTCCTTCTCAAGGACGGCGAAGAAGTCGCCAGCGCCTCGCAGACCATCGACGGCCGGGGAACTATCGCCCTCGATATCCCCGATGTGCCTGACGGCCAGTATGAAATACAGGTCAAGGGCAGCCGGTTCTCCGATAAAGCCAGTATTAGTATTGAAAACAGCTTCCTGGTCTTCGTGGAGACCGATAAACCGATTTACAAACCCGGCCAGACCATTCGCATGCGCGTCCTCACGCTGGATCCCGAGCTAAAGCCGGTGACCGAGCCGGTGACGGTGGACGTGCTGGACGCCAAGGGTATCAAGATATTCCACTCCGAAGTTACTACCGATGAATACGGCATGGCCGGCGTCGACTTGCCCCTTTCTGACGAGCCGAACCTCGGCGTCTGGAAGATCAACGCCGTCACAGATAAAGCCCGGAATCAGCTGGACATCAGAGTAGAGGAATACGTCTTGCCCAAGTATGAAGTATCTGTCGACCTGCCTAAAGAGTGGTTCCTGGTGGACGAGCCGATACGGGGCACGATTGGCGGGGAGTACAGCTTCGGTAAACCTGTCGCGGGCGAGGTCACTATCGTTGCCAGCCGGTACGTCGGGCAGTGGGAAGTCTACGCCACCCTGACCGAAGACATCGATGGCCAGGTAGAATTTGAGCTGCCGGCCGCCCGGTACGTCGCGGGCACGCCTGCTTCCGGCGGGCAGGGGAACGTGCAACTTGACATAACTGTTACCGAAGAATCGACCGGCTACACGGAAAAGACCAGCCGGCTCCTCACCGTGGCGCAGTCTTCGGTGAACCTTCAGCTCATCCCGGAAGGCTCGGTCTTCAAACCCGGCCTGCCTTTCAGTTTCCTGGTCCTCACCGAGACGCCGGGCAACCAGCCTGTCGATAGTAGTGTAAACGTTACTATTAGTTATATGGATGATAGTTTCCAGGACATTGACACGGTCACTCAGGAAATCAACACCAACCACGGCAAGGCAGTCCTTGAGCTGGCCCCGCCGGAAGCTGCCATCGCCATGATGATTGAGGCCATCTCCGGCGGTGCCTATGCCTCGCGGACGCTGCGGTCCTCCTATTCGCCTTCCGGCAACTTTATCCACCTGGAACAGGTCAGTGAAGGAACGGCGGAGATCGGCGATAAGATCGCCTTCAGGGTCTATTCCACCGACCGCGCCATGCACTTTTACTATGAAGTCCTTTCGCGGGGGGCGGTCGTCTTTTCTGACTATACCACCGACGACGAAATATCCTTCAGCGTCACGCCCCTGATGGCGCCTTCGGCCAGGCTGCTGGTTTACCAGGTCCTGCCCAACGCCGAGGTGGCGGCCGACTTCCTCCCCTTCGAGGTAGCGGCCGTCTATCCGCTGGACGTGACCGCGGAGTTCAGCGAGGACGAAGTCCGTCCCGCCGACGAGGTTGATATCGATATCCGGACGGACGGCCAGGCCAGGGTCGGCATCGCCGCCGTCGATAAATCCGTCTTTATCCTGGCGGAGAACCGCCTCAACCTCCAGCAGGTCTTCGACGAGCTGGAGCGGCTCTATATGGAGCCCCAGGCGGAGATCCACGAGGTCTCTTTCTACCCCACCTATACCGTCCCCGGGACCGAGGATATCTTCGAGGACGCCGGCGTGATCGTGATGACCAACAAGCGGCTGCCGCAAAGCCAGGAATATGAATTGGAAAACAACGGCGGCGCCTGGAGCAAGATAGTGAATTTCGGCGGTTGGGGATTCATGGAGCGTGACGGCGGCATGGCTGTAATGGCGCCCATGGCTACACCCACGGCCACACCTGTGCCTACCATCACCGGGCAGAGCGGCGACCAGCTGGCGGAGATCGAACGCGTCCGCCAGTTCTTCCCGGAGACCTGGCTCTGGCTGCAGCTCGATACCGACGGCGATGGCGAGTTGACCGAGCGCGTCACGGTGCCGGACTCTATCACTACCTGGATGCTCCGTGCCGTGGCTATCTCTAAAGAAAAGGGGCTCGGCGTGGCGGAGGACTCGCTGGTTGTCTTCCAGCCCTTCTTCCTGACCATCGACCTGCCTTATTCGGCCATCCGCGGCGAGGAGTTCCCCGTCCGCGTGGCCGTCTATAACTACCTCGATACCGACCAGGAAGTGCAGGTGGAGATATCACCGTCCGGCTGGTTCGAGCTACTGGACAGCCCTTTACAGACCATCACCGTCGCCGCCAATGACATCGGCGCGGCGGAGTTCATGATACGTCCCGTCAGCCTTGGCATCAAGGAAGTCGAGATCAGCGCCCGCAGCGCCGCGGCGTCCGACGCTTTAATCAAGACCATTATCATCGAGCCCGAGGGCGTGCCGCGGGAGATCGTCGAGAATATCACCCTCGCCGGCGGCATTACCCGGTCTATCGATACTTCTCTCCCGGATGTTATCGTCAGCGATTCCGGCCGGGCTTATATCGCCGTGACTTCCAGCTTCCTGACGCAGACCATCGACGGGCTGGACGCCCTTCTGCAGATGCCCTTCGGCTGCGGCGAGCAGAACATGATCGTCTTCGCCCCGGACGTCTTTATCACTAAATATCTCCAATCAAGCGGCCAGGTCAAACCGGAGATCATGGCCAAGGCGGAAAAGCTTATGATTACCGGCTACCAGCGCGAACTGACCTACCGCCGCACCGACGGCTCCTTCAGCGCCTTCGGGATGAGCGACGAGTCCGGGAGCCTGTGGCTGACGGCCTTCGTGCTCAAGTGCTTCGCTCAGGCGGAAGGCCTGATATATATCGATGAAAACGTGCTTGACGAGGCTACCGCCTGGATTACCTCCCACCAGGACCCCGACGGCTCTTTCGACCAGGTCGGCTTCGTCCATCACCAGGAGATGCTGGGCGGACTCGCGGGCAAGGATGCCCTGACAGCCTACGTGGCGATTGCCCTCCTTGAAGCGGGTGAAACCGCCGCCGGCGGCCGGGCGGTCGGCTATCTCGAAAGCAAGCTTGACGAAATGACCGAACCCTACGAGATTGCCATCACCGCTTACGCCCTGGAGCTGGCGGGCAGCCCGCTGCAAGACGCGGCCTACGATAAACTGATGGCGCTGGCCATTGAGGACGAGAACGGACTGCACTGGGGCCGCGATGACGTTATGCCCCTCCCCGAACCGCTGGAAAAAGAACCCGGCGGGCCCGCCATTATGAGACCGTTCGAGCCGAATATCAGTGCCAGTTCGGACATCGAGACCACCGGCTACGCCGCGCTGGCGTTAACCCGCCACGGTGATGCCCTGAATGCCTCCCGCGCTTCGCAGTGGCTCGTTTCCCGGCGCAACTCCTCCGGCGGCTTCGGCTCCACTCAGGATACGGTCGTCGCCCTCCAGGCGCTTATCGAGTTCGCCACCGGCTCGCGGTCGGATGTCGACCTCACGGTAACGCTGACAGGCGACGGCTTCAATAAAGAGTTGAAAATAAATAGCAGCAACTTCGATGTCCTCCAGGTCGTGTCCGTCCCGGTCAACGCGGAAATACAAATGACGGTGTCCGGCACTGGCGATGCCATCGGCCAGGTGGTGCGCCGCTTTAACCTGCCCGGGACGGAAGATACTCCCGCGGCGCAGATGCTAAAGATCGACGTTACTTACGATACCGCCGAGATTGAGGTCAACGACCTCGTCAACGTCTCGGTATCGCTGGAGTTCAACCCTCTCCCCGAATTGAATATCTCCGAGGCCGGCATGATCGTCCTGGACGTCTCTGTCCCGACCGGCTTCGAGGCGGTCGCCGCTTCTATCGATGCCGCAATTGCGCGTATGCCTGACATCATCAAGCGTTACGATATCTCGGGGCGGAAGGTTATCTTCTACGTGGAGGACATGAAACCCGGCCAGCAGATCAGCTTCGATTTCCAGGTCAGGGCGCTTTACCCGGTGAAAGCCAAGGGCGTGCTCTCCACGGCTTATTCCTACTATCAGCCTGATATCAAGGGGGAGACTCTGGGCGCGGCCGTGACCGTGCGCCAGCCTTAAGCTCTCTCCACTCGCCTTCCCCTCCTCCGGCCCGCTAACCGGAGGAGGGGAT
>DAIQQC010000022.1:0-22909 GCA_036787005.1 Dehalococcoidales bacterium | reverse complement strand
TAACGCCTCGCGGCTGGCCTTCCCGCAGGGTACCGTCACGGCTGCGTCGCCGTGAAAGCCGTGCCAGATTGCCCCGAAGTCTATCGACACGATATCCCCTTCGCGTAGCGCGCGCTCGCCCGGGATGCCATGGACGATCTCATCGTTCACCGAGACGCAGACCGTGGCCGGGTAGCCGTGGTAGCCTTTGAAAGACGACTCCGCTCCCGCCTTTTTAAGCTCTTTTACAGCGATATCGTCCAGTTCTTTCGTTTTTAGTCCCGGCTCCACGTGTTCGGTCAGCTTTGCCAGCACGGCGGCCACGATCATTCCCGCCTGTTTCATGGCGGCGATCTCGTCGGCCGATTTTACGTAGATGCCTTCGTAGCGCATGGGGCTTTCGCCCGCCGCGCCCTCGGTCCGGCCTGTCTCGATTTTTCCCGCGGTAAACAACTTTATCATCGCGCCTTTTTTTATTTCAGGGTGGCCAGTATGCGGCGGTTCACTATTGCCGCTCCGCCTTCCCCGTCTATTTCCGCCAGCTTGCCGGCCTTTTTATAATACTCGATCAGCGGGGCCGTCTCCGCGAAGTATACCTCCAGCCTCTTTTTTACCGTCGCCGCATTATCGTCGGCGCGCTGGTAGAGCTCGCCGCCGCAGCGGTCGCAGGTCCCTTTTTGCTTAGGCGGGCTGTCCGTCTCGTGGTAGGGCGCCTGGCAAGCGCGACAGATCAGCCGCCCGGCCAGCCGCTTTATCAGCGCCGCTTCCGGGACCTTTATATATATCGCTTTAGCGACGGCTTTCCCCTGCTCCGCCAGGGCTTTGTCCAGCGCCCCGGCCTGCCTGATATTCCGTGGGAAGCCATCGAGAATCGCGCCCCTGGCCGTGTCCGGGGCCGCCAGCCTCTCCAGCACCATCCCTATCGTTATCTCGTCGGGGACCAGCTGGCCCTTTTCCATGTAGGCTTTAGCCTTTTTCCCCAGCCCGGTTTCTTTTTCCAGCGCCTGGCGGAAAAGGTCGCCGGAGGCTACCTGGACTATCTTCAGCCGCCCGGCCAGCATCGCCGCCTGGGTGCCTTTCCCTGCCCCCGGAGCCCCCAATAAAATAATATACACCCAAATCCCTACTTGATAAAGCCTTCGTAGCGCCGCATGACCAGCTGCGCCTCGAGCTGTTTCATCGTGTCCAGGACCACGCCCACCACGATTAACATCCCCAGGCTGGAGATCTGTATCTGCTGGACGTTGGTGATCGATTGCGCCAGGAAGGGCATCACCGCCACGAAGGCCAGGAACAGCGCGCCCGCCCAGGTTATCCTGTTGATGACCCCGCTGAGATAGGTGGCCGTGTTCTTGCCCGGCCGTATCCCCGGGATGAACCCGCCCTGTCTCTGCAAGGTGCCCGGCAGGTCCTGCTGCTGGTACGTGACCATCGTATAGAAGAAGGTGAAGCCGACCGAGAGCAGGAAATATAATATCCAGTAAAACCCGCCGGGAGAGGTGTCCGGCGTGAACCACTTGACGATGGTCGCGGCGAACCCGGTGTCCCCGGTCTTGAAATAGCTCGCCACGATGCCGGGGAAAATTACCACGGACATGGCGAAGATGAGCGGTATCATGCCGGCGCTGTTGACCCGCATCGGTATGTGTGTCGAGCCCGACTGCCGGTACATGCGGCCGCCGCGGAAAACGCTGCGGGCGTATTGCACCGGTATGCGCCGGTGCGCCTCGGTGAATATGACGATGAGGATGACGGTGACCAGCATGATGAGGACGTAGGCGACCAGCCCGATGACGTTGCTTCTGGCCAGGAAGCCTTGCTGCACCAGTTGCGGGTAGCCGGCGACAATGCCGCCGAAGATGATGATCGAGATCCCGTTGCCGATGCCGTACTCGGTGATGAGCTCGCCGAGCCAGACCAGGAAGACGGTGCCGGCGATGAGCGAAATGATGATGGTGATGGTCGGGAGGACATCGGCGCTGCCGACCACGCCCGCATTCCGGAACAGTATCAGCTGCCCGTAGCCGGAAAGTCCGGCCAGCGGGACGGTCAGCCAGTGGGTAATATTGTTGATCTTATTTTTGCCGCTTTCACCTTCCTGCGAAAGCCTTTGCAGGGCGGGGATGATGGGCACCAGCAGGACGATGATGATGGAAGCCGTAATATACGGGTAAACGCCCATCGAGGCCACGCTGAAGTCCTGCATCGCACCGCCGCTGAAGAGGTTCAGCATCCCCAGCAGGGCGTTTTGCTGGAACAACTCATCGAGCGCGGTAGCGTTTACGCCCGGTAGCGGTATGTGGGCGATGAAGCGGAAGGCTACCAGGATGCCGAACGTGACCAGGAGACGCCGCCTGAGGTCGGGCAGGCTGAAGGCGTCCATCATGGCCTGGAGCAGCCTGGGCCTAGTCGGCCTTTGCCGCATTGCCTGCCTCCTCGATGGTACCGCCGGCGGCCTCTATCTTGGCCCTGGCGGACGCGGAAAACTTGTGGGCTTTGACCGTTAAGGCGCGGTCGATTTCGCCGTCGCCGAGCACCTTAACGGGCATATTTATCGATTTTATAATGCCGGCGGCCAGCATGGCCTCCGGGGTCACTTCGCTGCCGGCCTCGAAGACGTTAAGCGCGCCGGCGCTGACGGGGCAGTACTCCGTCCGGAAGATGTTGGTGAAGCCGCGCTTCCGTGGGAGGCGCTTGATGAGGGGCAATTGCCCGCCCTCGAAGCCGGGGCGTACCTTGTTATTGCCCGTTCGCGCTTTCTGTCCCTTGCAGCCCCGCCCGGAATAGGTGCCGTGCCCGCTGCCGTTGCCGCGGCCTACCCGCTTGGCGGCGTGCCTCGCGCCGGGCGCCGGGGCGATATTATCCTGTCTGACCAATCTCTTCCTCCACTCTGACGAGGTGTCTGACCTTGTTGATCATGCCTCTCACCGAGTTCGTGTCCTCGTGGACGACGCTCTGGTTGAGGCGGTGAAATCCCAACGATCGCAGGGTCTCCCGCTGTCTCTTCTCGTAGCCGATGCCACTTTTAACCCAGGTAATGCGCAGCTTGCTCACTTTACCGCTGCCTCCCCGGTAGTGACCGCCGTCCCCCGCCGCTTGGCGATGACGTCCTGCGGTATCTTTAGCTGGCTGAGGGCTTTGATCGTCGCCTTGGCCACGTTGATGGCGTTGGCCGTGCCCAGCGACTTCGTTAGAATATCTTTTACGCCGCAGGCCTCCAGCACCGCCCTGACGCTGCCGCCGGCGATGACACCAGTGCCCGGCATGGCCGGTTTCAGCAGTACCGTGGCCGCGCCGAAGCTGACCGTGATCTGGTGCGGGATGGTGCTGCCGGCTAAAGGCACCTTGATCAAATACTTGCGGGCCTGCGCGCCGCCCTTACTTATCGCCGTGGGGACCTCGTTGGCTTTACCCGTCCCCACCCCCACGTGCCCCGCGCCGTCGCCGGTGACCACCAGGGCGCTGAAGCGCAGCCGCTTGCCGCCCTTCATCACCTTGGCGACGCGGTTCACGGTAATGAGCTTGTCATTCAGGTTCAGATCGACCGGGTCAATTCTGCTTAGTGGTTGCTTCATCAGTCCTCGCCATGCCCTCTCTTAGAACTTGAGCCCGCCCTTGCGGGCGGCTTCCGCCAGCGCCTTGACGCGGCCGTGATACCTTGAGCCGCCGCGGTCGAAGGCCACCTGTTGAACGCCTTTCTCTATCGCGCGTTTGGCCAGCAGCGTGCCGACCATCTCCGCTTTGCCCGTCTTCTTTTTACCCTTGGAGTCGCCGGCGATCTCCGTGTCCAGCGTCGAGGCGGTGACCAGCGTGTGCCCGCGCGCGTCGTCGATTACTTGCGCGTAGATATGGTTCAGGCTGCGGAAAACACACAGCCGCGGCCTCTCCGTGGTGCCGCTGACCTTTTCCCTGACGCGCCGGTGTCTCCTGTCGCGCCCTTCTATGGAAGTGGACTTGCTCATGCTGCCTTCCTGCCGACTACTTTACCGGCTTTGCCCGGCTTGAGCCGGACGACCTCGCCGGCGTATCTGATGCCCTTGCCTTTATAATGGTCGGGCGGTTTGATCGCCCGGATGTTCGCCGCCATCTCCCCCACCACCTCTTTGTTTATGCCGCTGACCTTTATCTTGTTGACGCCTTCCACGTTCAACGTCACCCCGGGCAGGGGCTTGACCTCCGCGATGTGTGAAAACCCCACGCGGATGTTGACCTTGTCGCCGGCCTTCTCGGCGCGGTAACCCACCCCCACTATTTCCAGGGTCTTCTCAAAGCCCTTGGACACCCCTATGACCATGTTGGCCAGCAGCGTCCGCGTCAGGCCGTGGAAGGCGCGGTGCCTCTGGCTGTCGCTGGGACGGGCCACGGTCAGCTTGCCGTCCTCCATCCGCACCAGCATCTCCGCGGGCATGGTGCGGCTGAGCTCGCCCTTGGGACCCTTGACGGTAATGTCGCGGTCCTTGATATTTACCGTCACCCCGGACGGCACGGCTATTGGCATTTTACCTATTCTGGACATGGCTAATTCCTACCAAACAAAGCATAATATTTCGCCGCCGCCCCCCTGTTTCCAGGCCTGCTGCCCGGTCTTGAGGCCGGTGGACGTGGAAAGTATCGATATTCCCAGCCCGCCGTAGACGCGCGGGATTTCCTTCTTCGAGGCGTATATCCTCAGGCCCGGCTTGCTGATACGCCGCAACCCGGAGATGGCCGGCTTGTTGTCTTCCATGTACCGGAGCTGTATCTTGATGGTCCGGTGCGGCTTGCCCACCACCTCGTAATTGCTGATAAAGCCTTCCTCCTTGAGGATCTTGGCGATAGCCAGCTTTATCCGGGACGCCGGTACGAGGACGCTGTCATGCCTGACCATCAGGGCGTTGCGTATCCGGGTCAACATATCGGCGATCGGGTCGGTGACGATTATACCTGTCATTTCTTTCTTACCTTACCAGCTTGATTTTCTTACCCCCGGGAGCTGCGCGTCCAGCGCCAGGTGGCGGAAACAGATCCGGCAGATGCCGAACTTACGTATGTAGGCGCGGGGCCGCCCGCATATCTTGCAGCGGTTGCGTTTACGCGCCGGGAACTTGGGCGTCTTCTGCGACTTCAATATCATCGATTTCTTGGCCATTCTTAGCTTTCTCCATCCTTGGCAAAGGGCATGCCGAGCAGCTCGAGCAGCCGTTTGCCGTCCTCGTCGCTCCGGGCCGTGGTAACGATGCATACTTCCAGCCCGCGTACCTTATCGATTTTATCATATTCTATTTCCGGGAACAGTATCTGTTCTTTGAACCCCAGGGTGTAGTTGCCCCGCCCGTCAAAGGAGTCCGCCGGTATCCCCTGGAACTCATGCATGCGGGGCAGCACCGCGTTGACCAGCTTGTCGAAGAAGTCGTACATGCGGTCGCCGCGCAGCGTCACCATCATGCCGATGGGCATTCCCTCCCGGAGCTTGAAGGCGGAGATGGACTTCCGCGAGCGCGTGATGACCACGTGTTGCCCGGCGATGGCCTGCAGGTCGCCCTGCGCCGTCTCCAGCGCCTTGGCGTTGCTGATGGCCTCGCCGAGGCCGATGTTCAGCACGATCTTCTCCAGGCGCGGCACCTGCATGACGTTGGTGAACCCGCCGGTTTCCATCAGGCGCGGCACGACCTCCTTGCGGTATTTTTCCTTGAGTCTGGCCATTTATTCCACCACCTCGCGGCAGGCAAGGCAGTACCTTACCTCCTTGCCGGTTTCGAGCTTTTTATAGCCGACGCGCGCCGGTTTATTGCACTTGGAGCAGATCAGCATCACGTTGGAGACGTCCAGCCGCGCTTCCAGGTCGATGATGCCGGCCTGCTTGGCGGCGCCCTTAGCCTTGGAGTGCTTTTTGATAAAGTTCACTCCCTCCACGATGATCTTCCCCTCGCGCGGATAGGCGAAGCGCACCTTGCCCTTTTTCCCCTTGTCCTTGCCGGTGATGACCAGCACCGTGTCGTCTTTATGTATTTTCATCGTCTTGCCTTTTATAATACCTCCGGCGCCAGCGAGATGATCTTGGTGTACTGCTTGTCCCGCAGCTCTCTGGCTACCGGTCCGAAGATGCGTGTCCCCTTGGGGTTGTTCTTGTCGCTTAAAATGATAGCGGCGTTCTCGTCGAACCTGATGTACGAGCCGTCCGGCCTTCGGTAGGGGTGGGCCGTGCGGATGATGACCGCCCGTACCACGTCGCCCTTCTTGGTGGCGCCGTTGGGTATCGCCTTTTTTACCGAGGCGACGATCGTGTCGCCGATGTAGGCGTATTTGCGCCGGGTGCCGCCGAGCACGTTAATGCACATGATCTCCCGCGCCCCGGAATTGTCCGCCACTCTGAGTCTGCTCTGCATCTGGATCATTTTTCTTCACCAATATTCTAGTTCGTAATTTCTTGCGGTTTGATCTCCGCTACCTCGCCCTTGACGATGATCTCCACCACGCGCCAGCGCTTCAGCTTGGAGAGCGGGCGTGTCTCCTCTATCCTTACCTTGTCGCCCATCTTGGCTATTTTCTTCTCGTCGTGGGCGTAGTATTTCACAATTCTCCGTATCGTTTTTTTATAGACCGGGTGTTTCTTAGGCGTATCCACGGCCACGATGACCGTCTTGGCCATCTTGTCGCCGATTACTTCCCCGACCCTGGTCTTGCGCTTTACTTCCATCTTTTCAGGCCTGCCTTATCCCCAGCTCTTTCTCTGAGAGTAGGGTATTTAACCTGGCGATATTTCTCTTAACCCTCCGCAGCTCGCGGTGGTTCACCAGCTGCTTGGTGCTGAGCCGAAAGCGTAAATTGAAGAGCTCCTGGCGCGATTCTTCCACCTGCTTTTTCAGGTCGTCCACGCTGAGCACCCTTAGTTCCTTGAGTGTCGCCATCGCTTTCTCTCCCTACTTGGCCGCCTCGCTCATCGCGGCTACCGGCTCTTTCTGTACGAAGCGGGTCTTCAGGGGCAGTTTGTGGGAGGCCAGGCGTATCGCCTCCTTGGCCACGGTTTCCCCAACCCCCGCCATCTCGAACATCATCCTGCCCGTCTTGACCACGGCCACCCAGTGGTCCGCCAGGCCTTTGCCGCTGCCCATGCGCGTCTCCGCCGGTTTCTTGGTGACCGGCTTGTCCGGGAAGACGCGTATCCAGACCTTGCCGCCGCGCCGGATATAGCGCGTGATGGCGCGCCGGGCCGCCTCGAGCTGCGCCGCGGTTACCCAGGCAGACTGCAGCGCCTGCATCCCGTAATCCCCGAAGTCGAGGGTGTTGCCGGCCCTGGCTTTCCCGCGGCGACTTCCTCTCTGGGATTTGCGGTATTTTACACGTTTGGGCTGTTCCATGACTGGTGCCTCTTATTTTTCCTTACCTGTCGATTTAGTGGCCTTCTTTGCCTTGGACGCGGGTTTCACGGCCTTGGCTTCGGGCTTGGCCTCCGCCTTCTTGCGGGCCTTCGGCGGCGCCGCTTCGGCTTCCGTGGCTGCCTTTTTAGCCGCCGGTTTCTTAGCGGCGGGGGCCTTGGCTGCCGGCGCTGCCGCCTCGGCTGCCTTGACGGCCTTTTTTACTTTAGGTTTGGCGGGCTTTTCTTCCGGCTCTACTTCAAGCGCCTTGGTCGCCGTCTTTACCGGTTTTTCTGCCGGTTTTACCTCGGCGGCCGGTTTAGCTGCCCTGGCCGGCTTTGCCTTGGGGGTTACCGCCGGGGCTGCTTCCGCGGCCTTTCTTGCTGGTTTCTCTGCAGCGGCCCTGGGTTTTTCTTTTTCCTCAGCCTGGGGCGCCGCTTCTACCAGTTTCTTCAGTTTCTCTTCGATTATCGCCGATTTTTCGGCGCTGACGGGCGCGGCCGCCGGCGCGGCTTCCGCCGCCGGCTTCTCCTCGGCCGTCTCTACCTTGAGTTCGGGCATGACCTGCCCTTTATAAATCCATACCTTTACCCCGATGCGCCCCAGCGTGGTGTGCGCCTCGGTGAATCCGTAATCGATGTCCGCCCGCAGCGTGTGCAGGGGCACCTGCCCCTGGTGCGACGTCTGACGGCGGGCGATTTCCGCGTTGCCCAAGCGCCCGGCAGCGCTGACCTTGATGCCCTTGGCGCCGGACTGTATTGTACGGAAGATGGCCTGCTTCATGGCCCGTCGGTAAGCTACCCTTCTCTCTATCTGCTCGGCGATCGATCTCGCTACCAGGTAGGCGTCCATCTCCGGCTGGCGTATCTCCTGGATGTTCAGCCGTATCTTCCTGCCGATAAGCTTCTCCAGGTATTGCCGCATCTCGTCGACGCGCTGGCCGCCCCGCCCGATGACAATCCCGGGCCGGGCCGTGTGCAGCGTGATCGTCACGTCCTTGGCCTGCCGGTCGATCTCGATCAGCGATATGCCCGCCTCGGAATATTTCGACTTTATAGTCTCCCGGAGCTTGTTGTCTTCCAGGACGTACTCGGCATAGTGGGCTTCACTGTACCACTTCGACTGCCAGTCTTTGATGACCCCGAGCCGGAAACCCGTCGGGTGAACTTTATGGCCCAATTAGACCTCCTCCGAAACCACCACGGTGATGTGGCTGGAATGCTTTATTATGGGGCTGGCTCGCCCCCTCGACCGCGGCCGGTAGCGGCGCATGACCCGCGCCTCATCGACGTATATTTTCACTATCTTCAGATCGGCCGGGTCCATCTGGAAGTTGTTTTCCGCGTTGGCCGCCGCCGATTTCACCAGCTTGGCGAGGTATTTCGCCTTGGGCGTCCGCGTGAACTGCAGGATGCGCAGGGCCTCTTCCACCTTTTTGCCCCGCACCAGGTTCACCAGCGGCCGCACCCTGGTCGTCGATAGTCCTGTATCTTTCGCTACGGCTTTTACTTCCACTTTTTTTACACCTGTCCTACGACTCGGCCGGCGCTGCCGCCGGTGCCTTCTTGGCCGCGGCTTCGGCCCTGGCCACGTGGCCGCGGAAGGTCCGCGTCGGGGCGAACTCGCCGAGCTTGTGGCCCACCATGTTCTCGTTGATATAGACGGGCACGTGCCGCCGTCCGTCATGGACGCCGATGGTCAGCCCCACCATCTGGGGCAGTATCGTCGAGCGTCGCGCCCAGGTCTTGATCACGGTTTTTTGTCCCGAGCGTATGACCGCATCCACGTGCTTCATCAGCTTTTCGTCGACTGCCGGTCCTTTTTTCGTTGACCTTGACATATTTCCTCGCTAACCGCCCTTCTTGCCGCGCCGTTTCACGATCATTCTATCGGACGCCTTCGGCTTGCGGGTCTTATAGCCCATGGCCGGTTTGCCCCAGGGCGTCTTGGGCCCGGGCATGCCTATCGGCGAGCGTCCCTCGCCGCCGCCGTGGGGATGGTCCCGCGGCGACATGGCGGAGCCTCTGACCGTAGGACGTATACCCATGTGCCGCTTGCGGCCGGCCTTGCCCAGGCTGATATTCTGGTGTTCCAGGTTGCCTACGTGCCCGACGGTCGCTATGCAGTCGGACCGCACCCGGCGGATTTCGCCGGAGGGCAGCCTCAGCAGGACGTACTCGCCCTCTTTGACCATTAGCTGGGCGGACGCCCCGGCGCTGCGCACGATCTGGCCGCCGCGCCCTTTGTTGAGCTCGATGTTGTGTATCTCGATGCCCGTGGGCATGGATTTCATCTCCATGGAGTTGCCCGGCTTTATTTCCGCGCCGGGTCCGCTCATTATCTTGTCGTCAACATTCAGCCCGACGGGCGCCAGGATGTACCGCTTTTCCCCGTCGGCGTAGAAGATCAGGGCGATGCGCGCCGAGCGGTTGGGGTCGTATTCGATGGCCGCTACCCGTCCCGGAACGCCGGTCTTGTCGCGCTTGAAATCGATTATCCGCAGCTGGCGCTTCTCGCCGCCGCCACGGTGATGGACGGTCACTTTGCCGCGGAAGTTCCGCCCCGCCTTGCTGTTCTTCCGGCGGAGCAGCGATTTCTCCGGCTTGTCTTTGGTGATCTCGTCAAAGGTGTAGCCGCTCATCCTCCGCCGCCCCGGCGAGGTCGGCCGGAAAACCTTTATAGCCACCTGCTTGCCTCTTTCATCTTAGACACCTTCAAAGAACTCTATCTTGTCGCCCGTTTTCAGGGTGACGATCGCCTTTTTCCATGGTAACGTCTTGTATGTGCGGCGGCCCATCCGGCGGGTCTTGCCCCGCATGGTGATGACGTTGACGCCGGTTACTTTCACTTTGAATGCCTTTTCCACGGCCTGCCGGATCATCAGCTTGTTGGCTTTGTCCGCGATCTCGAAAGCGTATTTGTTCTGCGCCTGGAGCGCCGTGCTCTTCTCGGTGATCAGCGGCCGGCGTAGCACCTCGTACAGATGCATTATTCTTTCCCTCCATTTACGCCGTTGCCCCACAGCTTTTCCGCCACCCGCACCGCGGCCTCGGTCATCAGCAGGTTCTTATGCGATAACATGTCGATAATATTTATAACGGCCGCCGGCGCCGTCTTCACGGCCGGGATGTTCCTGGCCGACTTTATGACGTTTTTTTCCGGCTCGTGCGTGACGATCAGGGCCGAAGAGTCGATCTTCAGCGCCGCCAGCGCGGCTATCATTTGCTTCGTCTTGGGTTCGGTAAAATCAAATTTCTCCAGCACCTTCAGCTCGCCGTCGCCCGCCTTGGCTGAAAGCACGCAGCGTATCGCCAGGCGGCGCATCTTGCGAGGTATCTGCTGTCTATAATCCCTGGGGTGCGGCCCGAAGGTCACGCCGCCGCCCTTGCGCAGCGGCGATTTCTTGCTGCCGGCTCGGGCGTTGCCGGTGCCCTTCTGCCGGAACAGCTTGCGGGTGCTCCCCCTGATCATGCCCTTGGTCTTGGTCGCGGCCGTTCCCTGGCGGGCGTTGGCTTGCAGCCCCACCATCACCTGGTGCACCACCGCTTCGTTGAACGGCGCGCCGAACACTGCGTCGCTGACCTTTATCTTCCGGATTTCCTCTCCGGCGAGGTTATAAACGGGGAGTTGCATTACTTCTTCCCTCTCTGGGACTTTCTGATTATCACCAGGCCGTTGGTCATTCCCGGCACGGCGCCTTCCAGCAGCAGCAGGTTGCGGGCGGGGTCGGCCTGGACCACGGCTATATTACTCACGGTGACGCGCTGGTCGCCCATGTGCCCTGCCATGCGCAGGCCCTTGTAGACGCGGCCGGGGCTGGTGTTCGAGCCGACCGAGCCCGGGGCGCGCCAGCGGTCCGATTGCCCGTGCGTCTTCGGCCCGCCGCGGAAGTGATAGCGCTTCACGCCGCCGGCGAAGCCCTTGCCCTTGGATATCCCGATGACTTCCACCAGGTCGCCGGCCTTGAACAGACTCACATCTATCTTCTGTCCCGCTTCCACCTTCTGACCGGCTTCGAGCAGCAGCTCGCGCATGTACTTAAATTTCGGGGCCGACTTCTTTTTCTTGTCGCCCTTTTTCTTGGCCGCCGCTATTTCCCCGAAGCCGAGCTTGGCGGCGCGGTAGCCGTCCTTTTCCTCGGTCTTGATTTGTAATACCGTGCAGGGGCCGGCCTCGATGGCGGTGACCGCCCTCGTCCTGCCTTCCCCGAACACCTGGGTCATGCCCAGCTTTTTGCCTAAAATTCCTTCAGTCATATTCTTTACCCGTTTGTCATTCCCGCGAAAGCGGGAATCCAATCATCATAGCTTGATATCTATCTCCACGCCCGAGGGCAGGTTCAGCTTGGTCAGCGCGTCGATGGTCTTGGAAGTCGTCTCCATGATGTCGATCAGGCGCTTGTGCGTCCGTATCTCGAACTGCTCCTGCGAGTCTTTATCGATAAAGGGCGACCGGATAACGCTGAACTTCTGGATGTGCGTCGGCAGCGGCACCGGCCCGACGGCCACGGCGCCCGTGCTTTCCACCGCTTCCAGTATCTGCCTGGCCGACTGGTCGACGACGCGGTGGTCGTATCCCTTTAGCTTGATGCGTATCTTCTGCTTAGCCATTTTTCTTGCCTACAGCCTTTTCTATGATCTCTTCTTTCAAATTCTCGGGCAGCTGCTCGTAGCTGTGGAACTCCAGTGAGTGCGTCGCCCTTCCCTGCGTCAGCGACCTCAGGCTGGTGGCGTAGCCGAACGATTCCGCCAGCGGTATGTGGCAGTGGATGACGTACATCTCGCCCTGCGTGTCCACCTTGCTGATATGGCCCCGCTTGGCGTTGAGGTCGCCCATGATGTCGCCGAGGAACTGCTCCGGCGTGACCACTTCCAGCTTCATGATGGGCTCGAGGAGGATAGCTTTGCCCTTCCTGATTCCCTCCCGTAAAGCGATAGAGCCGGCCATCTTGAAAGCCAGCTCCGAGGAGTCTACGTCATGATAGCTGCCGTCATATAAGGTGGCCCTGACGTCCACCACCGGGTAGCCGGCCAGGACGCCCGTCTCCATGGCTTCCTTAATGCCGGCCTCGACCGGCCGGATGAACTGTCTCGGTATCGTGCCGCCTTTAATGGCCTCGACGAACTCGAAGCCCTTGCCTCGGGGCAGCGGCTCGAACTTGACATCCACGTCACCGTACTGGCCGTGGCCGCCGCTCTGCCGGATGAACCTGCCCTCCACATCCGCCGCTGCGGTGATCGTCTCTTTGTACGCCACGCGCGGTCGGCCAACTTTGACCCCCACCCTGAACTCGCGCGTCAGCCGGCTGACGATTACCTCCAGGTGCAGCTCGCCCATGCCGGAGATAATGGTCTGGCCGGTCTCTTCGTTAAAGGTGACTTTGAAGGTCGGGTCTTCTTCGGTGAGTTTTTGCAGGGCTTCGCCTAGCTTGTCCTGGTCGGCCCTGGTCTTGGGTTCGATGGCGATGGAAATGACGGGTTCGGGGAACTTGATGGACTCCAGGAGGATGGCTTTGGAGGAATCGCAGAGGGTGTCGCCGGTAAACGTGTTTTTCAGTCCGAGCGTCGCGGCGATGGCGCCGGTGTCGGCGGAATCGATGTCTTCACGGTGGTTGGCGTGCATCAGGAGAAGACGGCCGATTCGCTCCGACCTTTCCCTCGTGGGATTATACACCTGCGCCCCTACCTTGACCTTTCCCGAGTAAACTCTAAAATATACCAGTCTCCCGACGAATGGGTCGGTGACCACTTTAAAAGCCAGCGCCGAGAATGGTGCGTCATCGCTGGCTTCCCGGACGGCCTTGTGGCCGGTCTTCGGCTCGATGCCCTCGACGGGCGGGACGTCGAGCGGGGAGGGGAGAAAATCGACGACCGCGTCGAGGAGCGGTTGCATCCCTATGTTCTTTAAAGCGGCGCCGCAGATGACCGGCACCGCCTTGTTGCTCAGGGTCACGCGCCGCAGCGCCTGCCTGATATCTTCGGGCTTGATTTCTTTGCCGTCGAGGTACGCGATCATGATTACATCGTCAAGGTCCGCCAGCCTGGCAATGAGGTCGTGCCTGATTTCATTGATCCTAGTCTTTTCCGCTTCGTCGAGCGCGGTTTCCTGCGGTTCTTTATCGGGGTCTTTATCGAACCGCCAGGCCTTGTTCTCGATGACATCGATAGTGCCCTGGAAAGATTCTTCCGTACCCAGCGGCAGCTGTATCGTCAGCGGCACGGACTGTAACCGAGTCTCGATCTCTGAGACGGTGCGGTTGAAGTTGGCGCCGACCCTGTCCATTTTGTTGATGTAGCAGATGCGGGGGACTTTGTACCTGTCCGCCTGCCGCCAGACCGTCTCCGACTGCGCTTCTACGCCGCCGACCGCGTCGAAAACTACCACCCCTCCGTCGAGCACTCTCAGCGAGCGCTCTACCTCGGCGGTGAAGTCCACGTGCCCGGGCGTGTCGATGATGTTGATGCGGTGCTCGCGCCAGTAGCAGGTGGTGGCCGCGGACGTGATGGTGATGCCGCGCTCGCGCTCCTGCTCCATCCAGTCCATGACCGCTGTGCCCTCGTGCACCTCGCCTATTTTATAGGTCTTGCCGGTATAATAGAGTATCCTCTCGGTGACGGTCGTCTTGCCGGCATCGATGTGGGCGATAATACCGATATTGCGTATGTCCTCCAGAGGAAATTCTCTGGGCACCTTCTTATCTCCCGCTGCTATCGTTCTGGTTGCCGTTATCATTCTGATTGGTTTCGCACTGTTAGTCGTCAATGAACCCCTTACCATCTATAGTGAGCGAAAGCCCGGTTGGCTTCCGCCATTCTATGCGTGTCTTCACGTTTCTTGATCGTCGTCCCCTGGCCCTGGAACGCCTCGGCGAGCTCGTCGGCCAGTTTCTCGTGCATCGCCTTGCCTTTGCGCGCCCTCGCCGAGCTTACCAGCCACGTTAGCGCCAGGAAGAGGCCGCGGTCGGCCGCTACTTCCACCGGTACCTGGTACGTGGCGCCGCCCACGCGCCTCGGCTTGACCTGGAGTAGCGGTGTGGCGTTCTTGACCGCCTGTTCCAGCGCCGCTACGGGGTCTTTGGAGACTTTCTGCCCCAGGTTTTCCAGGGCTCCGTAGACGATATTCTCGGCCGTCCTCTTCTTGCCGCGCTGCATTATCTTGCTTATCAGGCGCGATACGGTCGCGCTGCGGTACTTGGCGTCCGGGCTGATTTCTCTCTTAAAAGATCTGGCTCTTCTCGGCATAATAGTTCCTTAAATTAAGTGGTGGCGGCTGGTGGCGCTGCCGCCTCGGCGGCGGCCGCCTTCTTGCCCCGCTTGGCCCCGTACTTGCTGCGGCCCTGCTGGCGGTTAGCGACGCCGGTGGTGTCCAGCGCCCCCCTTATAATATGGTAGCGCACGCCGGGCAGGTCAGGGACGCGCCCGCCGCGGATCAGTACTACCGAGTGCTCCTGGAGCTCGTGCCCTTCGCCGGGGATATAGGCGGTTACTTCTATGTGGTTGGTCAGCCTTACCTTGGCGATCTTGCGCAGGGCGGAGTTAGGCTTCTTGGGAGTGGTCGTCTTGACCTGGATACAGACACCCCGTTTCTGCGGGCAGCTCTTGCCCGTGCTGACGCGGTTTTTCAGGGCGTTGTAGGCGAAAGCCAGCGCCGGCGTCTTGTCTTTTTTGGATGCCTTGCGCCGCCCTTTGCGGACTAGCTGGTTTATTGTCGGCATGGCGTTTTTCTTCCCCCCATACAATTACAATGGATGAGCGTGAGCTCATCCATTCCAGAATTCTAGCGATAAGTTGAGGTGTTTAGCTCGACCTATCTGCTATTTACTTGAATTCCGAGCACCAAACATTAAATGTATCATACTCATGTAGCATCTGTCAACTTTTTTTCAAGGGGAATTGTACTATATCCCGTAATAGCCCGCCGCTCTACTTGTTTTGGTGAAACCTTTGTGCTATTATCGGGGATGAGGCGAGTGATGACCACAGAGAGAGAAAAAGCGCTGGAACTGGCCATCGGCCAGATTGAAAAGCGGTTCGGCAAAGGCTCCATTATGAAACTGGGGTTTTCCGCCGGGCTGCCGCCGATTGATTTCATTCCTACCGGCGCGCTGGCTTTAGACCTGGCCCTGGGTATCGGCGGGATACCCCGCGGCCGCATCACGGAAATTTTCGGTCCCGAGTCATCCGGGAAAACCACCCTGGCACAACACATTATCGCCGAAGCACAAAAAAGAGGAGGTACGGTTGCCTATATCGACGCGGAACATGCCCTCGACCCCTCTTATGCCGCCAATTGCGGTGTCAATGTAGATGAACTGCTCATCTCCCAGCCCGATACTGGCGAGCAGGCCCTGGAGATCACCGAAGCCCTGGTAAGGAGCAGCGCCATCGACGTTATCGTCATCGATAGCGTAGCCGCGCTGGTCCCCCGGGCGGAGATCGAAGGGGATATGGGTGATCCGCAGATGGGCCTTCAGGCCCGCCTCATGTCCCAGGCGCTCCGCAAGCTGGCCGCTGCCATCGGCAAGTCCGGGACGGCCGTCGTCTTTATCAACCAGCTGCGCGAGAAAGTCGGTATCGTCTTCGGTAACCCGGAGGTGACCACCGGCGGCCGGGCCCTCAAGTTCTACAGTTCTGCCCGGATCGAGCTGAGGCGTGCCGAGGTTATTAAGCAGGGCAACGAAGCTATAGGCAGTCGTGTCAAAGCCAAGGTGGTGAAAAACAAGGTCGCCCCTCCTTTCCGTACCGCCGAGTTCGATATCATGTTCGACCACGGCATCAGCAAGGAGGGCAACATCCTTGACGTGGGTCTGGAGCTGGGGCTGGTAACTAAAGCCGGTGCCTTTTTCTCCTACGGCGATACCCGCCTCGGGCAGGGCCGGGAAAGTGCCAAGGGATACCTGAGGGAAAATCCCGCGCTCGCCCAGGAAATTGAAGAGAAGATTCGAGCCTCAGCCAGCACCACCCGCATGGCATCCGCCAGCGACGATTGACCGCTGGCCGGCGGTACAGGCCGGCGGCATACGGGCAGGTAATATAATAAGGCTGAGGCGCACGCTTCAGCCTTTTGTGTTTATTTAGAAGGGTACCGGTTAAGATGAAAATAACCTCGCTTAAGGCGGGCAGGGGACGGGAGAAAAAGATCAATGTCTCCCTGGATGGCAAGCCCGCCTTCAACCTGCTGGCAGAAACTGCCCTCAAAGAAAAGCTTGCGGTCGGGCAGGAGCTTTCGGAAAGCCGCCTGGAATCGCTGGCCGGCCTCGACCGCGCCCAGCGCTGTTTAAACGCCGCTTTCCGCTACCTTGCCTACCGGCCCCGCAGCGAAGCCGAGATACGGCAGCGGCTCCTCCAGCGGGGTTTCGATAGCGCCACGGCGGATAATGCCCTCGCCAAACTCCGGGAGCGGGGCCTTATCGACGATACCGCGTTTGCCAGGTTCTGGAAGGATAATAGGGAATCCTTCAGCCCGCGCAGCCGCCGCCTGACCGGCCTTGAGCTGCGCCGCAAGGGCCTTCCCGCCGACGTTATCGATTCCGTCGTCCTGGAGATCGACGAAACCGACAGCGCCTACCGGGCCGCCTTAAACAAAGCCCGGCATTTACCTCTCACCGACTTCCAGCTATTCCGCCGTCGTCTAAGCGCTTACCTGGGGAGGCGGGGCTTCGGCTACGGCATCATTGATGATACAACAAAAAGGGTGTGGCAGGAGAAAAGCACCCTTGAAACTGTGAATAAGCAGTCTATATACCCTTAAAAGGAGGAACAATGGAAGCAGGTTTAACCTATATTGCTATCGCCTTTTCGTTTATTATCGGCGTCATTCTTGGTGTGGTCGGCCTTTTTATCTTCCGGCGGGTACTCTTCAACCGGCAGATACGCCTTGCCGAACGAAAAGCGGTTAAAATGGTAACCGAGGCCAGGGGCGAGTCTAAAGAAATCCTCCAGCAGGCGCAGGAAGAAGCCAAGCGCATCAAGAACTCGGCGGACACCGAGTACCGCGAGCGCCGCTCCGAGATCCAGAAACAGGAAAACCGGTTGAACCAGAAAAGCGAGACCCTGGACCGTAAGCTTGAAGGCGTGGAGGGGCGGGAGCGCAACCTGAACAACAAAGAAAAGGAAATCGAGTCGGTGCGCAGCCAGCTGGTCGAACTGAAGGACAAGCAGCTTAAGCAGCTGGAGATCGTTTCCGGTATGTCCAGCTCGGAGGCCAAGCAAACTCTGCTGGATGCCATGGAAGTGGAGATGCAGCAGGAGGCGTCGCGGCGTCTCCGCCAGTGGGAGGCCAAGCTCAAGGAAGATGCCAACGAAAAGTCCAAGGAAATACTCTCGATGGCCATACAGCGCAGCGCCTCGGAGATCGTGGCTGAGGCCACCGTCTCCGTAGTCCCCCTCCCTAATGATGAGATGAAGGGGAGGCTTATCGGCCGGGAGGGCCGCAACATCCGCGCGCTGGAGCAGGCTACCGGCGTCGACCTTATTATCGACGATACCCCGGAGGCGGTAACGATATCCAGCTTCGACCCCGTGCGGCGGGAGATTGCCCGCGTGGCTTTGAACCGTCTGATCCAGGACGGGCGTATTCATCCCGCCCGCATCGAGGAAATGGCCGTCAGGGCCAAGGACGAGGTCGAAGCCGCCATCCAGGCGGCGGGCGAGCAGGCCGCTATCCAGCTGGGGGTCCAGCTCCATCCTGAGCTCATCAAGCTGCTCGGCCGGCTCAAATACCGGACGAGCTACGGCCAGAACGCCCTGGAGCACAGCATCGAGGTGGCTTACCTGGCCGGCATGATCGCTGCGGAGATCGGCGCCAACGTTAATATCGCCAAGAAGGCGGGCCTGTTGCACGATATCGGCAAGTCTGTCGACCGCGAGGTCGAAGGCACGCACGCGGCTATCGGCGCGGATCTCGTCAGGCAATGGGAAAAGTCCCCCGAGGTGCTCAAGGGCGTCGCCGAGCACCACATGGAGACCAGCGATACTTCTATCTGGGGCTATATCGCCTCGGCGGCAGACGCTATCTCCTCGGCCCGGCCGGGCGCCCGGCGCGAGTCGCTGGAAAGCTACCTGAAACGGCTCAAAGCCCTGGAAGACATCGCCGATAGCTTCAAGGGCGTCGAGAAGTCCTTCGCCATCCAGGCCGGCCGCGAGGTTCGCATCCTGGTCAAACCAGAGGCCGTCGACGACCTGGGCGCGATGCGCCTCGCCCGTGATATCGTCAAGAAGGTCGAAGAGACGCTGGAATATCCCGGACAGATCAAGGTCACCGTCATCCGGGAAACGAGAGCGGTCGACTACGCCAAGTAATTGAGGATTGTCATTGCGAGACCATCCCGACGGAGTCGGGAGGCGAAGCAATCTCATCCGGTAACTTGATAGTGAGTGTGAGATTGCCGCGTCGTCCCGATTGTATCGGGACTCCTCGCAATGACACGAAAACGTAAAATGCTTATCTTAGCCATCGGTGACATCGTCGGCAAGCCTGGCCGGCAGGCCATCCAGGAGCTGGTGCCCGACCTGCGTAAGGAATTCGGCATCGACCTCGTTATCGCCAACGGCGAGAACGCCGCCGGCGGCTTCGGCCTGACCGTCGCTACGGCACAGGAGCTGCTGGAATACGGCGTCGACGTTATTACCTCGGGTAATCACATCTGGGCGCAGAAGGAGATCATTCCCTATCTCGATGAGGACGTGCCCATCCTGCGTCCCCTGAATTACCCGCCGGGGGTGACGGGCCGCGGCTACCTGTTGAGGAACCATGTCCTGGTCGTCAACCTGATAGGGCGGACCTTCATGATGAACTATGATTGTCCCTTCCGGGCCATGGACGCCCTACTGAAAGAGTTTTCCCCGAAAGCCAGGGTCATTATCGTGGACTTCCACGCCGAGGCTACCTCGGAAAAGGTAGCCATGGGCCGTTACCTCGACGGACGCGTCAGCGCCGTCCTGGGTACCCATACGCACGTCGGCACCATCGACGCCCGCATCCTGGCGGGCGGCACCGCTTACGTCACGGATATCGGCATGACCGGGCCGGACGACTCTGTCATCGGTGACGACCCCGAGGCGGTTATACAGCGTTTCCTCACCATGATGCCGCACCACCTCTCGGTCGGACGGGGTAAACCGGTCTTTAACGCCATCATGGTCGAGGTCGATGACAAAACAGGCAAAGCGGTCCGTATCGAACGCATCACGCGGGAGCCGGGGTAGCGGTGGGCCCGGTCGACCTCCATCTTCACTCCACGGCTTCCGACGGTAAATTCACCCCGGAAGAGGTCGTCGCTAAAGCCGCCGCGCTCGGCCTCCGCTATATCGCCCTCACCGACCACGACTCCGTGGACGGCATCGGACCGGCAGTAAAGGCCGCTAAGGCTTTCCCCCGCCTCACCTTCATCCCCGGCGTCGAGGTTAGTACCGACGTACCGGAGGGCGAGATCCATATCCTCGGATATTTTGTCGACTATCATAGTAAAGAGCTGGCCGATACCCTCAAGCGGTTCCGCAATTCCCGCGAAATCAGGGCGCGCCGGATGGTCGATAAGCTGCGAAAGCTGGGCATCGCTATCGACTGGCCAAGAGTACGGGAAATCGCCGGCGAAGGCGCTATCGGCCGGCCCCACATCGCCCAGGCGATGCTGGAGAAGGCCTATATCGGGAATTTCAAAGAAGCTTTTGAAAAATATATCGGGCGGGACGGCCCCGCCTATGTAGAGCGGGAAAAAATGACCCCCGCGGAAGCGGTCGAACTGGTATTGCGTTCGGGGGGGCTCCCCGTGCTGGCGCACCCGTTCACCGTTAAAGACCCGGAGCGATGGGTGGCGATTTTAAAACGCGCGGGGATGGTTGGCATCGAAGCCTATTATAAAGACAATACCCCGGAAAACACCGCGGCTACCCTGGAGATGGCGGACAGGTTCGGGCTTATCGTTACCGGCGGCACCGACTTTCACGGTATTGAAAACGCCGGTGAGGTCATGATCGGCGGCGTTGATGTACCGGTTGCCGCCGCGCGGCGCCTTATTGCTATGGCTAATAAAAAGCCTTTGAGGTAAAATATCTATTAGTATTCAGGAGCCTTTGTTATGAATCCCACCATCACCTGGATTTTACTGATCATTGGCGCTTATCTCGTAGGTTCAATACCTTTTTCCTACCTGGCGGGCAAGTCGAAGGGCGTCGACCTCCGCAAGCACGGCACCCGGCAGGTCGGCGGCGGCAACCTCTGGCGCACCGCCTCCAAGAAGCTCGGCTTTACGGTAGGCATGTGGGATTTTTTTAAAGGCATGCTCATGGTACTGGTGGCCTGGCGCCTGGAGCTGGACGCCGGTCAGCAGCTCGCCGTTGGCCTGGGCGTGGTGGTGGGGCATAACTGGCCGGTCTTCTTGCACTTCCACGGCGGCCGCGGCGTGGCTACCTGCCTGGGAATAATCATTATCCTGCCCTTTGTCAACGATATCACGCCCTGGCCGAGCGTGGCCTTCTTTGCCTCGGCAATCCTCGTGATCATCTTTACTCACCGCTCCCCCGTCCCGATACTCGTCGGGATGGTGATGCTGCCCGTTTTCAGCGCCATTTTTCATGAAATGCTATCGGTGACTATGGGATTCCTGGCCATGACGCTCATCGTCGTTATCAAGCGACTGACCGCGCAGCCGACGGCCGAGTCCAGGAGCATCGGCATAGGCCGGCTGCTGATAAACCGCCTCCTCTATGACCGCGATATCGGCGACCGTAAAGCCTGGGTCCAGCGCCAGGATGTCGCGAATGAGCCTTAGCATGCGGCACCGGTTTGACACTACCGCTTAAAAAACGTTACCCTTGAGATATCCACATAGCTTTTATACGAAAGAAAGGTCGTGCATGAAAAAGGTCGCTGTTGTCGGCGTGGGCTCGACGAAGTTCAGCGGGCCGCAGGAAAAGACGGAGATCGAGCTCTTTGCTGAGGCCGCTACGGACGCGATTACCGGATCTGACCTCAAACCCGCGGACATTAAAGCCCTTTTTATCGGCAATGCCCTGGGTGATTTTGACGAGGGGCAGGGCATGCTGCAGGCTTATGCCGCCGAGAATATCGGCTGCCGCCACGTGCCCGCTAACCGGTACGAAGGCGCCTGCGCCTCGGCCAGCATGGCTATCCGGGACGCCTTCATCTGGGTGGCCTCTGGCTACTACGATATCGTCCTGGCGGGCGGCGTCGAGCGAGCAACTGCCATGGGCACCGGCCTGGCGACCCGCACCTTCGCCATGTTCTCTGACGCCCGCTACGAATACCCCGCCGGCGTTACTTTCCCCGCCGTTTTCGCCATGCTGGCGCATCTCTACGCAGATAAATATAAAATACCCCTCCCGAAGCTGCGGGAGCAGATGGCCAGGGTCTCGATACAGTCGTATAATCACGGCAGCGTCAATCCGAAGGCGCAGTTCTTCGGCAAGAATGCCGGTATGCCCGTCGAGAAAGTGCTCGGCAGCTTCATGGTGTGTGCGCCGCTGACTTTACACGACTGCTGTCCCTTCTCCGACGGCGCTGCGGCCGTGGTGCTGGCCTCGGAAGAGGCGGCAAAAAAGCTGACAAAAAAACCGGTATATATTACCGGCATCGGGCAGTCTTCCAGCGGGCCGCTTATCACCCAGGGTAGTTACCTCCCGAGGATACGGGCGCGTGAAATTTCATCTAAGCAGGCCTATGACATGGCCGGGCTGAAACCTGCTGATATCGACCTGTGTGAGCTGCACGACTGCTTCAGCATTGCCAGCCTGATTGCCGCCGAAGGCCTCGGTTTCTTCGACTACGGTAAAGCCGGCGAGGCGTGGGAAAAGGGCCAGGCCGACATCGGCGGGAAAGTAGCCATCAATCCGTCCGGCGGCCTGAAATCCAAGGGGCATCCCATCGGCGCGACGGGGGCGGGCCAGGTCTATGAAATCGTAAAGCAGCTTCGGGAAGAAGTAGAGTCCGGGCGCCAGGTCCCGGGTGCGAGAACCGGGATAACGGATACCCTCGGCGGTGACGGCGCTACGCTTGTGAATATGATTCTACAGAGGGGCTGGTAACAGCAACATCGTCATTCCCGCGGAAGCGGGAATCCAGGGAGTGATTTTAGTGGAATATAGACTTACTTCAAAAACCTATTACGAAGCCCTTAAGCAGGACAAGCTTTTGGGACTGAAATGCCGCACCTGCGGCGCGGTCACAACGCCTCCCGTAATGGTCTGCCGTGAATGCGCCGGTCAGGATATGGCCGTCGTAGAGTTGAAAGGAATCGGGACGATCCGTACTTTCACCTCGGTCTTCGTCGCCGCGGAAGGACGCGAGAGCGAATGTCCTTATATCATCGTCCTGGTGGAGCTCGATGAAGGGCCGTGGCTCATGGGCAACCTGGACGGCATCGACCCCAAAGCGGCGTCGATGGAGCTTATCGGCAAAAAGGTCAAGATGGGGCATAAGGTCTTCCCCGGTGATAAGTATTCCGCTGGAGAGGGCGTCAGCCCTCTCTTCAGCCTGGTAGATTGAGGCTATATGGCAGACAATTATTCGCGCCAGATCGAGTTTGAAAATGTCATCAATTTTAGGGACATTGGCGGCTATCGCACGCGCGACGGACG
>DAIQQC010000078.1:0-7437 GCA_036787005.1 Dehalococcoidales bacterium | reverse complement strand
TCGTGGAGGGGACGGAGCGCGTCCTCGACCGCATGCGCAAGACCAAGACCAACGTTGAGTTCCTGGCCGGCTTGAATAGAGAGATGTAGAAGTTACAGTGCGTAGAGGGTGTCCAAGAGGGGCGAAAGCCCCTCTTTTTTCGCCAACTTGTAATAAAGTCCCGCCAGGCCTTATTATTAGGTGGCAGGACAGAGAGGTGAGGCCATGATACAGATTAGAAAGACCTATAACCAGGTAAATCCCGAGCTGCTGAACGGGGAGCTGAAGGACTTCATCCTGAAGCAGGGCGCCGCACTGGGCGAGAACAAGCTGGAGACCTTTACCCTACCGGACGAATCGGCCGATTTCATTTCCCGCATGACGATGACGTTCAAGATGCATGATAAAGAAAGTATGCGCGTGCATATGGTGGGCACCGCCAGGGGCGAGACCAGGCTGATGATAGATGTCGATGAGAAGGTGTTCCCGCAGGAGAGATTAAACGCTCTCCAATCCGACCTCGACTTTATGTTCGGCAGCTACGAAGTAAAGAAATAAAGCCAGGTCTATTTACCAAAAAGCACGGTTATAGCATCCTCGTTGGCTCTGGCAATATCTTCTTGAGACCTTGCGTGGTATAGTTTCATCGTTTGATTCAGGTGGGCCTGGTATTGACGCTGCCGTTCTTTTAAACCGTTGATGATTTTTTCCAGTCCTTTACGGTTCGGCGGACCTTGGATAGTCTCCGGAATATTTATAATCCCGGGGGTCTCCAGCACTTCTTCAGCAACAAAGATAGGAATATCGTTAAGGACCGCAAGAGCGATACCATCGCTCGGGCGGGCGTCAACCTCGACCGTTTTTTTACCGCAACGCATTTTAACCACCGCGTAGAAGGTGTCTTTTTTCAACGCCACGACACTCACCTCTTCCACTTTGGCGTTGATCGCCTGAAGAAGGCTTGAGTAAAAATTATGTGTCAACGGGCGCGACGTGGCAAAATCGTTAAGTCCTATCGCAATAGACTCTCCCTCGTGGGGGCCTACCCAGATAGGCAGCATACGCCTGCCTGCTTCGTCATAAAGCACGACAACGTAATTGTCGAAGAGCGGTTCTTGGCCTTCCTTTTGTTCTGGCTTAACTACATCAGCGATAGTAACTTTGACCATATTCTTCCTCCTTTTTTCCGGCGGTATTATCTCCGGATGTTCTTTTTGTAATAGTATCTTGAGTCGCTGGCGGGCGCGGTGCAGTCGCACCTTGAAGGTGCCCGCCGGGATATTCAGAACCCTAACAATTTCCGATAAACTCAATTGAGCATAATAGAACAGCAAAAGGGTATCTCTATCTCCGGGAGTAAGTTGATTCACCGCGTTCAGAACGGTCTGATACAGCTCTCTTTCCTCGGCGATCTTCTCCGGCGTCAAAACCGGGGCGGAAAAAGGGGCGGGGAAAAACGAAAGGCCTTCCATAATTGCTTCTAATGAGAAAAAGGCTATTTTGCGGTTGCGCAACCGGCTCCGGTAGACGTTTAGTATAATGCCATAGAGCCAGCTTTTGAATCGCGCCGGGTCGCGTAATTTGCCGAGGGAGAGATATGCCTGGAGCATGGCTTCTTGCACTAGATCGGGGGCAGAGCCATCCCCCGGGGCGAGGCGCATGGCGAACCTCTGCATCGGCGTTTGGTACCGCTGCGCCAGCATGCCGAAGGCGTTCTTATCGCCGTTGCGCGCCAGCGCCACCAGCTCGGTATCTGTTTTTTCCGCCACTAAAGCACCCGTTATCATACGTTATATTATATAGTGGTAAAAAACAAAGAAAGGTTACAAGGCGCCAACTAATTCTGTAAAAATACGATCTCGCCCGGCCACTCAGGTTCAACGTTTATTAGTGATAAGGAATAACCCGCAGGACTCTAAGTCCGCATCATGGTCTAGGGACTAATATTTCTCGCCACTGGTGCTTACCCTGGTCCCAGGTCAGCTGATGGAAATCAACATCATCTTCTACGGTAAAAGTTGAACTATGCCGCATATCCCCGTCGTTAAGCAGGAACAATAATTCCGGCGACCGCTGATGAAGTGGCAAATGAGTGTGGCCCAGAATAATCCCCTTACATTCCTGGTGCTCTTTCAATACTTTTTGCTGAAGATTGATCAAAGCCCTTGAGTGAACCAAATATACCAGCATAATAAATGGTTGGGTTATGGAACTCATTTTAAGATTACCGGGAGTTACCTTTCTTCGCGGCAAATGATTGTAGAGCCACATAAGCTGCCGGGGAATATACTGAACCGACGGGTCATATTCGTGCCCATGACAGTACCAGATACCGCCAGCCATAAAGGGTTCGATTAGTTTAATTGGACTGATAGGATTACCAAGATCGGGATTATCACGGTACTTCTCCAGTATATGGTCATGGTTTCCGGGCACGAGTTTAGTTGGAATCTCCCCGGCCAGGTCGCGAAATTTTTGTGTCATCGGGTGCTGGAGGCAATTATCAAAGCCGATTTCATACATATGCCACCAATCTCCCAGACCCAATATTTCATCGCCGGGCTTAGCCTCTTTTCGGATATAGTCTATCGCCTGATCCATAGCATTGTATTGAGCATCTTTGTGTCCGATATGCAGGTCAGAAAGTATAAATTTCTTCAACCTACCCTCCTTCTGTTAAAATTATCTCGTCCTCGGGTAGGAACCCAGTATCTTTACGAAGACGGCATGCTCTTCCAGCGCCTTTAAAGCCTCCCCCACTTCCTTTTCCTCCCGGTGGCCGGCGAAGTCCATGTAAAAGTTGTATTCCCACGGCTGGTGGCGGGTGGGTCGGCTTTCCAGCTTGGTCAGGTTCACCTTCCGTTTGGCGAACTCTCCCAGGCAGTCGTAAAGGGCGCCCGGCTTATGCTTTAGCGAAAACACGATAGATGTCTTATCATTGCCGGTCGGCGGCGAGTCCTCTTTGGAGAGCACGAAAAAGCGGGTGAAGTTGTGCGGGTTGTCCTCGATCTCCCTGGCGATGATTTTCATCCCGTAAAGCTCGGCGGCCCTGGCGCTGGCGACCGCCGCGCAATCCAATCGCCCCTCTTCCTTGATCATCCTGGCGCTACCGGCAGTGTCCGAGGCGGGAACAATTTCTGCATTGAGCTTTTTCAGGAAATTACGGCTCTGCCCCAGGGCCTGCGGGTGCGAATACACGTACTTGATGGTGTCCAGGCTCGCCCCCTTTATAGCGACCAGGCAGTGACTGATGCGCAGCTCCGTCTCGCCGCAGACCATCAGGGGCGAATCGAGGAGAAGGTCGTAGGCGCGGGTGATGCTCCCTTCCAGTGAGTTTTCCACGGGCACCATCGCGAAAGGCGCCTCGCCCGCCTCCACTGCCTCAAAAACCTGGTCGAGGTTGTCATATGGCAGACCCTTTGTCGACTTGCCGAAGAACCTGATAGCGGCTTCCTCGGAATAAGCCCCCGGCTCGCCCTGGTAGGCCACCGCCACCCCCTGTATTTTCTTACTGGCATCGATAATCTGCCGGTAGATGTTCTCGATGTCGGCGGGGCTTATCTTTTGAGCGCGGGCAAGGCCCCGTACGTTTCTCAGGACTTTCAGTTCCCGCTCCCTGTCCTCGATGAGTCGGCTGGTCTTTTTCTTGCCCTTGCCGATTTCCCTGGAGATGTCTTGCCGCTCGGCGATAAGCTCAACGATGCGCGCGTCGATGGCATCTATCTTTCTCCGTAATTCTTCGATGTTCATTTGATTACCCCCGGGATCAATCCCGCTCTCATGGCGAAGTCGCACAGCGTGACCGCCATCATGGCTTCGACCACCGGCACGGCCCGCGGGACGATGCAGACGTCATGCCGCCCGCCTACTTTTATCGTTGTTCCTTTCATTGTGTTAACATCCACCGTTTGCTGCTCGATAGCGATGGAGGCGGGTGGCTTAACCGCCACCCTGGCCACCAGGGGCATGCCGTTAGAGATACCCCCGAGCACACCGCCGGCATTGTTGGTAATCGTGATTATCCTGCCGTTCTTGATCGCGAACGGATCGTTGTTTTCCGAGCCCTTCATGCGGGCGGCGGCGAAACCGGCGCCGAATTCCACGCCCTTGACCGCGGGGATAGCAAACAGGGCTTTCGCCAGCTCCCCGTCGAGGTTATCGAAAATTGGCTCCCCCATTCCTGCAGGGACGTTAAGGGCGACGCCCTCGATGACGCCGCCGAGGCTGTCACCGGATTCCTTCGCCCCGGCGATAAGCTCTGTCATCTTTTTAGATGCGGCGGGGTCGGCGCAAAAGAGTGAGTCTTCGGATACCATTCTCCTAATTTTTTCATAATCAACAGGTCTGGCCGTAACGCCACCGATGGCTACCGTGTGGGCGACGATGTCCACGCTTATCAATTCCAACAGCTTTTTAGCGATGGCCCCTGCCATGACAAAGCCGGCGGTAATCCTGCCGGAAAACCTGCCCCCACCCCGCCGGTCGTTAAAGCCGCCGTATTTCACAAAAGCGCTGTAATCGGCGTGGCCGGGACGCAGCATATAGCGGATCTTCTCATAATCAGAGTCATCCACGTCCTCGTTCCTGATAAGCAGACAGATCGGCGCGCCGGTGGCCAGGCCACCGAGGACGCCCGATAAAACCTCCACTTTGTCTTTCTCCCGCCGGTCGGTTGACGCCAGGCTGCCGCCGGGCTTGCGCCGGTCGACCTCGCGCTGTATGTCCGGCAGGGCGAGGGGAAGACCAGCGGGGCAGCCGTCAACGATGACGCCGATACACCCACCGTGGCTTTCTCCGAAGCTGGTAATGGTAAAGAGATTGCCGAAGCTATTTTTCATGTGCCTCCGTCCTGACTCCGACCCTTCTCATTAAATCCCAGAAGGTCGGGAACGTCTTGGCGACGCTCTCCGCGCCGGTAATCGTGACGCCGCCGGCCGCCGCCCCGAGTACGCCGAAAGCCATCGCGATACGGTGGTCATTATAGCTATCGACGATTACCGGGTCTTTAGTCGTAATCGGGCCGGTAATAACCAGCCGGTCTGAAGTCTCGGCGACGCTAGCGCCCAGCTTTTGCAGATTGTTTTTAACCGCCGTCACCCGGTCCGACTCTTTAATACGGGCGCGGTCGATGCCGGTGAACTCGCTGGTGCCCTCGGCGAGAGCCGCCAGCACAGACATGGTCGGCAGGAGATCGATGCAGTCGGTAAGGTCGGTATAAATTGCCCGCAGCCTGCCGCGGGACACAGTGACGGAGTCGCCGACGGTCTTTACCTCGGCACCCATGCTGCGCAGGAAGTCGAGGATAACCCGGTCACCCTGGGAGCTGGCGGCGTTCAGATTGGCTACCTCGACCGCACCGGCAACGGCCCCGAGCGCCAGGAAATACGAAGCGGAAGACCAGTCACCCTCAATTTCCAACCTGGACGGCCGATATATCTGACGCCGGACGACAAACCTATCGCGGAAGGCGTCCACGCTGATGCCAAATTGCTTCAGGCACGACATGGTCATCTCCACGTACGCTTTCGAGGTCAGGGGCGTGGTCAGCTGGATGGTCATTCCTGCCGGGGTAAAGGGGGCAACTAAAAGTAACGCCGAGATGAACTGCGAGCTGATATCGCCCGGAAGCTCGGTGGCATTTCCCTTGAGACCGCCTCCCTCAACGACAACGGGCGGCATACCGTCGCCTTCCGTGGAGGCGTTAATGCCCAGTTTTTTCAATGCTTCTACCAGCGGCCCTATCGGTCTTTGAGAGAGCGATGGCCCGCCCACCAGCCGGTGGCGGCCGGGGACAATCGCGCAGATGGCCGTCATGAACCTGAGCGTGGTGGCCGACTCTCCGCAGAAGAGGTCTTCAAGGGAAGCCTGGAGATTGCCGCCGAAAACCCGCCAGAATTCGTACCCTTTCCTAACACTTACACCGACCTGGCCGAGGACAGCTGTGGCGGCGTCGGTATCCTCGCTCATCAGCGGGTTCACAATTTCGCTCGTGCCTTTCGCCAGGGCGCCGCACATCATTGCCCGGATGGTCAGGCTCTTGGATGAAGGGACGATGATCTTGCCTTTAACTTCACTTTTATGAACGGTAATTTTCATACGACCTCAACTTATCGATGATCATTCCAATTACCTCTTCGACTTTGAGTCGGGAGGTATTGACGGTAATGTCCGCCGCCCTCTCGTAAAAGGGCTGGCGGTACTTAAGAAGCCTTTCAATCTGCTGTGACCTATCGCCGGCGGCCAGTAAAGGCCGGCTGTCTCTATCCGCGGCGGTCCGCTTGAGAATCACCGACGGTGCGGCCGTCAGGTGGATAATAACACAGTCCCGGCGGAGCCGGTCGATGTTGATGGTATTAAGAACCACGCCCCCGCCGCAGGCGATGACGGTGTTTTTCCGGCCGGCGATGCTTTCAGTAACCTCGATTTCAAGTTGGCGAAAAGCTATCTCGCCGTCCTGTCGGAATATTTCCGGGATGGACTTGCCGGCTTTTTCCTCGATCAGGGCGTCCAGCTCGATGAACTCCTTCCCGAGCTTTTTGGCCAGTAGTTTCCCCACCGCCGTTTTCCCTGTCCCCATGAAGCCGACCAAGGCGATGCTAGTTTTCATGGTCCTCCAGCATGTTGACCGCCTGGCGCCGCATCAGCCCGACCGGAGCGGGCTGCCCGGTCCATTTTTCGAAGGCCAGCGCCCCTTGCGCGGCCAGCATATGGACGCCGCTGATTACTTTAGCGCCGGCGGCTTTAGCTTCTCCAAGTAATTTCGTCATCATGGGATTATAGACAATATCGAAAACAACGAGTTTTTGCTTTAACAATTTGGCCGGGACGGGGCTTTTATCGCTGTTCGGGCTCATGCCCACGCTGGTGGCGTTTACGAGGATGTCCGCCTTTTCCAGCGCCGGAGCTAAGGTACGGGGAGTCAGTTCCCCTACTTTAACGTCTTTATCGAGGTCATTCTTAATCATACGAGCGATATTCTCCGCCCAGTCGAGCTCCTGCCTACGGTTGAGGATCGTCAGGCAGGCGCCTTCCTTAGCGAGGATATAGCTGATGGCCCGGGAAGCGCCGCCAGCACCAAGAATAACGATGTTTTTGTTCTGCGGCTCGATGCCTTTTTCTGTCAGTGAGCGTAGAAATCCTTCGCCGTCGGTGTTATAACCTTTCAAAAGGCCGCCGTCATTAACTACGGTATTGACCGCACCGATTTTCTCCGCCAGGGAGTCGAGTTTGTCCAGCAAAGGGATGACGGCCACTTTATGGGGGATGGTGACGTTAAAACCCCTCACGTTTAAAGCGCGCAGTCCGGCGACTGCCCCGACCAGTTGTTCCGGTTTCACCCGGAACGCGACGTAGAGATAGTCCAGGCCCAGCTTTTTAAAGGCGGCGTTGTGCATCGCCGGGGACATCGTATGCTCAACGGGATCGCCGATGAGCGCGCAGATTGTAGTTTTTCCGGTG
>DAIQQC010000077.1:0-7452 GCA_036787005.1 Dehalococcoidales bacterium | reverse complement strand
AGCAGCACCGGCCGCTCTTTAATGACATCTTCGAGGATGTCGTAGACCTCCGCTTTGGCCCTCTCCACGAGGCGTCGGGCGCTCTTGATGTTGGGGGCGAGCCCCTGTGCCACCAGCCGCCTCATGACGAAGGGCTTGAACAGCTCCAGCGCCATCCGGCGCGGCAGGCCGCACTGGTGCAGCTTTAGCTCCGGCCCGCAGACGATGACCGACCGCCCGCTGTAGTCCACGCGCTTGCCGAGCAGGTTCTGGCGGAAGCGTCCTTGCTTGCCCCGGAGCATGTCCGAGAGGCTCTTTAGTTTATGGTTGCCGCTGATGGATATCGCCCGTCCGCGGCGTCCGTTGTCGATGAGCGAGTCGACCGCTTCCTGTAACATCCTTTTTTCGTTGCGGATGATGATTTCCGGCGCGCCGATGTCGATCAGGTGGTGCAGCCGGTTATTGCGGTTGATCACGCGTCTGTAAAGATCGTTTAAATCACTGGTGGCGAACCTTCCTCCATCGAGTTGTACCATCGGCCTGAGGTCGGGCGGCAGCACCGGCAGTACGGTGAGGATCATCCACTCGGGCTTGTTGCCGCTGTTGCGGAAGGACTCCACCACTCTTAATTGCTTGCTGGCTTTCTTGCGCCTCTGCCCGGATGACGACTGCGTTTCCTGGAGCAGGTTGTTCCGTATCTCGTCGAGGTTGATGCCCTTCATAATCTTTAGGATGGCCTCGGCGCCCATGCCGGCTTCGAATACGTCGCTGTATCTCTGCTTGAGGTCGTGGTACTGGTTCTCGGTCAGCAGCTCTTTAACGTGGAGCTCCTTGAGCTTGGCCGTCTCCGTCGTCAGGTCGTCTTGCAGCTTGCTCTTTTCGTCGACGAACTCGCCGCGGGCCTTGTTGATCTCTTCGACGGTCGCTTTTTCCGATTCCATTTCGGCGACTTTTCCCTCGTTGGCTTTCTGCCTTTCTTCGGTGGTCTGCAGGGTATTCGCCTCGATATGCTTGATGGCTTCCTCGCGGGCTTTTTCGTCTACCGAGGTCACGATGTATTGTGAGAAATAAAGGACGTGCTCCAGGCTCCGCGGTGAAAGGTCCAGGATCAGGCCTATCCTGCTTGGTATGCCCTTGGCGAACCAGATATGGCTGACCGGGCAGGCGAGTTCGATGTGCCCCATGCGCTCCCGGCGCACTTTAGCCCTCGCCACTTCCACGCCGCACTTGTCGCAGATTACGCCCTTGTAGCGTATCCTCTTGTATTTGCCGCAATAACATTCGAAGTCCTTGGTCGGGCCGAATATCCTCTCGCAGAAAAGGCCGTCCCTTTCCGGTTTCAGTGTGCGGTAGTTGATGGTCTCCGGCTTGGTGACCTCGCCGTATGACCAGCTCCGTATTTGCTCCGGAGAGGCCAGCGAGATGCGGACGGCATCAAAATCGTTAATCTCGAACATTTTCGTCTACCTCTCTCCAGCGCGGTTCTTCGCTATCCTTCGCTTCCGTCTCCAGCTTATACGCTTCCTCCATCGTTTCCTCGGCGGAGGCCACCTTGGTCTCTTCTTCGTTGATTACTTCCAGCGCCAGGCTCAGGCTCTGTAGCTCTTTAACGAGCACCTTGAACGATTCTGGCACGCCGGGCTGGAGGATGTCGTCGCCCTTGATGATGGACTCGTAGGCTTTCGCCCTGCCCGTCACATCATCCGATTTTATGGTCAGCATTTCCTGGAGGTTGTGGGCGGCGCCGTAGGCTTCCAGCGCCCAGACTTCCATTTCCCCGAACCGCTGCCCGCCGAATTGCGCCTTGCCTCCCAGCGGCTGCTGGGTGATGAGCGAGTAAGGGCCGGTGGAACGGGCGTGTACTTTATCTTCTACCAGGTGTATCAGCTTCATCATGTAGATGTTGCCGACCGTTACCGGTTGGTCGAACACGTCGCCGGTGCGCCCGTCGTGGAGCATGAGTTTCCCGTACGTGGGCGGTGCGAATTTACCCTCGCGGTTGACCTTTTCCACCACCAGTTTCAGTTCCTCCGCGCTCAGGTCCTTGGCGGGTATGTTCAGCCCTTCCAGCCAGAGCCTCAGGCCGATATCTTTGGCTTTCCCGTGTAATATTTCGTCGAAGACCGCCTTCCCGTCGTAGCCGCGACTCTTTACCCAGGCCTCGGCCACGTCCTGTTTGAAAGGCTTCCTGTCTTTGCCGGGGTTGGGGTCGGAAGCCCCCGACTGCCCGACTATCCAGGCGCGGCACAGCGCGTCCTCGATGGCCGTGTCGTCTGCCCCATCGAAGACCGGCGTCAGCGCCCGGAAGCCCAGTATCTGGGCCGCCCAGCCCAGGTGCGTCTCCAGCACCTGCCCGATGTTCATGCGGGAGGGCACCCCGATGGGGTCCAGGATGATGTCTATCGGCGTCCCGTCCGGCAGGAACGGCATGTCCTCTTTAGGGGCGATGAGGGCGATGACGCCCTTGTTGCCGTGTCTCCCCGCCAGCTTGTCGCCGACGGACACGCGGCGCTTCTGCGCTATCCAGACCTGCACCCACTGGTTGACCCCGGCCGGCAGGTCGTCCCCGCCGTCCCGGCTGTCCTTGCGGGTGTAAACTTTAACGTTGATGACCTTGCCCCACTCCCCGTGAGGCACCCTGAGCGAGGTGTCTTTGACCTCCCTGGCCTTTTCCCCGAAGATGGCCCGCAGCAGCTTCTCCTCGGCGGAGAGCTCCGTCTCGCCTTTGGGGGTGATCTTCCCTACCAGCGTATCGTCCGGCCTTACCTCGGCCCCGATGCGTATGATCCCGTCCTCGTCGAGCTCCCTCAGGCTTTCCTCGCCTACGTTGGGGATGTCGCGGGTGATCTCTTCCGGCCCGAGCTTGGTGTCCCTGGCCTCTACCTCGTGCTTGTTGATGTGGATGGAGGTGAACATGTCTTCTTCTACCATCCGGCTGCTGAGGATGATGGCGTCCTCGAAGTTATAGCCTTCCCAGCTCATGAATGCCACCGTTACATTCTGCCCCAGCGCCAGCTCGCCTTTTTCGGTGGCGGAGCTGTCGGCCAGTACCTGCCCGGCCTCGATGCGCTGGCCTTTGCTGACCAGCGGCCGCTGGTTGATGCACGTCCCCTGGTTGGTGCGGACGAACTTCATCAGGTCGTAGGTGTCTTTTGTACCATTGTCCCTGGTGATGACGATGCGGTATCTGGTATTCAATTTTTCATCGATGTTCCCGGCGATATCGGTCACCACGCCCGCGTGTTGCGCGAAGATTACCTGCCGGCTGTGCTTGGCGGCTTCCATTTCCATGCCCGTGGCTACCAGCGGTGCTTCCGGTCGTAGCAGCGGTACTGCCTGCCTCTGCATGTTGGCCCCCATCAGGGCGCGGTTGGCATCGTTGTGCTCCAGGAAAGGCGTCAAAGCCGTCGCCACGCTGACTACCTGCTTGGGCGAAACGTCCATGTACTGGATGTTCTCCGGCGGTTCCAGCAGGTAGCCGTCGGCCAGCCTGGCCTCGATCCTTTTTTCTTTAAATTGATTGTTCTCGTCGAGCGGCGCGTTGGCCTGGGCGATGATGTACTGGTCTTCTTCGTCGGCGGGCATATAAATGATTTCGTCGGAGACGAACGGGACGACCTTGATTTTCTTCGATTTCATTTTCGCCAGCTTGGCGGCAAGCTCCGGCGTGATGAGCGTGCCGGCTTCTACCAGCGTCTTGCCTTTCTCGTCGGGGATGTCTTCGCCCGCCGTCCGCCCGGCCAGCTTTTTATCTTTGGTCGTCATCGTGTTGATGACCTTGCGGTACGGTGTCTCGATAAACCCGTACTCGTTTATGATGCTGTAGGTCGCCAGCGACCCTATCAGGCCGATGTTCGGACCTTCCGGCGTCTCGATAGGGCAGATGCGGCCGTAGTGTGAAAAGTGGACGTCTCTGACTTCGAACCCGGCGCGTTCGCGTGAGAGGCCGCCGGGGCCCATGGCTGAAAGCCTTCGCTTATGCGTCAGCTCCGCCAGCGGGTTGGTCTGGTCCATGAACTGCGATAGCTGCGACCCCCCGAAGAACTCCCTGACCGCCGCCACGATCGGCCGTATGTTGACCAGGGCGCTGGGCGTCACCGCTTCCGTGCCGATGATGCTCATGCGCTCCCTGACCACTTGCTCCAGGCGCAGAAAGCCGATGCGAAACTGGGTCTGCACCAGCTCGCCGACGGTCCTGACCCGCCGGTTGCCCAGGTGATCGATGTCGTCGCTGTGGTCCTGGCCGTTGTTGACTAACAGGATATGCCTGATTATTTCCACGATGTCCTCTTTGGTCAGTGTCCGCTCTTTGAGGCTGACGTTCAGCCCGAGCCGTTTGTTGAGCTTGTACCGCCCCACGTTGCCCAGGTCGTACCTTGCGGGATCGAAGAACAGGCTGCGTATCAGCTTCCTGGCGTTTTCCAGCGAGGGTAGCTCGCCGGGATGGAGCTTTTTATAGATGTCCATCACCGCGTCTTTCTCGTCCTTGATGAGGGGCTCGCGCTCCATCGTCGTCTTTATATAATGATGGTCGCTGGCGCCGTCCTCTTTGGGGAAGAGGTCTAAAAGCTCTTTATCGCTGCTGTAGCCGATGGCCCTGAGCAGCGTGGTGATGGGTATCTTTCTTTTACCGTCTATCTTGGTCGATATCACGTTCCGGTTGCTGGTCTCGAACTCCAGCCAGGCGCCGCGGGTGGGGATCAGCTTGGCCCCGCAAAGGTCGCGGCCGGACACCGGGTCTTCTTCGCTGGAGTAATAGACTCCCGGTGAGCGCAGCAGCTGGCTGACTACCACGCGTTCGGCGCCGCTGGTAATGAACGTGCCTTTGGCCGTCATCAGCGGGATGTCGCCGAAGAACAGGTCCTGCTCCTTGATTTCGCCGGTTTCTTTCACCAGCAGCCGTACCTTGACGTATAGCGGGGCGGAAAAGGTCTGGTCCCTCTCGTGGCATTCCTGCTCGGAATGGCCCGGCCGCGGTTCGCGGAACTCGTATCCCGCGAAGCTCAGCTCGAGACGGTTTCCGGTCAGGTCTTTAATCGGCGATATCTCTTCCAGGAGCTGTTGCAGCCCGTCTTCTTGGAACCGCTGGAAAGAATCGAGCTGGACTTTGATCAGGTTGGGAACTTCAAGCACTTCGGGCAGCCTGGCATAGGACTTTCTGGAAATCGGTTGGGGGGATTTGGGCGCGGGCGCGGGCATCTTTACAGCCATCTCTACTCCTTAAAACAACGACAGGTCAGGGTATTTATAGCGCAAATCATTCGGAACGAAGACATGCGTGCGTATGCCGTGATATTAACGGGTATTTACTCTTGGGAATTTGAAACAAAAAACATTAGGGGCATTATTACCAATATAAATAATATCACGGCTGTCCTGGCTTGTCAAGTGCCAGGCCAATCGTGCCCTGTAAAATATTTATTACATTTTTGGGGTTAATTATAGTGCGGAAGAGTAAGGATAATACAGGTCTTATGTTTATATTATATAATATATGGCTGAGAATTGCTATGCGTAGCCGCTTTACCGCCGCCCGCCTGGCACTGGCCGCTATCAGCACGTCGCTGGAAGAGGCAGCTATCTGGGCGCTCTGGCGCTTCCTTCTTCCCGGTGCCGGCATTCATCTGCCTGTCGGCGCCCTCGTCGGTATCATGGTCGCCTGGGGGGCTTTCAGCATCTGGCTTTTTATCTTTACCACCCGCGCCCTGCAAAAGCAGGCGGAGGTCGGCCTGCCGTCCATGGTTGGCACGTTGGGACGGGTCGTCTCCCGTCTTTCCCCCGAGGGGCTGGTGAGGATCCGGGGCGAGCTCTGGAACGCCGCCTCCAGTGAGGGCGATATCGAAGCCGGCGAGAATATTGTCGTGGTGGGTGAGCGCGGACTAAAGCTGGAGGTTAAGCGTGCTGGGTCGGTTACACATTAAAGAGAAACGTTATCACATCCCCGTCCTGGACGACGTATTCCTTGCCTTCCAGTCTTAGCAGCCCCTTTTTACGTGCCTCGGCGATGCTCCCGATTTTTACCAGTTCATCTATATTGATTGTCTCCGCGCGGATAAAACCTTTCTCGAAGTCCGTATGTATTTTCCCGGCGGCCTTCACCGCCGTCGTGCCTTTCTTTAGCGGCCACGCCCTGATCTCGTTCGAGGCAGCGGTGAAAAAAGTGATCAGGTTGGATAGCTCGTAAGAGGCGCGCACCACATGTTCCAGTCCGGATTCCGTTAATCCGTAGTCTTTGCGGAACTCTTTGGCGGCGTTTTCGTCCAGTTGCGCCAGTTCCATCTCCAGTTTCCCGCAGAGTGCCACCACGCGGCAGCCGTCGGTACCGAACTGCCGGTTCATTTCCTCTTCCATGGCCGCCGCGTGGCCCATCTGCGCTTCGTCTATATTGACGACGGTAAGCAGGGGTTTGGCGGTGAGGAACTGGTAGTTGTTGATGAACCGGCCGGCGGCGGGGTCTAACGGCAGCGTCCGTATGGGCTTGTCTTTTTCCATCTCCTCTTTCATTTTCAGGAGGATTTCTTTTTCCTGGAGGAAGGGTGCGCGCTCGCCGGGCTTGGCGGCTTTAAGAGAGACTTCCAGCCTTTCCAGCCGGCGCTCCATTATAGCCAGGTCGGAAAAGATCAGTTCTAAGTTAAGGGCTTCGATGTCTCTTTTAATGTCGATGCTGCCGTTGGGGTGGGGGATGCTCTCGTCTTTAAAGGCGCGGACGACGCAGATCAGGGTATCCACCGCGCTTAGCTGGTTGAGCAGTTGCCCGCCCAGCCCTTTGTCCTTGGACAGCGTCTTTACTGAAGCGCCGATGTCTATATATTTGACCTCGGAATAAACGATCCTGGCTGGATGGAAAATGGCATCCAGTAGCTTCAAACGCGGTTCCGGCACGTGCGCCATCCCGATGTTCGGGGCCAGCGCTTCGGTGCGGTGGACGACCGTATCGGCCCTGCCGCCGGTGAGGGCGTTGAAAATGGTTGTCTTGCCGCTCTGTGCCAGTCCGATTATGCCGATGTTGATGCTCATTTATTTGTTTATTGAGTTATTGGTAGTATTGGTAGTATTGTAGTATTCCCCCTCTTCTTCTACCTCCCCTTCCGGACGATGTCCCGCGCTTTCTTGAGCGCCAGGTCCCTTTCGTCGCTGTTGAGCTTGTCGTTGGCGGCCAGGTTCAAGAGCACTAGCAGCGATTCGTGGCTCCCCAGTATGCCGAGTTGATTGATGGCCTGCACCCTCATCTTGTTGACGAGCTGCATGTCCGTGGCGATGCTGGCCAGCTTTTTGAGTTCGTCGCTCGTATTTGCGTCGGCGCGTTCTTCCGGCATCGTTATCACCTCTCAGCTAAACGTTTGGTTCTCGTTGCGATTATTCCCTAATAGCGCTGTTTTGTCAAACTTTATTCTAGGGTACCGTTTGGATTTGGTGGCTAAGTAAAAACCTCACCCCTGCCCCTCTCCAGCCTGGGGCATGGGGATAATTCAA
>DAIQQC010000076.1:0-7480 GCA_036787005.1 Dehalococcoidales bacterium | reverse complement strand
TCCCCAGCCAACTTGGAAGACCCCCCTGCCTGTTTGAAGAGAAAAAACTATTCCGTCATTAAAGTACATCCTATAATGAAACTTATTTTTCTAGAAGGTGGGCCGGCATCCGGGAAAAACACTCTCGGAAAAAAACTGGTGGAGTGTTTTAAAATCCGAGGAGAAAAGTCGGTTCTTCTTGACCATGATACTTATGTTGAGGAACTATGCCCTAACTGGATCTGGCCGAGCCAACAGCAAAGAGAAAAGGACCTTTCAAAAGCAAGAGTAAATTATGTGAACGATATAAATAAGTATCTTGTAAAGCGGTTTGTTGTCCTTGCGATAGGTGATATATGGTTAACAAATGACGACGTTAAAAAATATACGAGTAAATTGGAGGTGAAAACTCCAGTATTTCTTTTCCACCTCAACACACCTTTAAGAATAAGAAAACAAAGGGAAGAACAAAGAGGACATTCCCCTATTATTGATCTGGATAAAGATCAAAAAGAACGTGATCAGATTTCATCTTGGCCTGGATACATTTACCAAAATATTAATGCGCCTGAAATGGATGCCACAAATCTAATGGAGTTGATCAATAACGAAATAGGTCTTATCTTGGTATAATTTGTTACTTTTTATAGTTTTACCAGTATTCCCTTCATCTTTTTTAGACGCCCAATTTTTCCCAGAGCAAGTCTTTATGTCCAGTCGGGCGCGCCCGGGGTGGTCTGCCGCTCGTAGACGGGATTGTAGCCCAGCGTCCCCATCTTCATAATCATGTCGCGGCGTACCACGTTCACCGGCTCGTCGGGGATGGCGCGGATAACGGCATCGTTACGGGCCAGATAACCTGCCTTGAACTCGGGGTGGGTGTGGATAAAGATATCGTTACGGCGGATGCCGCGCACCACGCGCTCGCCGGTCTCCACCGGATCCATGAAGATCTTCCTCATCTCTTCAAAATTGGGCATCTGGCGGCGGGGTGCGCCGGAAGGGGGTGTCGGCGGCCAGGTCTGCCCTTCATTCCTCAGGTGCTCGGGGCGGTTGGCGAAGGTGGACGGGCCGAGGTTGGTGGTCGTGGGGCCGGGGATGAGCACCGAGGCGCCGACGTTGGTGCCCATCAACTCCCCTGCTAACGTCTCCATCATCCCGGCGATAGCGTACTTGGTGGTATTGTAAATAATATTGCCGTTGACGGCGCAGAAACCCGCCGTGGAAGACGTGGATACCACGTGACCGCCTTCGCCGTGCTTTAAAATGCGCGGCAGGACGATGACCAGGCCGTTGGCGACGCCGGTAATGTTGACACCGACGCTGAAATCCCAGTCCTTGAAGGTGCAATTCTGCGCCAGCCCGCCGGAGGCCACGCCGGCGTTATTGACCAGCACGTGGATCTTGCCGAAGACCTTCTCCGCTTCGTCGGCGGCGAGGGCATAAGCGGCGCGGTCGGTCACGTCCAGCTTGATGGGAAGGGCGGAGTAATGCTTCTCTTTAAAATACTTCATCGCCTCATCCAGGGCGTCCTGGCGGGAATCGACGATGACCACTTTCATGCCGTGTTTAGCGCAGGCCTTGGCGATGCCCAGCCCGATGCCGCTGGCGCCCCCCGTAATAAAGGCTACTTTTCCTTCCAGGTTCTCCATGTTAATTCACTCCTATTCTTTTCAGATTAACTAAAGATTGTTCGGCACCCCTCACCTTAATCCTCTCCCACAAGGGGAGAGGACAATTACATCGTAATATATTTACCAGTCCGGCGGACCCACCGGTTTTTGTTTATCGTAGATGTCATTGTGATAGATTGCCCCGAAGCTGCCGATCATTTCCCAGCGCTTCTCGTTACGCGGCTCATCAGGGATGGCGCAGATAAGCGCTTCGTGGCGGGCGATATAGCCTTCCCGGAACTCGGGGTGAGTGTGGATAAAGAGGTCGTTGCGCCGGATGCCCCGCACGACGCGCTCGCCGGTTTCCACCGGGTCCATAAAGACCACCTTCTGCATTTCCTCCTGCGGATAGCGGCGGGGCCGGTCGGCAGAAGGCGGGGGCGGGCCGGGCGGCCAGGCCTCTCCTTCATTGCGGAGGTGGGCGGGGCGGTTTTCATAGCTGGACTTGCCGAGGTTGCCGCGGGTCGGCCCGGGGAAAAGCACCGAGACCCCGATATTCCTGTCCTGGAGGTCGGTGGCCAGGGCTTCCATCATGCCGGCCACCGCGAACTTGGTGGTGCAATAGGTGATCATGCCACCGGCGGCGGCCACGCCGAGCGTCGACGAGGTGCTGACGATGTGCCCGCCCTCGCCATGCTTGAGGATGCGCGGCAGCATCGTTACCACGCCGTTGATAACGCCGCCGAGATTGACACCCACAGCGTAGTCCCAGTCCTTGAAGGTCGTCTTGTCCCCGGCGCCGCCGGCCGGGCCGACACCGGCGTTATTGACCAGCACGTGGATCTTCCCGAAGACTTTTTCCGTTTCATCGGCGGCGCGGGCATAAGCCTCGCGGTCGGTGACATTCATCCTGATGGGGTGAACGGGGAGCTTTTTCTCTTTAAACCAGGCCATCGCTTCGTCGAGGGCATCCTGGCGGGCATCGGCGATGACCACCTTCATACCATACCTGGCGCAAGCCTTAGCGATGCCCAGCCCGATGCCGCTGGCGCCCCCCGTAATAAAAGCCGTTTTACCTTTAAGGTCTTTCATCTTTCTTTCTCTCCTCTTTTTTGGAATCTATGAGGAGCCCTGACCATTTTGCCGTTGCAGTTTTACTATTGCTCTCGCCCCCTGTGGGAGAGAGTCAGAGTGAGGGGTAGGGCGCCTTAATGCTAATCTTATCTTTTTAGTCACCCTCTCCAAATTGCTTAATATATCACTATTCCAGAACCTCAAAACCCTGAATCCTTCGGCCTGTAACCATGCCGTCCTTTGCCTATCATGAGTCTTTGTTTCCGTATTTCTGTGAGGACTACCATCTATTTCGATTATCAGTTTATTCTCGTAACTCACGAAATCTACGATAAAGCTTCCTATCGGTTCCTGCCGACGAAACTTAGCGCCTGACAGGTGCTTGGTCTTTAACCTTTCCCAAAGCCTTTTTTCTGCCTCAGTCTGACTGTGTCTAAGGTCTTTAGCAGCTTCTGCTACACGGTTCATCTGCTCAACCTTACCCCTCACCTTAATCCTCTCCCACAAGGGGAGAGGACAAAAGATAGTCTGTTTACTCAACTATCCCGCAGGAGCCGTCCTGGCACATCACCGGGACGGGCATGCGCAGGGGTTTAACGTCCTTCCTGATGCCGGCTTTAGGTATCCAGGGGTCGACGGCGACCGTTTGGAAATAGGAGAAGTCGGTAGTAACCCACATGGGATTGGTCTCGCCGCCGGCGACGATAAAGTTGATCATCTCCGGGCGCTTGAAGCGGGGGTTCAGCTCGTTGACGAGCCACTCGCTGAGTTTAGCGGGGTCTTCCCAGCCTTCCTTCTTGAGGTTTTTGGCCGCCAGGGGGTCGAGGACGAAGGTAAAAGCGCCGCCGAACGGGCCGCCAATGCTCTTCATGACCTCCAGCATCCGTTTGGCCGGGCCGAGGCCCATCGTCAGGACGTTCCAGCCGCGGAAAAGGCTGACCGTGCTTTCGGTGGGCTTGTAGCCCTTACGCACGTGGAAGGGCTGCCAGACGCTGTTCTCCTCGTTTTCCGCCAGGCACATGTTGTTATAGTTGATGGTCGTGCCGGTGCTGGCGGTGAAGGTAGCGCCGGGCCGCATGTCGCCGAAGTTAATGGACATCAGCGTCCAGGCGCGGCCGATGACGGAGTTGGCATAGTTGACCGGGCTCAGGGCGCCGAGGCCGCTGTTCATGCCGATCTCGTTGCGGACGGGGCCGTTCACCACCATCATGCTGGCGAAGGAGGTGGTGGAGCTGGGTAAAGAGGGCCGGCCGGAAGCGCCCAGGGCCAGGATGACCGGGAAATGCTCGGGGCGGGCGCCGGCCATGACGGCGATGACCGCCAGCCTCTCCACGGTATATCTCAGCCGCTCTTCATGGGTGGTCACGGACATCATGCCGACCCACTCGTCGGGTTTATGGTCGGTGCCGGTAAGCATCTCCGCCACCCGCTCCTCGGTGGGCAGGATGATAGGCAGGCCGTCCGTCCAGCCACTCTCCAGAAAAAGGCGGTGGAGGTTTTCGTCAGTATCGGGCTCGAGGAGGCGCGGCCAGACCGGCCTCTTGAAAATCCTGGGATGCAGCTCGGCGTCGGTCAGGGGCTGAGTCAGGGCAAAGAAGACCTCGTCCATAAGGGGCGCGCCGGAAATGGGGTCGTTACCCTTGATGTAGTCCCGGAGCGTCTCCCGGGAGACGAAACCGACGGGATAAGGGGGGAAGCTCCAGCGGAGGTTCATGCCGTGACTGCGGCCGTCGCGCTGGACGTAGTCGGCGAACCGGGCGGTGACGATAGGGGCGGTGGGGACACCATGGTCGTTCTCCAGGGTGCGCGAGAATTCGGCGACACTCGCCGAACAGCCGTCTCAGCCGCCCACGCCGATGATGGCGGCGTCGCCGTTCTTCTTGATTTCCGCCCAAAGCTCCGGCTCATCGGTGAACATGCTGGTCTTTTTATTACGCACCTCGGTCTTGATGTCCGGCCGGTTCTGCTTGAACCAGTCGTTGAGCTCTTCCATGAACTCCTTGCCGCCGGCAAAGCCGGTATTCACCAGGTAAACGGTCTTGCCCTCCAGCTTGTCAAGGCGTGGGGCCATCCTGAGGGAGCCCAGCCTTTCGGCGGTATCCCTGGGCTGGTTGGTGGGGTCATGAATAGCCCACGGAACGGAATCGGGGTCGAGCCGGCTGCCGAAGACGCCGCTGGGCTGGCCCCTGGGATCGAGGGCGGTGATTTTGCTGCCGTTCTTTTTCATCGTTCTCCTTTTCGATATGTCGTAATATACCGCATTTCCAATAATAATAGAATAAATGACACAAAAAATTCAAGTTGCCATGACTAAAGTTTTTCACCGCACTTGCGCGGCAGGCTCGATAAATCCTAATATATTTGCGGGACACCATTTCACCTCAGTGTAACAGGAAGGAAGCTTGCGCATGCCAACGGGGGCGTTAAAAGGCATTAAGGTCCTGGAGTACAGCGACTTTATTTCCGGGCCCTACTGCGGCAAGCTGATGGCCGACCTGGGGGCGGAGGTGATTAAAGTGGAGAGGCCGGAAGGCGACCGCGCCCGGCGGTGGGGGCCTTTTCCCGGCGATAAAGAGCACCCGGAAAAGAGCGGGCTTTTCCTCTTTCTAAATACCAGCAAGCTGGGGACCACTTTAAACATCGAAACCGAGCAGGGACGGGAGATTTTTTACCGGTTGATAGCATGGGCAGACATCCTTATCGAGAGCAGCCCGCGTAAAGAAATGAAAAGGCTGGGACTGGACTACACAGGCCTGAAAAAAGCAAATCCTTCATTGATCGTGACCTCGATCACGCCGTTCGGGCGGACGGGTCCTTTTAAAGATTACAAAGGCTCCGACCTCATCATCTCGCATGCCAGCAGCGAGGCGTTCGGGAACCCGACCGAGGGCGTACAAGACCTGGACAAATACAGCCCGCTGCGGGGACCGATGCACACCGCCGAATTCATGACCGGCCTGACGGCGGCGGTATCCACGATGTCCGCCATCATAGCGAGAGGGAAAAACAAGTCCGGCCGGCACATCGACATATCCGCCCAGGAAGCGCTGGCATCGGTAACGCGGCAGGAGCTGGCCTTCTGCCTGTGCGAGGGGCTTTACCCCACCCGTCAATGGGGCCGGAAGCGCGTCGGGGGATTTTTATATCAATGCAAGGACGGCTACGTGTGCATCTGGATCGGGCCTCACTGGCAGAAGCTGGTGACGATGATGGGCAATCCCGATTGGACGGAGGCGGAGCTTTTCAAGAACCCGGCACTGCGCGCCGAGCACCAACTGGACTGCAACAAGCTCATCGAGGTGTGGACGAAAGAATATACCATGGCGGAGATAGACGGGTTGGGGATGCAATTCGACGTGCCCCTGGCGCCGGTGCGCACGGTGAGGGAGGTCGTTAACGATGAGCAACTGGCCTACCGCAACTTCTTTACCGAGATCGACCACCCGGTGGCGGGCAGGTTCAAATACCCCGGCGCGCCGGTTAAGTTTTCGGCGACGCCCTGGGCGGTAAAGCGTCCCGCCCCGCGGCTGGGAGAGCATAATAAAGAGATATACGGTCGGGTGCTGGGTTACGGCCCCAAAGAGCTGGCGACGATGAAAAAGGCAGGGGTAATCTAATGAAAAAAGGGACCAACAATAGAGCAGCCCTGCCTCTGGCGGGTATCAGGATTTTAGACTTCGGGCAGATGTGGGCCGGCCCGCACCTGACGCAGTGGCTGGCGGTGATGGGGGCGGAGGTCATCAAAGTAGAGACACACCTGAGATTGGACTTCATGAGGATGATCGGCATCCCGCCGGGGTTCGCGAGAGACAACTTCAATGCCGGGACGGCCTACGCATCTTTAAACTACGGCAAGAAAAGCATTACCCTGAACATGAACGAGCCGCGGGCGCAGGAGCTGGCGAAAAAACTGGTAAAAATCAGCGACGCCGTCACCGAAAACTACGGCGGACCGATACTGGAGCGGTGGGGGCTGGGCTACGGGGACATGAAAAAGCTCAAGCCGGACATCATCTACTACGCGGGGTCGGGGTACGGGCGGAGCGGCCCGGCGAAGTCGCGCCCATCCTACGCGGAAATCGTCGAAGCTTACGACGGCTCAACATACCTGAACGGCTATCCGGGCGGCGGTCCGGCGACCGTCGGCGTGTCGCCGTGGACGGACGCCACGCAGGCGATGCACGGGGCATTCGGCATCATGGCGGCGCTTTACCACCGCGACCGCACCGGGGAGGGGCAGTACATCGACGCGGCGATGATCGAGGGCAGCAGCAACTTCCTCGGCGAGATGGTCATGGGCTACACCATCAACGGGGAGCTGGGGGAGCGGCGGGGCAACCGGGACAAGGTCATGGCGCCGCACGGCTGCTATCGCTGTAAAGGGACCGACGAGTGGGTAGCGATAGCCGTGGACGGGGAGGCGGAGTGGGGGGCTTTCGTCAAGGCGACCGGCCATCCGGAGTGGGCCGCCAAAGAGGAGTTCAAAGACGAAGCTAGCCGGCGGCAGAACCAAGACGCGCTCGACGGGCTCATCGAAGAGTGGACGCGGCAATACCACCAGTACGAGGTCATGGAGCGGCTGCAAAAGGCGGGAGTGGCGGCAGGGGCGTCGCTGAATATCAAAGACCTTGTCAGCGACCCGCAGCTAAAGGCGCGGCGGTTCTTCATCGAAGCGGAACACCCGGTATTGGGCAACATCACGCTGCCGGGGATCCCCTGGCGGCCGGCCGGGAGGCAAAAGGGTAACTACAGCTATCCCCCGCTGCTCGGGGAGCATAACGATTACGTCTTCGGGGAACTGCTGGGCTTAAGCG
>DAIQQC010000075.1:4820-7513 GCA_036787005.1 Dehalococcoidales bacterium | reverse complement strand
AAATAGAAATGGTAAACGACATCCGGATGCTCGAGGGCTTCCAGGGGTTTTATATTATCGTTCTTCCAGGCTTCATCCTCCGCTTTGACAAATTTTTCAGCGAAGTCTTTGATGTTCATTTGGATACCTCTCTTTTTAAGTGACATAATAGTACATCGCCTTTTGTTTATTGTCAAGCGTTTGCCAATAGCGCGCATAAGCGTGTAAAATATAGCTAGAGAAACGTTAAATTTTCCCCATTATTACCTAGGAACAGATCATGCTCCGGTCAGGAGGACTATCTTGAACAAGGTTGCGGAAATAACGTTAACGTCGGACGCCCCCGGCGCCACGATGTTCATGCTCGGCAATGAGGCTATAGCGCGGGGGGCTATCGAGGCGGGGGTGCAGGTCGTGGCGGCCTACCCCGGCACGCCGTCGAGCGAAATCACCGAGACATTAGTCAATAACTCCAAGAACACCGGCATGTACGCCGAGTGGTCGATCAACGAGAAGGTCGCCCTGGAAGTGGCCATGGCCGGCGCCATGAGCGGCCTGCGCTCGCTGGCCATCATGAAACACGTCGGCGTGAACGTGGCCCACGATGCCCTGACGTCCGCCAGCTATATCGGCCTCGGCGGGCTGGTGCTTATTTCCGCCGACGACCCCGGCCAGTGGAGCTCGCAGAACGAGCAGGACAACCGCTACATCGCCCGCCAGTGCTATATTCCCGTTTTAGAGCCCTCGACCGCCCAGGAAGCCAAGGACATGATGGCGGATGCCTACCGCCTTTCCGAGGAGTTCGGGCAGATGTTCATGCTGCGCTCGGTAACGCGCATCGGGCACGCCCGGTCCGACGTTGTTCTGGGCGGGATAGACGCTCAAAAGCGCCAGGGCAAGTTCACCAAGAACTTTCAAAAGCTGGTATGTTTACCGGCCAACTTCCGCGTCAACCGCCGCCTGCTTATCCAGAGGATGGCGAAGATTAAAGAGACCGTGGACACGCTGCCGTACAACCAGGTGACGCTGAAGAAGGGCGCTAAACTCGGCATCATCACCAGCGGCATCTCCTACGGCTACGCCGTCGAGGCCATGCGCTGGATGGGGCTGGAAGACAGGATATCCATACTGAAGATCGGCACGCCTTATCCGCTGCCGGAAAAAATGACGCGGCAATTCCTCAAATCGGTGCCGGAAGTGGTTGTGGTGGAAGAGCTGGAGCCGTTCGTTGAGGACGGGGTCAGGGTCATCGCCCAGGACGCCGACATCAACGTTAAAGTCCACGGTAAAGATGTGATACCGCTGGCCGGCGAGCTTTCCACCCGGCAGGTCGCCGAGGCCTTGAGCAGGCTGACCGGCGTCAAGCCGCCCATCGACTTCGCCGAAATCGATAAACTAAGAGAAGAAACGGCTGCGCTGCTGCCATTACGCCCGCCGACCATGTGCGCGGGGTGCCCGCACCGGGCGTCCGCTTACGCGATAAATATCGCCCTCCGGCGTTACCAGAAAGAGACCGGCATCGAGCCGGTAAAAACGGGGGACATCGGCTGCTACGCCCTTTCCGCCAACCCGCCGCTCAACTCGGACGACGTCGCCATCTGCATGGGCGGGGCTTTCGGCCTGGCCAACGGCTTTGCCCACGTCATCGACGCACCGGTGGTGGCGCACCTCGGCGACGGCACCTTTTTCCACTCCGGCATCCCGCCGATGATCAACGCTGTTTACAACAAGGCCAACGTGACCATGGTCGTCATGGACAACTCGACCACCGGCATGACGGGCTTTCAGCCGCACCCGGGCGCCAGCGGCGACATCGCCGCGGACATCAAAATAGAAGACGTTGCCAGGGCCTGCGGCGTAAAGATGGTGGAAGTCGTTGATGCCTTCGACCTGCCGAAGCTTATCGACGTCCTGGAGAAAGCGGTTAAGTACAAGGGACCTTCGTTAATCGTGGCGCGGCGGCTCTGCAATATCCTCGACCAGCGGGAAAAGCGCAAAGCCGGCGAGAAGACCCTGCCGTATGTTGTCGATACCGGGAAATGCGTGGCGGGAAGCCCGCCGGCCTGCCAGGCCACCTGCCCGCTGCATATCGATATACGCGGGTATGTCGCCCTGGTCAAAGAGGGCAAGTTCGACGAGGCGCTGGCCTTGATTAAAAAGACCCTGCCCTTCCCCGGCATCATCGGCCGGATCTGCACCCGCCCCTGCGAGGGCAAGTGCGTGCGGCGGGATGTCGAGGAGGCGATAGCCATCAACGCCTTGAAGCGCGCGGCCTACGATTACGGGAAATACACGGAAGATCTCACCATCGCCGCGGAAAAGAAAGAGCGGGTGGCGATAATCGGCGGCGGACCGGCCGGCCTGACCGCCGCCTACGACCTGCGTAAAGCCGGCTATAAAGTGACCATCTTCGAAGCCCTGCCTAAACTGGGCGGCATGATGGCGGTGGGGATACCCGAGTTCCGCCTGCCCCGCGATATTCTCAGCCGGGAAACGGAAATCGTTCAAAAGCTGGGGGTGGAGCTAAAGCTCAACACGAGGGTGGGGAAAGATGTTAAGCTCTCGGATTTACAAAAAGACTTCAACGCCGTCTTTATCGCGGTTGGGGCGCATAAAGGCCGCGGTCTCGGCATCGAGAACGAGAAAGCCGGCGGCGTCATCGACGGCGCGGAGTTCCTGCACAAGGTCAATATGGGGGAAAAAGTAAAGGCGGA
>DAIQQC010000075.1:0-4720 GCA_036787005.1 Dehalococcoidales bacterium | reverse complement strand
CTCGGGCAGGCGCCGGCCCGAGCCGGTCAAGGGCTCGGAGTTCGTTATCGGGACCGGGCTGATAATCTCCGCCGTTGGCGAAGAACCTGATCTCGCTTTTATGCCCGGAGACACGGCGGGGGCGATTGATAAAGGACTGATCAAGGCCGACCCTGTCACGCTGGCGACGCCCGTGAAGGGCATCTTCGCCGGCGGGGATGCGGTCACCGGGGCGGCCACGGTCATCCAGGCCATGGCCGCCGGCCGCAAAGCAGCTAAATCGATAGATAAATATATCAAGGGCGAGCCGCTCGACGCCGGCCGCGAAGGCGAAGGTATCTACGAGAGCAAGCTCATCGTGGACACCTGGAGCACCTACCCGGCGCCGCGCATATCCATGCCGACGCTGCCCGTGGCCACGAGGCAGGGCAACTTTAAAGAGGTGGAGATGGGTCTGAACCGGGAGGCGGCCGTCATCGAGGCCAGGCGCTGCCTTTCCTGCGACTGCAAGTTATGCATCAATCTGCTGGGTTGCCCGGCGCTGATCACGGACAAAGGTAAGGTAGCGGTAGACGCGGCCGGGTGCCCGGGCTGCGGGGTCTGCGCCCAGGTCTGCCCCCATGACGCGATTGTGCTCGCGAAGTAACAAATGCCGACTGACAGGTAACAAGGGGTAGGGTTTGATAATTGATACTTGCCAGTTGATACTTACAACTGCAGGAGTATAATATGACCACCAAAACGGCGACGCATAAAGAAATCAACATCATCATCTGCGGGACCGGCGGCCAGGGTGTCGTCCTGGTTTCCGAGCTGCTGGGTAATGCCGCGGTCAGGGGCGGCGTGGCGGTCAAGGGCTCAGAGGTACTGGGGATGGCGCAGCGGGGCGGCTCGGTGTTCAGCAACCTGAGATTGGGCGGCGACGCCATCGCGCCGATGACCCCGGAAGGCAGATGCGACGTCCTCATCGCGGTGGAGCCGTCGGAGGCTTTAAGAAACATAAACTATTTAGCGAAAAACAGCATCGTCGTCCTTAACACGACCACGGTGTTGCCGTATACTTATTACCTGGGACAGAGCGGTTATCCCACCCAAGACCAGATAATCGAAAAGCTCCGCAAAGTCACCGACCGCATCATCACCCTGGACGCCAGCGGCCTGGCTAAAGCGGCCGGGAGTTTGCAGGCGGCCAATGTGGTCATGCTGGGGGCTTTGTTCGGCACGGGGCTGATGCCGGTAAAGGAAGAGACCGCTAAAGAGGCGATACTGGGCCGCTTTAAGGGGAAGGTCGGAGATATAAATATCAAGGCCTTCGACCTGGGGTACGAGTACGTAAAAAAGCGGTTAGCGGCTGACGGTTAACCTTTCGGCAGGTTCACGCCCTGCTTTACCAGGTTCTTTTGCAGGGCTTTATAGTCTACTTTTCTCGGTTGGACCCCTGCTTTAACGGCTAACGCCGCGGCCGTGCCGGCCGCCTGGCCGTAGCAGAGACACGGCGGGATGATGTTGAAATACTGGTTAATGCTGTCCTCCGAAGAGAATGCCCGGCAGGCGACCAGCAGTCCTTCGATCTTCTTCGGCACCAGGCAGCGGTAGGGAATGCAGAGCGTGGGATGCTTCGCTGATATTTCCCCCAGGTCGTTATTGGCCAGGACGGCTATCGTGTCCTCGAACACCCGGTCGTTAACGATATCATCCTGGGTGACCGTATATTCCCCGGTAACGCGCCGGCCGCCCTGCGTGCCGAGTTGCGGCGCCGTCTGCATCACAAAGCACTTTTCAAACCCCGGCACGTTCCTTCGCATGAATGCGTGGGTGACCAGGGCGCGCTTCCTCGCTTTAACGTCTATTCTCGTCAGCTGCTCCACGTCCATGGCATCGGTGGACTCCGCCTGCGGCTGCATGCAGTGGTACCAGAGCACGCCGGACTGGTTCTCCAGCACGCCTTTAAAGAAATGGGGATAGCCGCCCAATTTTAGAAGCTCTTCCATCAGAACCTTATGTTTTTCCGGCTGATTAGACTTGAATTCTTCATATTTCCTGATATCGACGTTGGCCATCCAGAAAGTAAAAGCCAGCCAGGCGGTGCGGTACTTGTTGCTCAGGGCGGGGTCGAACTCCGCGCCCGCCCCTACGAAGATATCGCCATCGCCGGTGGCGTCGATGACGACCTTCCCCAGTATAGCCTGACGTCCCGACTTGCTCTCGAAAATAACGCCCTTGACTGTATCCCCGTCCATGACCGGCCGGGTGCCCCAGGAATGCAGGAATAGCTCCGCCCCCGCCCCCAGCACCATGTCGTTGAGCTCGTCCTTGAGAATCTCGGGGTCGACGACGGCCGTGTAGAGCACCGCTTGTTTGCCGCCGCGGTTGAGGTCCTTGCGGACAAAGAAGAACCCCAGGTTGGCGTTGAGATAGTAATCGACCACTTTCGGGTCGGTGGTGCCCCAATCTTCTTTTTTAGGATATGAAGCGCCGCCGCGCCGGGAAAGCCGGTCGAGGATTTCCTGCGTCAGGCCGAAGATATGCTGCCGCCCGCTGATATCGGAGAGATTGGGGAAGATATTGATGAGGCCGCCGGTAGCCATACCGCCGAGGTGACCGTATCTCTCAATGAGTACCGTTTTCGCGCCGTTCCTGGTCGCGCTGACGGCCGAGGCGACCCCGCCCGGGCCGCCCCCCACCACGACCACGTCAACTTCGCGGACGACCTTGAGTTTACGGGCGGACTCGGTGATAGTTTTGACCATACAGCCCCCTAAATTTCAAGGGGGCAGCTCTTCACTACCCCCTCTTGGTCGTTGTATCTTGTCTCTTGATTATTTCGTGCTAATGCGGCGGGGTAAAAGAAGGGCCTACCAATGCCGGTCCTTGATATTTATAGGCAACTTTCTTCTTGACGTCCGGCAGCGGGACGCCCTGTTTGGCAAGCTGCTTTTGCAGGGCCTTGATGTCCACGTCTTTAACGCCGACGCCGGCGTTGAGGGCCATGGCCGACGCTGTGCCGGCGGCCTCGCCGAAAGCGATGCAATGCGGGATAAGGTTGAAATAGTCCTGCACGTGAACGTCGGAAGAGAACGCCCGGCAGGCCACCAGGAAGTTATCCACGTTCTTAGGGAGAAGCGCCCGGTAGGGGATGAACATATTGGGGTGGTCCAGCGATTCCTGCCCGCGGTCGAGGTCGGGGAAAATGGCTATCGTGTCCTCGAAAGGCTGGTTGTCGGCGAGGTCTTTTTTCGTGAGCCAGTATTCGCCGATCATGCGGCGGCTGGAGCGCGTGCCGAGCTGCGGGTCGGTGAGCACCAGGAAAGCCTTTTCAAACCCCGGCACGTTCTTGCGGTAGAACTCAATGGTCTTGCCGGCTATCCTGTGACCCAGGAATTCCACGCGGGTTAGCTCTTCCACGTCGGTCTGGCTCTTGTTGGGGTAGCGGCTGTGAAACCAGACTACGGATTCCTGGTCGGGCAGGTTGCTGGTCATAAAACCGCCCTGTCCGCCGTATTCGTTGGCTTTCCGCATCAGCTCCATAAATTCCTGCCGGTGGTTCCGGCGGAAGTCCATCGCCTTATGATGGTCGACCCCGGCGATCCAGAAGCAAACGGCCAGGTTGGCGATGCGGTAGTGCGCCGGGATATCCGTCTCGCATTCGATATTGGCATAAGGGAAGAGGTCGCCGTCGCCGGTGGAGTCAATAACGACCTTGGCCAGGATAGCCTGGCGGCCGGACTTGCTTTCCATGATGACGCCCCTCATGTGGTTGCCCTCCATGATGGGCTCGGTGCCCCAGGCATGGCAGTAGACCTTGATTTTCGCTTCCTCGACCATCTCGTTGAGGATGATCTTGGAAATCTCGGCGTCGATGATGGCGGCGTAGGATACGCGGTCGAGCCGCGTATAGAAGAAGCTGCGCTCGAAGTAATAGCGGACCAGCTCTTTGTCTATCGAGCCCCAGTGCTCTTTCTTGGGCATGTCCACGGCGTTGCGCACGGCCAGGCGGTCGATCCACTCCTGCGTGATTCCGGCGATCTGCTGCTTACCGGTGTAATCAGCCAGCTGCGGGATGATGGTGACGAGTCCGCCGGTGCCCATGCCGCCGAGGTAGCCGTAGCGCTCGATGAGGACGGTTCTCGCCCCGTTTCGGGCGGCCGAGACAGCGGCCCCGATGCCGCCGGGCCCCCCGCCCACGACTACGACGTCCGCTTCGTAAACGACCTTCGTGTCCCGGGCTTTCTCCCTGATATAATTGCCGTTCTTGACCATGATGAAAACCTCCTGAACAGCTCTAGACCGTGTTATAAAAAGGATATAAGAAAGCGGGGGTTAAGTCAACTGTCAAATATACCCTCACCCCCTTAGTCCCCCTCTCAAACAGTTTTATGACTGATGCTCGAAATATTCTTTGTTTGAAAGGGGGAGAGAATTTGAGAGGGGGTTCATCCTGAAGGTTCACCCTGAAGGGCAAAGCCCCCTCTCTCTATTACTCCCCTCTCCAGCCAGGAAAATTTGTGGATTATTCAATGTACCAGGCTGGAGAGGGGCAGGGGTGAGGCTGGCTAATTTACTATCCCGTTACCGGGTGTTTAAAGTGATAGGGTACGTTCCCCCTGAAGTCCGGATATGGATGGAAAGCTGAGGGCGGCGCATCGGCGTCAGGGAGTCCCATCCAGCCCATAATGGGCAGGTTCAGCCAGCCGTCTTCGACGGGCGAGCAAAAAGTGTTGTTCCAGTGCAGCTTGCTGAA
>DAIQQC010000074.1:0-7714 GCA_036787005.1 Dehalococcoidales bacterium | reverse complement strand
ATGGGGTCGAAGCCCACGCCGGCGTTCATGGGGATTTCATTCTTCTTGCCCCCGGACCAGTCGTAATAGCCCTTGCCGGTCTTGGTGCCGCCGTGTTTTTCTTTGAATAATTTGGTGAGTATCGGGGCTGGCCCGTAGCTCTTGCCCATCATTTCCCCGAAGTATTCCATCACGTGGAACTGCGTCTCGATGGAGCCGCCGCCCAGCGTGTCCTGGAGCTCGAGCATGCCCATGGGCAGGCCCAGCTTGTATTTGATCGCCGAGTCTATCTCCAGGGGGCTTTTACCCTCGCCCTGCGCCAGCGCCCAGTCCGACTCGTTGGACATGTTGCAGAAGATGCGGTTGGCGATGAAGCCGGGCACGTCCTTGACATGGACGACGTCCCGCCCCATGGATATGGCGACCTTTTCGACTATTTTGAGGGCTTCTTTGCTGGTCTTGTTCGTCTGGATGACTTCCAGCAGTGACATGCGGCTCGGCGGGTTGAAGTAGTGCGCGCCGACCACCAGTTCGGGGTGTTTGGCGGCTGTGGACATCTCCTCGATGCTGAGCGACGATGTGTTGGTAGCGAAAACCGTATCGTCCGGGCACAGCGAAGTGACTTCTTTCAGGACGCTCTTTTTTAGCTCCATTATCTCCGGTATGGCTTCGATGATGAAGTCCGCGTCTTTGACCGTCTCTTTAAGGTCGACCAGGAACTTGATACGGCTCAGGACATCTTTCTTGGCTTCCTCGGTGAACCTGCCCCGGCTGATACGCCGGTCGTACATTTCGTTAATGGTCTGCCGGCCGCGCTCCAGGAACTTTTCCTCGATGTCCCGGATCTTGACGCTATAGCCGGCCTCCGCCGCCAGGGCGCCGACCTGTGCCCCCATCGCCCCCGCCCCCAGGACCGCCACGTTCTTTATCGTTTTCATGGACTCAGCCCCCTTCAGCTATATTTCCGGATTTGTGCTTTATTTCACCGGTTCAAAGGCGTAATAGACGCGGTCGCAGACCTTGGTTTCTTTCTTTACATCGATGGGATGCGACGGCACCTCAAAAACCACCAGCTTAACTTCATCCCCGGCTTTAACATCCGCCAGCCTGCAATTGATCAGGCGTACCAGAAGGTGCTTGAGGGGATGGGATTTATCGAAGCCCAGCCAGGCCATGACCAGCGGCGATTCAAAACCGGTCGGGGGTCCGGCCATTTCGGTCACGGCGACGATTTTACCGGTCTTGGGTAGGTCTATCCACTCCAGCTCGTCAGACCAGCAGTTGGTGCAGGCCACACCGGGCGGATAATCGATGTTGCCGCACTTCTTGCATTTAGTAGTCGTCCAGCGGCCCTGCTTCAGATTATCATAAAAAGGGTAAATCCGGTTGCATTCCGGGGCTTCCAGCGGCCACATATCCAGGATCGCCGCATATTTTCCATCGATATAAGGAGTGCCCACGATTTGACTTGTTTTTAGTTCAGCCATTTTATCAGTCTCCTTGTTATTCCTTTGGTCTCTGTGTCCCGGCGCTATTTCACAGGCTCGGTGCCGTAAACAACGACGGTATGCTGGGCGCACAGGCCGCTTAGATTATGGGTTAGCGCGAACTTGGCGTCCTTGACCTGATTCAGGGCGCGTCCCTGGAGCTGTTTGCAGACCTCCACGGCCTGTCGGGCTCCGGTAGCGCCGTAAGGATGGCCTACGGCGAGCAGGCCGCCATCGGTGTTGGTGGGCGTCTGTCCGTCTACTTTTACCTGCCCGGAGGCTACAAAAGCCCCGCCTTCACCCTTCTTGCAGAAACCAAGCTCTTCTACTTCAATAATCTCGGAAATGGAGAAGCAGTCATGTGTCTGGGCTACATCTATATCTCTTGGCGTGAGTTGAGCGGCTTTGTAGGCTATTTCCCCCGCCTTCTTCAGATGCGGCCAGTCCGCCAGTGTATCTGCCGGCCAGTGGGCGGACATGCCGTGAGTTGCCACCTGCCCTGTGCCGCGGATATAGACCAGCGGCCGGTTAGTCATGGCTTTGGCCCTTTCTTCAGAGGCAAGGATAACGCAGGATGCCCCGTCGGTTACCGGGCAGCAGTCATTCAACCCGAAGGGATCGCAAACGGTGCGGGCGGCCAGGTATTCATCCATGTTCAGGGTTTTGCCGCCGAACTGCGCGTTGACGTTATTGAAACCATATTGATAGTTGGTGATGGATACCGCGCCCATTTGTTCTTTGGTGGTCCCGTATTTTTTCATGTGCGCCTGGGCGATCATCGTAAAGAAAGGCGGCGGTACCGCCAGCCCCATGCCGGAGTCCCAGTCGTGGTCGTTGGTGATGAGGTTCATAAAAACGCTTTCCCACCGCTGGGGCATGTTCAGCTTCTCCGCGCCGCAGACCAGGACCACCTCGGATATGCCGCTCTCGATAAGACCGGTGGCAAGAATAATCGCCGTATTGGATCCGGAGCAAAGAGTATCAACCCTGACACAAATAGAGCTGGGTTTAAGGCCTAATCTATGGGCTACGATCGGCGCCGTATTTAGTGAGTTGGAGTTTCTACCGGCCGTCGTGGAGGCGAAAATCAGGCCGTCGATATCCTTCGGCTTCAGCCCCGGGATGTCCTTGGACATCGCATTGGCAGCTTCCTGCAGCATATCAAAAATTGTTGCCGCTCTTACCCCGAACTTACTCGTGCCTCCGCCGATGATTACGGCGTTCTTTTTCTGTGCCATGTGTACGTATCTCCTTTTTCTTTTATTGACTTGCTTCGTGCAGGAATATGGATTGGCATAAAGGGGTTTTCCCTACTAATATTACCAGAAAATGCCTCTTATCGTAAAGTATGCTATCATTTTATTGTTACCCCATCCCCGGGTAGCGTTGGATACTTCACATGATTGTTGTCTCGGACGTCTCCAAGTCTTATGGCGAGAGGACCCTTTTTGCCGGTCTCAGCTTCGATATCGGCGCCAGGGACCGCATTGCGTTGATCGGCCGCAACGGCTCCGGCAAGACGACCATCTTCAATATCCTGGCCGGCGATGCCAGCCCCGATTCCGGCAAACTTATCAAGCAGAAAGAGGTCACCATCGGCTACCTGAAGCAGGAAATCCAGGCTTTTTCCGATAGCCCCCTGCTCGATGAAGTGGTCGGCGCCGCCCCCCAAATAGCCGGATGGGAACACCGCATCGGCGTCCTCCAGCAAGCCCTGGCCGGGGAAAGCGACGCCGGGGAATCCGCCGCCATCCTGCGCGAGCTCGGCGAGCTGCAGCATAAATATGAGGCCGCCGGCGCCTACAACCTGGAAAACGAAGCCAAGATCGTCCTTTCCGGCCTGGGTTTTACTCCCGCCGATTTCACCCGGCCCCTGCGGGTCTTCAGCGGCGGCTGGATCATGCGCGCCGAGCTTGCCAAGCTTTTGCTCATCAAGCCCGACCTCCTCCTGCTGGATGAGCCGACCAATCACCTCGACCTTGACGCCTGTATCTGGTTCGAGAAATATCTGTCCGGCTATCAGGGTGCCGTATTGGTAACCTCCCATGACCGGGCGTTTTTAAACCGGGTTGTCCGCCGCGTGCTGGCCCTCGAACCGGACGAGTTCGTTTTTCACCGCGGTAACTATGACAGCTACGTGGCCGCCCGCGCGCAGCTCTTGGAAGTCCGGCAGGCCATGGCCAAAAGACAGGAGAAGCTGATTGAAAAGGAGACGCGCTTCATCGAGCGCTTCCGCTCTAAAAACACCAAGGCCAGCCAGGTACAGAGCCGCATCAAGAAACTGGATAAAATGGCCAGGGTTATCATACCGCGTTCGACCAGGAAAGTGCATTTCTCCTTCCCTGAGCCGCCCCACAGCGGCAAGGAAGTCATCACCCTTGCCGGCGTTTATAAATCATACGGCAGCCGGGCCGTCTACCGCGGCCTGGACCTGGCCCTTTACCGCGGCGACCGCATCGCGCTGGTGGGGCCCAACGGTGCGGGGAAAACGACCCTTCTCCGGATATTAGCCGGGGTGCTGCCCTTCGAACAGGGGCAACGACTGCTCGGCCATAACGTCGTGCCCGCTTATTACGCCCAGTACCTCCTCGAATCGCTGGACCCGGATAATACCGTCTTCGACGAGCTGCGTCGCTCGGCTGCGGTAGCGCCGGAGCAGGACTTGCGGCGTGTGCTGGGGGCTTTTCTCTTCAGCGGTGATGAAATCCACAAGCCGATATATGTCCTCTCCGGCGGTGAAAAAGCCCGGGTCGCCCTGGCCAAGCTCCTGATGCAGCCGAGCAACCTGCTCCTGATGGACGAGCCCACCAACCACCTTGATATCCCGTCCCGGGAAATACTCGCCGACGCCCTAGACGCCTACCAGGGAACGCTGTGCCTGATCACCCACGACCGCACCCTGATTCGGCAGACGGCCAATAAGATCATCGCCATCAGGAACGGGCGGCCGGAAATATACCCCGGTGACTACGACAGCTATTTATACTGCCAGGCAAACACGGTAGAAGCTGGCCCCGCCCCTACCACTCCGGCGGTAAAGATTTCACCGGTGAAATCCGGTACCGGTAAGCCCTCGCCGTACACACTCCGTCAGAGGTCGGCGGAAATATCCCGGAAAATCGCCGCTGCCGAGGCCCGGCTAACGGAGCTGGATGCTGAGCTGGGCAAGCTGGAAACCCTCTTTGCCGACCCCGCTCATTATAAAGAAGGCCCGCAGGTCGTCGGCTCGTTGGAAAAGCACCGTAAGTTACAACTGCAAATCCGGCGCCTCACCGAAGAATGGGAAAAACTGGTTGCTGAAGCCGAGCGAATAAAAAGAGAAGAGCCGCCGGGCTAGCCCCCATTTGACACTAAAACCCCTGAACGTCTAAAATTTACTGGAATTGTGTTACCGGTCTCGCTTCTGAAAGGAGCTTGCGCATGGCTAAAGGCAAAGAGAAGATCGTATTATCCACCATGTGGTCGGCGGGCTGCGGCTCTCACGGCGGCTGCGGCTGTGAGATTTACGTTGACCAGAACGATAAAGTTACCCGCGTCGAGGGCGATAAAAACCATCCCTTTAACCAGGGCCGGCTCTGCGCCAAGGGCCTGGCCCTCCCGCAGTATATTTATCACCCCGACCGCGTGACCCACCCGCTCAAGCGCGTCGGCGAGAGGGGCGAGGGTAAGTGGCAGCAGATCTCCTGGGATGAGGCCTATGACACCATTGAGAAAAAACTCAAGGATATCCGCGCTAAATACGGCGCCGAGTCCGTCATCTTCTGCCAGGGCACCGGCCGCGATATCGGCGGGCCGATCACCTTCCTGATGTACGCCTACGGCAGCCCCAACTGGGTGCAGGTGGGCCTGGCCGGCCATGCCTGCTATACACCCCGTCTTGGCGCGATGTTCGCCACCCAGGGCCATTACAGCGTGGCCGACTGCTCCCAGTTCCTGGAGAAGCGCTACGATTCCCCCGAGTGGACTCCCCCCAAATATATCATTGTCTGGGCGCAGAACTTCACCGCCGGCTGCCACGACGGCTTTTACGGCCACTGGATCGTCGACTGCATGCGGCGGGGTTCGAAGCTTATCACCATCGACCCGCGCTCTACCTGGTGGTCGTCCCGCTCTGAGGTCCACCTCCAGAACCGCCCGGGCACCGACGGCGCCCTGGCTATGGGCATGCTGAACGTCATTATCAACGAAGGTATCTACGATAAACAGTTCGTCGAGAAATGGTGCTACGGCTTCGACGAGCTCAAAAAACGCGTCCAGGAATACACGCCGGAGAAAGTAGAGCAAATCTCCTGGGTCCCGGCCGATCTTCTCAGGAAGGCCGCCCGCCTCTACGCCACCAGCAAGCCCTCCGCTATCCAGTGGGGCGAACCGGTGGACGCCATGCCGGCCGGCTCCGTCGTGGCGCAGGCCATCAACCATCTCTGGGCTATTACCGGCAACATCGATAACCCCGGCGGCAACGTCATCGCCCGCAACTCCCACGGCGTGACCACCTACCCGTTCTCTTCCGCCGAGCTTACCCAGCTTTACGGGGCCGACCTCGTGAAGAGGCTGAACGAAAAGCGTATCGGCGCTAACGACTACCCTATGATAAAAGGTTTCCGCGGCTGGGTGCAGCCGGACGTCCTAATCAACCAGATGGAGACCGACAAACCTTACAAAATCCACGGCGCCTGGATACAGACCTCCAACATCATCGGCGGGCAGGCGGCCGATTCCCGCCGCCACTATAACGCCATGAAGAAGCTCGACTTCATCGTCTGCGTCGACCTTTTCCAGACACCCACGACGATGGCCCTGGCGGACATCTTCCTCCCCGCCTGCTCTATCTGCGAAAAGGAGAGCTTCCGCTCCTGGTGGCAGCCTCTTGGCGTTAGCGTTAAAGCTGTCGAGGGCGTTGGCGAGGCGAAGTCCGACTGGGAGATCAACCTGGACATGGCCAAACGACTGGCCACCACGCCGATTAAGTATAATACGGTGCGGGAGCTTATCGACGACCGTCTCAAGGATGGCAACACTAATTTCGAGAAGCTCAAGGCCAAGGGCTGCTGGGAATTCCCCCCGGAAGGACACAATACCCGCCCGTATTACCGCTACGAGAAAGGCCTGCTCCGTGCCGATGGCAAGCCCGGTTTCGATACCCCCACCGGCAAAGTCGAGCTTTATTCCAAACGCTACGAAGCGTGGGGGCTCGACCCCCTGCCATATTACGAGGAGCCGAAGGAGAGCCCCGTCTCCTCGCCGGAGCTCTTTAAGGAGTATCCCCTCATCCTGACTACCGGCCGCCGCTCGCCGGTATTTTTCCACTCCGAGCACCGCATGATCCCCTGGCTCCGCGAGCTTGATCCCGACCCCACCTGCGAGATCAATGACCGGACCGCGGAGATGCTGGGCGTCGCCAATGGTGAATGGGTTTATATTGAGAACAACCACGGCAGGATTAAAATGAAGGCTAAAGTGACCCCGACCGCCCACCCCCGGGTCGTTACCGCTCCCCACGGCTGGTGGTTGCCGGAGACGGACGGCAGGGCCCCCGGTTTCTTCAGCACCTGGGAACATAACGTCAATAACCTGACCTCGATGGGCAACCAGGCGAAGTCCGGCTTCGGCGGCACCAATTACCGTTCCGGTCTCTGCCGCATCGTTAAAATAACCGGTGGAAAGGAGTAGCTATGCCCCGCAATGGCTTACTAATCGAATACGGATACTGCACCGGGTGTCATGCCTGCGAGGTCGCCTGCAAGCAGGAGCATAATTACTCCGAGGGCATGTGCGGCATCCGCGTGGACGAGCTTGTCACCGTGAGCCCTGATAAGGTCCAGGTCGACTTTGTTCCCATCACCACCCGCTTTTGTGACCTCTGCGCCGATCGCCTGAAGCGCGGCGAGTCTACTACCGCCTGCGTTAAGCATTGCCAGGCGCTCTGCATGTGGTACGGGCCGGTCAGCAAGCTGGTGAAGATGATGGAAGACAAACCGCGCTCGTCTATCTTCGCCCCGAGATAATATCTGGAGATCCCCCCCGATTTCCCCCTCCTTCTGAAGGGAAGGGGGGAAAAAATAAAGAGGAGCGTTGCCCCTCTTAAACGCTCCCAATTTGTCATTCTGAGGAGTCCCGATTCTATCGGAACGACGTGAGAATCTCTGACCGCGGTGTATTATTTATGGAAGCGGCCCTCTCCCCTTGTGGGAGAGAGAACAAAAAGTATTGATTAAACCATAGGTTGAGGCCGGCTGGTCCTCTCTAAC
>DAIQQC010000021.1:10197-23737 GCA_036787005.1 Dehalococcoidales bacterium | reverse complement strand
TCGGCGTGGATGACCGCCGGCGTGTTGTCGGCGGTATTTTTACGCTCGGAAAAAGGGCGCTCGACCGTTGACTTGCGTAAATAGCCTTCGGTATAGGCCCGCCGCACGCCCTCGTTGACGGCGGCGTAAAGTTCTCCCCCTGTGATATGGGTATCCTGCCCGATTTCTAGGAATACCACCGCGCTGCCGCAGTCCTGGCAGAGCGGGATTCCTTCCGCCGCCGCGGTTTCTGCGTTTTTCAAAATAGTGTCGATTACCTCGCGGCCGGAGGGCGATTCTTCCGCCTGCCGCGCTTTTTTCAGGGCGGCGATGACGTCCTCGCCGAGCCCGTAGTTAGCCTGTTTAAAAAGGTTGGCCACGGCTCGTGTGACGTCCGCCGCATTGATTTCTCTCATTTTTCGCCCTCGGCTAGCATTTTCCTGAGCTCTAATATCATCTCCGGCACGTCGATTTTCATCGGGCACCTCTCGCGGCAGCGCCCGCAGGTCAGGCACGTATAAGCTATCGCCGCCGCCTTCTCCGGGTCCTCGTTGACGATGGCCGCCCAGACCGCCCCGATGCCGGTGAAATACTTGTCCCCGAAGTGCCCCGCCGTCACCGCGAAGACCGGGCATTCGTAGAGGCAGCCGCCGCACCGCAGGCAGTAGAGCGCCTGCATTAGCTTTGGATACTTGGCCAGCCTGGTCCGTCCGCCGTCGAGGAAGATGACGTGGAACTCTTTAGGCCCGTGCGCTCCGTAGGTGGTGACCTTCTCGATGTCGCCGGTCTTGCTGGGGCCGGACACCAGGCTGACGTACGAGGGGACGGTGTAGTTGGCGTACCGCCAGGTGACCTCGCTGACCTTGAAGGCGTCGCTCAAAGAGGGCACCAGCTTTTCCATGCCCACCAGCGCGATGTGCACCGGCGGGGCGCCGGTGGCCAGCCGGATGTTGCCTTCGTTCTCGATAATGAACAGCGTGCCGGTCTCGGCGGCGACAGCGTTGGCGCCGCTGATGCCGATATCGGCGCGGAAGAATTTATCTCTTAAATATTCGCGCGCCGCGGCCACCATGTCCGCGATTTCCGCGTCGGGCGCGATTTCCTTGCCGAACACTTTGGAGAATAGCCGGGCGACGTCCTCCCGCGGCACGTGGATGGACGGCGACGTGATGTGCATCGGCCGGTCGCCGAGCTTCTGGATGATGAACTCGCCGAGGTCGGTCTCGTAGACCTCGTTGCCCTTTGCTTCGAGGTGCTCGCGCAGGCCGATTTCCTCGCCGGTCATCGACTTTCCCTTGACGATGAGCTTCTTTGTGCCGACCAGGCCCGAGATGATATCCAGGGCTTCTTCCGCCGTCCTGGCGATGTAGCCCTTGCCCTTGTTCTCCTCGATGGCGGCGATGGCCTGTCTGGCCAGGTTTTCCATCTCGGGGATGGCTTTCTCTTTGATTTTCAAGACCTCTTCCGCCAGGGCGATGGTATGCGGGTATTTCTCCAGCGCTTTATTGACGTTAGCGCGGAAGCTGCCGACCGCCCGCGTTAAGGCCAGGCGCAGGCGCTCGTTGTGCGCCGCGTCCATGATCTCCTTTTTATAGCTCTTGAAGTCCGACTTTTTTTCCATTTATGCTATCGCCATCGCTATGATCTCTGCCAGGTCCAGCACCTCGACGCCCTCTATCTTGAGCCGTCGCAGTCCGTCCTTGAGTTGCATGATGCAGCCGGGGCAGTGCGTCACGATGATATCCGGCTTGGTCTCCATCAGCTCTTTGGCCCGGTTGACCGCCAGTATCCCGCTTAGCTCCGGGAATACGGCCTCGAAGCCGCCCCCGCCCCCGCAGCAGGTCGCCCATGCCCCTTTGGTCCAGGCGGTCTCCACCAACTCGATGCCCTCGATGGCGTTCAGGATGCGGCGCGGCTCTTCTATCAGCCGCAGATAGCGCACCAGCTGGCACGGGTCGTGGTAGGCGGCCCTCACTCTACGGGGGAAACGGAGCTTCAGCGACGGCAGCCTTTCGGCGACTATTTCCAGGAAGTGCCTGACCTCGATATCATAGCCTTCCACGTAGAGCGGGAAAAGCTTTTGCAGGGCATGGGTGCAGTAGGGGACGATGCCGATTATTTGCCTGACGCCGGCGGTCTTCATCGTTTGATATGCCCGGCGGGCGTTCTCCGCGAACTTCGTTTGCAGTCCGGCCTGATAAAGCGGCGCCCCGCAGCAGGGCTCGTTCGCCGCCAGGTAGCCCGGCTCTATACCCAGTTTCCGCAGCACTTTTACCGCCGCCACCAGCGGCTTCGCTTCAGCCTCGCCGCCGCGCGAAAATACCTTGCCGTAGACCGCCGGGAGGTTCAGCCCCAGCTTTTTCTGGAATTGCGCCAGGCGCATCGGCAGCTCCGCGCCGACGGTCTTATCCATAGTCTTTATCAGGGACATCAGCGCTTCCAGCTGCCCGGAAAACTGGTAGCCGCACCCGGCGAAAAAGATGGTCTCCGAAGTATCCGGCAGGTCGAGTCCCCGCGCCCACCGTGCCCCCTGTTCTTTGTCTATCCCCAGTATGTTCTGCCGGGTGAGGATGTTATCGGCCAGGTACGCCAGGCCGGGGGGCAATAGTTCACTGGTCATAGCTGTTTCTTCAGACACGCGATCCAATCTCAATGATACATCGTGAGAGATAGCCTGGCAAGCGAAAGGAGAATACTTATCGGGTTTCTGCTTGAAGGATAGTCGTATCCACTTGACAAGGTATGATCTATACAATATAATGATAGAATACGGTAAACGGATGCCGTATACCGTATATTTAAAACGACGAGGGACTAGCCTGCCGTGAAGGAGACGGTGAACAATAAATTGTTGAAAATTTGTGTGTGTTACTGTACCACCAGCTATGACCAGACCCGGCTGATGCGGTATTTCAGTACACAGAGAAATGAGATAAACGCGATTCCTCTGCCCTGTTCGGGTAGACTGGATATTCTCTATCTCATAAAAGCGTTTGAAACGGGCGCCGATGGAGTGGCGCTAATGATGTGTCCGGAAGGTGAGTGCCGGTACCTTGAAGGCAATATGAGAGCTAAAAAACGGGCGCAGGTAGTTGAGGAACTGCTTAAGGAAACAGGGCTTGGTGAAGGCCGCGTGGCGGTAATCCAGATGGATAACAGCGGTTTCGATCAGAAAATGCGGGAGTTAGAGGATTTTTGCCTCAAGATAGCAGCTTTGTCCCAACACCATCAAGTAAAGGTAGCTCAAACATCACAGCTGTCATTATACGGATCAGGATGCGCCGCAAGGAGAACCGGGAATGAAACCTGACAGCAAACTGGCCGGTGAACTCAAGGGAAATGCGTTTGTTATTACCGCGGAATACCTGCCGACGGCCGGGACCGGTGCGGCGTTTATCGAAGCCTCCGCCAAAAACTTCGCTAGCCATGTCACGGCGGTGAATGTAGCCGATAATCATTACGGCGTAGCTATGTCCAGCCTGGCGGCGTCGGTGGCTTTACACCAGGCGCGTATCGAGCCGGTCTATCAATTGGTCACCCGGGACAGGAACCGTATTGCCCTGCAGTCCGACCTCCTGGGGGCGGCATTCCTGGGTATAAAGAATGTGCTTTGCCTGTCCGGTTTCCATCAGACGCTGATAGATTGTCCTCAGGCGGCTAATGTCTTTGATATAGATTCGATTCAGCTTATTGCCATGGTAAAGACAATGAATGAGGGACGACTTCTCGACGGCACGAAAATACAGGGCGATTTTTCCATGCTGATAGGTGCAGTGGCCAATCCTTATATGAAACCCCTTGAGCTAAACATCTTGAGGCTGGCCAAAAAAGCAGTAGCCGGCGCCGGCTTCATCCAGACCCAGGCGGTGTTTGACGTTGCATATTTCGGGCAATGGCTCGAAGCGGCGGTTAAAGAAGGTATCACCGGAAAAACAGCCATCCTGGCGGGCGTGCTGCCGCTGCAGAGCGCCGCTCAAGGCCGGCAACTGCTCGATGTCCATACCGATTTTGTTATTCCCGCCGATGTCCTGGACCGCCTGGAAGCCGCCGGGGACCCGGAAGCTCAGAAAAAAGAAGGCTTAAAAATAGCCGCAGAGATTATAAAAGAGCTTAGAACTATGCCCGGTTTAAGAGGTATCCATATTCTTTCTGGTGGCAACGAGGCTGTCGTGCCGGACCTGGTTAAGGCAATTTCAAAATAAGCTGGGACTGACATATGCCTGACAAGTATCACATCGAGACCAAAAAAGTAGCGCCCAGGCTGCCGAAAATCGGCAAGTTCGGCGTAGTTGACTGGCGGGAAGATTGCGCCGGTTGTCATAACTGCGCCAAGAAAGCCTGCGTTTACGACCGTTACCGGCAGGAGTCGCAATACATTAAGGACATCAAAGAGGTTGATACCTTTTTCTTTGAATGCATGGGGTGTTTCTCCTGCGTCCAGAAGTGTACCAAGGGACTGCTGTCCCTGGCGATGAACCCGGCGTACGAGCGCATGGGGAATGGCTATTATACCCCCGATATCATTCTGACCACCTGGAATCAGGCCGAAACCGCCTCGATTCCTGTTTCCGGTGCCGGGTACCGGGGCAAATTCACCGGTGACGGATTCGACTCGATGTGGACGGACATGTCGGAAATCGTGCGGCCTACCCGTGACGGCATCCACGGCCGGGAGTATATCAGCACGGCGGTGGATATCGGTAGAAAACCTTCGCTGCTGACCTTCGATAAAGGTTCTCTCGCCGGCGCATTGCCGCCATTAGTTGATATTCCCATACCCTTGATCATCGATATACTACCGGCAACATATTCATTCCCGCGGCTTATACCTGTCTTTGTCGCCGTAGCGGAGCGGACGGGCACGATGGCGATAATCGACTGGAATGATCGCGAACTGCTCGGCGTTGAAAGAGGGAAGAGTCTTGCCAGCATCGTGTTTTATTTGGGTGGGGACATGCCGCTGCCGCCTGAGGAAATAGTTCGTAAATCCAGGCTCATGGAAATAGGTGACGGCGATAATGTCGAACGGAGGATTAATGACCTTAAATCCATCAACCCTGAAATAGTGGTCGCGGTAAGAATTAATCTAGATGCTCACGGCGAACGGCGCGCTATCGAGCTGGCCCGCCAGCCGTATATCGAAGTAATTCACGTCGTCGCCAACATTAACGGCAGCCAGATCGATGTGGAAAAGCCCGGGTTTATTAAAGATATCGTGCGTGACATCCATACATCTTTGGTCAAGGACGGGATTAGAGATGAGATCACGATTATTTCCGGCGGGGGCATCGCCCTTGCGGAACACATGGCCAAGCAGATAATCTGCGGGGCCGACCTGGTTACCATCGACCTGCCGCTGCTGATTGCCCTCGAATGCCGGCTGTGTCAGCAATGCCGGGACGGTTTTACCTGCCCGGCCAAGATCGAGGAGTTAGATACCGCTTATGCCATCGGCCGGATGACCAACTTAATCGCCGCGTGGCATGACCAGCTTATCGAGGTAATGGGGGCGATGGGCATGCGCGAGGTCCGCCGTCTCCGGGGCGAAACGGGGCGCGCCTTATTTTTCGAAGACCTCGAGGAGGACACCTTTGGCCGACTCTTTGGTACAAGAAAAAAAGCCTGAACGGGTCCTGCCGGAAAACACGGAAAAAACGCTGGTGCCGCAGGTCGAAGTGCCGCGCGTCGTAAAACCGGCGCCGCCGCGCTTTCGTAATGAAATCGCCAAGTATATAATCCGGCGCAGCAGTGCTTGTACCCTGTGCGGCAAGTGTGCTGAAGCGTGCCCTTACGGCGTGCACGTGCTCAAACCCGGCTATAAAAATTTTGCCGCCCCGCATCACCATGTCTGTATCGGGCCATCCTGCCAGCAGACCGGGCACTACTGTATCGACCTGTGTCCGCAGAAGGCCCTGAAAATGGTGGAAAACCCCATGCTGAAGTGCCTGGGGGATTACCGCTGGACGCCGGACATGATACTGGCGACCTGGAAAATGGCCGAGACCGGTGACCCTCCCGTGCCGGAATATGGTTACGACTATCACGTCGGCGCCTCCGGCGGCGGTTTTGACCGTCTGCGTTTCAAGTTCCCGGATAAACCGCCGGTCGAACTGACCGAAGATGAGATCGATACCAGTCTCGAACTCAACCGGCGTCATGACGGGCGGCCGCAGGTAACAATCGATGTCCCCTGGTATGGCGGCGGCATGTCTTTCGGCTCGGTGAGCAATATCACCCAGCTGTCCAAGGCGCGCGCCGCGGTGGCCTTCAATACCTTTACCTGCACCGGTGAAGGCGGTTACATGGAGCGCATGAGACCTTACGACGACCACACGATTACGCAGGTCGCCACGGGGCTCTTCGGTGTGCGCGAGGAGACCATCCAGCGGGTGCGCATCGTCGAGTTCAAATACGCCCAGGGGGCTAAGCCGGGCTTAGGGGGTCATTTACTGGCGGACAAGGTAACCCCGGCCGTGGCTAAAATGCGTGAAACGGTAACGGGAATTTCGCTGTTCTCGCCTTTCCCGTTTCACAGCGTTTATTCCATTGAAGACCATAAGAAACACATGGACTGGATAAAGCATGTCAACCGGCGGGCGTTGATCTCCACCAAGGTCTCCACCCCGGCGGATGTGGATATGGTAGCCGTGGGCAGTTATTCGGCGGGCACCCACATCGTGCACCTGGACGGCGGCTACGGCGGCACCGGCGCGGCGCCGGACATCGCCAAGAAGAACATCGCCATGCCCATCGAGTACGCCATCGTCAAAGTGCACCGTTTCCTGGAACAGGAGGGCATACGCGATAGGGTAACCTTGATCGTCAGCGGCGGCCTGAGGACGAGCCATGACATCGCCAAGGCTATCGCCCTCGGTGCTGACGGCGTGGTCGTCGGCACCGCCGAACTGGTAGCCCTGGGCTGTCTGCGCTGCGGCCGCTGTGAAAGTGGACGCGGTTGCCCCCGCGGCATTGCCACCACCGACCCGGAGCTCAGCGAGATGGTGAATGTAGAATGGGGAACGCAGCGTATTATCAATCTTTACAACGCCTGGCGTAAAGAGCTGGTGGACATCCTGAAGAGACTTGGCCTCCGCAGCGTCCGCGAGCTACGGGGGCGCACCGATTTATTGATGCACCTCGATTATACTAACGATGTGGAGCCGCCAGAATGAACCGGCAGATGATGGATAAACTGCTGCTTTCCCGGCAACGGCTGAACGAAAGTCTCAGCCTGCCCTTCCCAACCCGGTACAAGGGTGAGGAAGAAGGCGGCTGCGGCGTGGTGGGCTTTTGCTGTACCGAACCCGTCGCCGCCCGGCATATCCATGAACCGTCGAAACAGATGCATAACCGCGGTAACGGCAAGGGCGGCGGTATCGCGGCCCTCGGCTTTGTACCCGAACAGCTCGGTGTTACCCGCGAAATACTTGATAACTATTACATGGTGCACGTCGCCTTTCTGGATACCGGCGTGCGCCGGGAACTTGAGAGAAAATACATCTCGCCTTGTTTCGATGTGACCGCCTCCCGGCAGCTGGAAACACTCGATGACTGGACGTCATTACCGGCCCTGGAAGCCAGGCCGCCGGACGTGTGGCGCTATTTCCTCCGCGTAAAACCCGGGGTGCTCGACTCGTTTATGACAACAAACGGGCTGACCCTTCTCAGCCGCAATGAGGCCGAAGAAGAGTTCTTAAGCCAGCAGAGTGTCAGGTTGAACCAGGAGTTCTATGCCTCCCTCGGCGAAAAAAAGGCGTTCGTGATGTCCTACGGGAAGAACATCATGATCCTCAAGGCGGTCGGCTATGCCGAGGCCATCACCGAATACTATAAGATCAATGACCTGCGTGCCCACGTCTGGATCGCCCACCAGCGTTTCCCCACCAAGGGGCGGGTGTGGCATCCGGGAGGCGCGCATCCCTTCGGCGCCATGAATACCGCCCTGGTGCATAACGGCGACTTCGCTAATTATCACTCGGTCTGTGAATACCTGGCGCAGCGCCGCATCTACCCGCAATTTTTGACCGATACCGAAGTCTCGGTGCAGCTTTTTGACCTGCTCGACCGTACTTATCGCTATCCCCTGGAGTACATCATCGAATCTCTGGCCCCGACCTCGGAGCTGGACTTCGACCGCCTGCCGAAGGAAAAACAGCGCATTTACCGGGCGATACAGGCGACACAAATTCACAGCTCGCCGGACGGGCCCTGGTTCTTCATCATTGCCCGTAATATTCCTGAAGCTAAGAAATTCCAGCTCATGGGTATTACCGATACGGCCATGCTGCGGCCCCAGGTATTCGCCTTTAGCGATGGCGAGGTACAGGTAGGGCTCATTTGCTCGGAGAAACAGGCGATTGATGCCGCACTGCTTAGCCTGTCTAAAGAAGATAGCCGGATATGTCCCGTCGCCGACCGCTACTGGAACGCCCGGGGCGGCAGCCATACGGATGGCGGCTCGTTCATATTCAGCTTGGAGCAGAACACGGATGGGAAAATGCGGATGACCTGCACGGATAAATTCGGTGTGCCCGTGCCATTGCCGCGGGGAACCGATATTCACGATCTATCTCAAGAAATAAAACTATCGCCTTCGGAAGGTAGTAATATTGAAAATAGTATCCGGCAGCTCTTTGATGCCGGCAGCGGTGTGGTCTATGAATATTTGCTAAATCAGATACCTGCCTGGTCTTTTGCCGAGGTCCTTTCGGCCTGTGAAACCATTAGGTCGCTGGCGGCAGACCCGGATAACACTTCAGCCGCGATCGAGATACTCACCTGGCTCAATGACCGCCGATATGCCACCGGCACAAAAAAGCGTAAGCATATCCTTCAGATTGTCCGTGAAACACTCAACCAGATGTTCGGCAACCTTCCCGGGTTGGCCGAATCTGCGCCGGGCGCCTACCGCCGGATTGATTATACCTCGCGGGAGGCGTTAAGAGAGCCCCTTCACGGTGAAACAACGCTGGTGATAGATACGAAAGGATTTCCACCGGAAGGCAATGATTGCGATGCCTCTCTTTTGATGGACGCCTATTTTAAGGGATGGCGCCGCTTTATCAGCTTCAATTGCGCCGGGCAGCGGTTCATCGGTTGCGGTCTGGGGCCGCAGACAGATGGAGTAACGATTGATGTTTACGATAGCTCCGGTGATTACCTGGGTTCCGGTATAGATGGGCTTACTGTAACGGTTCACGGCAATGCCCAGGACCAGCTGGGACAGATCATCAAGTCCGGTAAACTGGTCATACATGGAGATACCGGTCAGACGTTCCTGTACGGGGCCAAGGGCGGCTCAATGTATGTTATGGGCAATGCCGCCGGCCGGCCGCTGATCAATTCGGTAGGCAAACCCAGGATCATCATCAACGGCACCTGCCTCGACTTCCTGGCGGAGTCGTTTATGGCCGGCGATGTTCTCAACGGCGGCGGTTTCGTCATCCTGAACGGCGTAACCTTCGATGACGAAGGCCGGATCCTCCCCTTGCCGGAACCCTACCCGGGCAGTAACCTGTTCTCGCTCGCTTCGGGCGGTGCTCTCTATATCCGCGACCCCGGAAACCAGGTCGTAAAGCAGCAGTTGAACGGCGGGCAATTCCTGCCCTTGACCGGTGAAGACTGGGATATTATCTTACCATACCTTCAAGAGAATGAGCGTCTTTTCGGGATAAAGATCGAAGCTCTCCTGTCCGTCGATGGGACCAGGCTTACTCCAGCCGAGGTCTACCGCAAGGTGGCCCCTGTCCAGCTCGCGGCTCTCTCATCAAAAAAGAACGGAACCAATGGACAAAGCGGGCAACTGGCAGACGGCTAAGGGTTTTTATATGACAATCAGAATTAAGAAGCAGTCGGCCGCTGATAGCCTTAGCCGTATCGTCGAAAAAAAGGCGGATGTCAGTCTGGGCAAGTGTTACCAGTGCAAAAAGTGCTCGGTTGGCTGCCCGGTAGCCGGCCGTACCGAAGCTGCCCCGGCGGAAATCATTCGCCGACTCCAGTTGGGCGCCGGTGACGAGCTGCTCAAGACCGGCCTTATCTGGACGTGCCTGTCCTGTGAGACCTGCTACGCGCGCTGTCCGAACGAAATCAATTTTGCCGCCGTCATCGATGCGTTGCGCTCCATAGCGCTGGACAAAGGCGTGGCTAAACCGGAAGGCGATCCGCCTTTGTTCAACCGCCTGTTCCTCAACACGGTCAAACGCTTCGGCCGGGCTTATGACCTGCAGATGATAGCCCTGTACAAGTTCAGGACCGGCAATCTCCGGCAGGACACCGGTAAATTTCCCGCGATGATAAAAAAGGGTAAAATTGCCCTCCTGCCACCGTCGGGAGGGGACAAGCGCACGGTGCGCCGAATTTTTGACCGTATCATAAAAACCAAAGGAACGACGAAATGAAATACGCCTATTATCCGGGTTGTTCCGCCCATTCAACTGCCCGCGATATGCACGAGTCGAGCACCGCCGTAGCCGCGGCGCTCGGCATCGAGCTGGCGGAAATCAAGGGGTGGACCTGCTGCGGCGCCAGCGCCGCCCACCAGACCGACCGCTCCCTGGCGGCTTCCCTTGCGGCGGCTAACCTCGTCCTGGCTAAGGAAATGGGACTTGATATGGTGGTTAATTGTGCCGCCTGCTATAACCGCTCGAAAACCGCTAATTACGAAGTTGCCCATTCCCCGGCCATGCGTGAAAAAGTAGGCCAGGCGCTGGGGCAGCCCTACGACGGCTCGGTAGCCGTGCGCCACTTCGTCGAGGTGCTGTCAAAAGATTTCGGTCTACCAAAACTGCGCAAAAGTATTAAACGATCGCTAAATGGACTCAAAGTGGCCTGCTATTATGGTTGTTACCTGGTCCGCCCGCCCGAAGTCACCCAATTCGACGACCCGGAGAATCCCACTATCCTGGAGGGCCTCGTCGAGGCGATGGGCGGCGAAAGCCTGGACTGGCCCGGCAAGGTGGACTGCTGCGGCGGCGCCCTTAGCCTGACACGGACGGAGATTACAGTCCAGCATTCTGCCTCGATTATCGATATGGCCCAAGCGGCGGGCGCCGATTGCATCACGGTGGCCTGCCCGATGTGCCAGACCAGCCTGGACTTGCGCCAGCAAGATATTGAAAAGGCCACCGGTAAGCGCTACAACCTGCCGGTCGTCTACATTACCCAGCTTCTCGGTCTTTGCCTGGGTATTTCACCGGAGGAACTCGGCTTCGACCGGCTCATGGTCCCGCCGGCTGTGGTCATCACGAATGCTGGAAGGCTATAAAATGGACGGAAATGGCAGGAAGAAAATAGGCGCGGTGCTGGTTCAGGGAGGCGGCATTGCCGGTATCCAGGCGGCCCTGGACCTGGCCAACTCCGGCTTCAAGGTGTACCTGGTGGAGCGCGAAGCCGCTATCGGCGGCATGATGACTCACCTGGACAAGACTTTCCCCACCGGCGATTGCGCCACGTGCATCGTTTCTCCCAAGCTGGTGGAGTGCGCCCGCAATATCAATATCGAAATACTGACGCTAGCGGAACTGGTCAGCCTTGAGGGAGAACCGGGTAATTTCAAAGCTACTGTAAAAGTCCGTCCCCGCTATATTGACGAGGAAAAGTGCACGGCCTGCGGGAACTGCACTGAAGCCTGCCCCGTAAACATATCCAACCAGTTCGACCGCAATCTCGGCACGCGGAAAGCAATCGCCAAACATTATGCCCAGGCTACGCCGAATATCTTCGGGATCCTGAAAAACGGCCACTCGCCGTGTAAAGTAGCGTGCCCGGCCAACATTAACGTCCAGGGCTACATCCAGCTCATCAAGCAAAAAGAGTACCTGAAAGCTGTCCACCTGATCCGGGAGAGAAACCCGCTCTCCGCTATCTGCGGGCGCGTCTGCAACCATCCCTGCGAGTCGAAGTGCACGCGCAATTCTCTTGATTCATCGGTTGCTATCAGGCTACTCAAGAGATTTGCTTCCGATAAAGAGATGGAAATGGTAGCATCCGGCCAACTGGCCCTACCGGAGGAGAAACCCTGCCCGACAACAGCTAAAAAGATCGCCGTGGTCGGCGCCGGGCCCGCCGGGCTAACAGCCGCCAGCGACCTGGCTGATCTTGGCTACGCGGTCACCGTATACGAGGCCTCCCCGGCCGCCGGCGGTATGCTGCGCTACGGTATCCCGGAATACCGGCTGCCGAAAAACGTCCTCGATTATGAAATAGAGCTGATACGGCGAAAAGGTATTTCCGTCATCTATAACACCCGGGTCGGTACTGATATTATGCTCGACCAAATACGAGAGGATAACGCCGCCGTGTTTTTAAGCGTGGGCATCCAGAACAGCCGTAAGCTCGGCGTAGAAGGCGAAGACAAAGACGGTATCGGCTACGGCGTGGAATTCCTGCGGCAGGCAAGCGATAAGGATAACCCTCCCGAGGTGAAAGGCAAGGTCGTCGTTATCGGGGGCGGCAACGTCGCCGTAGACGTAGCCCGCACTGCCAGGCGCTTGGGCGCCGCCGGCGTGGAGATGGTCTGCCTCGAGCAACGCTACGAAATGCCGGCTCTGCCCGAGGAAGTGGCCGCGACGCTGGAAGAAAACATCAAAATTAACAACGGCTGGGGGCCGCGCCGCATCCTGGGCAATGGCACCGTCACCGGTATCGAACTTAAACGCTGCACCCGCGTCTATGATGAATACGGGCGGTTCAGCCCGGTGTATGATGAAAATGATAACACCAGCCTGCCGGCCGACCAGATTATCGTGGCTATCGGGCAGGCGCTCGATAAGCAGGTGACCTGCGATACGGATTTCTCCATCGAACGGGGCTGCTTTAAGGCTGACCCGGTCACCCTGGAAACTTCAGTTAAAGGCGTATTCGCCGGCGGTGACGACGTCTCCGGCGCGGCCTCGGTCATCGGGGCGGTCGCGGCCGGCAAGCGCGCCGCGGAGTCCATCGATCGCTATCTTAACGGTGATGACATGGTGACGGGGCGTTTCGAGTCCACGGTGAAACCGCTGCCCGAAAACCTGCTGCCGACCACGAAAGATAAGGCTAAAATACCGCGTGCCGAGGCGCAGGTTTTGCCGGTAAACGAGAGAACCGCGAATTTTTCCGAGATAGAACATGGACTGGCCGAGGAGGCCGCCCTGGCGGAAGCCGAGCGCTGCCTGAACTGCGCCCTGTGTTCCGAGTGCTCGCAATGCGTCACGGCCTGCGACCAGCATGCCATCGACCACGCCATGGGCGAGCGGACGGTCGAGCTGGCAGTCGGCTCCGTTATCCTGGCCGCCGGCTTTGAAGAGTTCGCCGCGGAGAAAAAAGGTGAGTACGGGTTTGGTCGCTATGCCAACGTTTTAACCAGCGTCCAGTTCGAGCGGATGCTATCGGCTTCCGGGCCTTTCGAAGGGCATATCATCCGGCGGTCGGATGGGCAGGAAGCTAAACGGATTGCCTGGATCCAGTGCGTCGGCTCGCGCGATACCCGGTGCGGTAACGAATATTGCTCTTCGGTCTGCTGTATGGTCTCCACGAAACAGGCCGTAGTGGCAACTGACCACCTGCCGGGAATGAAGGCGAC
>DAIQQC010000021.1:0-10097 GCA_036787005.1 Dehalococcoidales bacterium | reverse complement strand
GCTACCGACCGTTTCTCGCCGTTGTCCACCTCCCGGCCCGGCGTGTTCGTGGCGGGGGCCTTCCAGGAGCCGAAAGATATTCCGGAGACGGTAACGCAGGCCAGCGCGGCGGCATCGATGGCCATGGAGCTGCTGGCATCGTCACGGAATTCGCTCATTACTAAAGCGGTCTACCCGGATGAACATGACGTCACCGATGAACAGCCGCGCATCGGTGTTTTTGTCTGCCATTGCGGCAAAAATATTGCCTCGGTAGTAGATGTGGAACGCGTGGCGGCCATCGCTGCTAAAGAGCCGGATGTTGTCTTCGCGACGCACACCATGTACACCTGCTCTGATACCAGCCTGACCGATATCCATAAAATGATTCACGAGCACCGGCTTAACCGTATCGTCGTGGCATCCTGCACGCCGCGGACCCACGAACCGATTTTCCGCGATACGTTGCGGCAGGCAGGGCTGAACCAGTACCTCTTCGAGCTGGCCAATATCCGCGACCAGTGCTCCTGGGTTCACTCATCGGTGCCGGAAGCGGCTACCCAAAAAGCGGTCGACCTGGTTAAGATGTCCATCGCCCGGGCGCGCCGCCTGGTGCCCCTGCGGGAGTCATCATTTGCGGTGACGCAGGTGGGGTTGGTTATCGGCGGGGGTGTCAGCGGCATGACCGCGGCGCTGGCCCTGGCCGACCAGGGCTTTAAGGTCAACATCGTAGAAAAGTCGGATAGATTGGGCGGTAATTTCCTCAATCTCAATTACACCCTGGAGCATGAGGATGTCCAGCCTTTCATCACTTCTCTTATCAAACGCGTTGAAAGCCATCCTGATGTAGAGCTGCATTTGAGTTCCGAAGTGACGAAAGTAGATGGGTTCGTGGGGAGTTTCCAGGTCACCCTTTCTCGGAACGGCTCCGATGTAAAAGTACCCTGCGGCGCTATCATCGTCGCTACCGGCGCCGTGCCGGCGGATACGAAAGACTTCCGGCGCGGGCAGTCCCCCAAAATTATCACCCAGCTGGAACTGGAAACCGCGCTGCAGGTGGGCCGGTCCCTGGACCGCGACCGCAATGTGGTGATGATTCAATGCGCCGGCTCCCGCAACGACGAACGCCCTTACTGCAGCCGGCTTTGCTGCTCCATGGCGGTGAAAAACGCCCTGAAACTAAAAAAACAAAACCCCGGAGCTAACATATTTGTGCTCTACCGGGATATCAGGACTTACGGCTTCCGTGAAAAATACTACCAGCAGGCGCGTGAAGCCGGCGTCATCTTTATCCGCTATACCCGCGAGGCGCCGCCGGTCGTTTCGGAAGGCGATGACCTGACGGTCACTTTAAGAAGTCCGGATTTCCCGGAGTCGATTGAAATCGAAGCCGACCGCGTTGTGCTGAGTACCGGCATTGATGCCCCCGGGGAAAACCGGAAGCTCGCCGATATGCTCAAGGTGCCGCTGAATGCCGACGGGTTCTTTAACGAGGCCCACGTAAAGCTCCGCCCGGTCGATTTTGCCACCGAGGGGATTTTCCTGTGCGGCCTGGCCCACTCGCCTAAAATGGTCGACGAAAATATCTCGCAGGCACGCGCCGCCGCGGCGCGGGCGGCCACGGTGCTTTCCAGGACGCAACTGGAAGTGAGCGGGCAGGTAGCCTCTGTCAACCAGGACAAGTGCATCTCCTGCGTGACCTGTGTCAGGGCCTGTCCTTACAGCGCCCCGTTCGTAAATATCGACCGCAAGGCGGAGATTGCCCCGGCCAAGTGCATGGGTTGCGGTATCTGCGCGGCGGAATGTCCCGCCCATGCTATCAATTTAAGGCATTTCGAGGCGGATCAGTTCGACGTCATGCTGGACGAACTGATGCAGGAAGATTGGAGACGGGAGAAGAAAGCCGCCGCTTCCGGGATGAAGATCAATGATGAATAATGTAAAATTCGAACCCACCGTGGTGGCCTTCTGCTGTCATTACTGCGCTTATGCCGCCGCCGACCTGGCTGGTTCGTCGCGCCTGCAGTACCCGCCTAACGTTCGCATTATCCGGACGCCCTGCACCGGCAGGCTCGAGATCGATTATTTTATGAAAGCCTTTGAGAACGGCGCCGATGGCGTCCTGGTAGCCGGCTGCGAAGAGGGCAGCTGCCATTTCAAAGAAGGCAATTTACTGGCGAAACGGCGTGTTACTTACACGCGTAACCTGCTATCAGAAGCCGGCCTGGAAGCTGAACGCCTCCGCATGGTTAATGTCAGCGCCGCGAGCGCCCAGAAGTTTGCAGAGATCGTGGGGGACATGGTGGAAACCGTTCGAAAGCTGGGTCCCGCCCGTCTTAAAAACCTGACCGCGAAGCCGGGATAAACAGGAGCAGAACCTATGATCGTCGCCGAAAGAAAAAGTATACCGGAACTCCTCGAGATTTTAAAGGGTCATCACAGGATACTGGTATTAGGCTGCGGTACCTGCGTTACCGTCTGCCTCGCCGGGGGCGAGCGTGAGGTGAGTATCATCGCCTCGGCGCTGCGTATCGCTTCCAGGGTGCAGGGACTCGGCTTTGAAATTGATGAGCTCGTCATCGAACGGCAGTGCGATAATATATTTATAGAACAGGCCGCCGAGGCTATCCGGAAAAGCGACGCCGTGCTTTCCCTGGGTTGCGGCGCGGGCGTCCAGGCGATAGCGGAACGCTATCCTCAAAAACCCGTCTACGCCGGCCTGGATACCGCTTTCCTGGGAATCCTCGAAGAAAGAGGCATCTGGACCGAAAAATGCGCCGCTTGCGGGTCCTGCGTGCTGCATAAATACGGCGGCATTTGCCCGGTGACACGGTGCGCCAAACACCTGCTCAACGGGCCTTGCGGCGGTTCGCGTGAAGACCGCTGCGAAGTCCGGTCCGACCGTCCTTGCGCCTGGCAGCTTATCTACACGCGCTTAAAAGGAATCGGGCAGCTCGACAGGCTTAAACAAATCGAACCGCCTAAGAACTGGGGTTCGAGTCTCAGCGGTGGACCTCGCGTCATTGTCCGTGAAGACCACAGGATTTAGTCCGGGACGGCCAGAGCCTGCGAAAATGGGCGCTCTCCGCCCGAACAGGGACTAAAAAACCTTCCCCCTCTCCGCCAGTGGAGAGGGGGATAATGGGGTGAGGTTCCCGGATAAATTATCTATTTCAACACTTTGCCTAGCGGCAGCACCGTCCGGCCGAACTTACCGTTGATGATGACCGCCGCCGCGCCGTAAGCCGCCGCCCCGCCGCAGAAAAGCCCTTCCACCCCGGCCACCTTGGGCGAAAGCGCCCCGAAGAAAACGGCTGCCAGCAGCCCGAACAGCACCACCAGCGAAGCAAAGACGAAGAAATGCATAAAGGTCATCTTTAGCGTGCCGATCATCATGAAAAAAGTAAAGATGCCCCAGATTATCATCGTCCAGGCCAGGCCGGAACTGTCTTCTCCGACGAGCCCCGTCCACTGGAAAACGAACGTCAGGGCAAGCCCTATCCAGAAGGCGCCGTAGGAACAGAACGCGGTCAGGCCGAAGGTGTCCCCGCGCTTGCCGTCGATAATGCCGGCGATTATCTGGATGATGCCGCCCCAGATGATACCGTAGACCAGCGGCATGGTGCTATCGATCAGGCCGAGGTTGTGTATCTGGAGAAGGATGGTGTTCAAGCCGAATGCGGCCAGTCCCAGGGCTCCCGGGTTCGCCCACTGTGTTTCTGTCCTGGCTGCTTCTTTAGCGACCATGACCTCCGTTCCCCGCGACCCCGGTCTCTCCCACTGTGGTTCTGTTCTGGTTGCTTGTGCCACTAAAGACCTCCGTTAGATTTTTATGGGATGGGATGTTTTTAAGGGAGGCGCGGGATATCCCGTGCCTCCCTGTCACTACTCTTTTATTTTTTTCTGCCCGCCAGCAGGGTGTCCACCACAGCCGGGTCGGCCAGTGTGGATGTGTCGCCCAGGTTCTCGGTGTGGCCGGCCGCAATCTTTACCAGGATGCGGCGCATGATCTTACCGCTGCGCGTCTTGGGCAGGTTGTCCGCGAACTGGATCATGTCCGGCGTGGCGATAGGCCCGATTTTCTGCCTGACGTGGGCTTTGAGCTCCGCCTCGAGCTCGGGGCCCGGTTTGACGTCTGCCTTCAGCGTAACGTAGGCGTAGATGCCCTCGCCTTTGAGGGCGTGGGGCATCGGGACCACCGCCGACTCCGCCACTTTGGGGTGCGATACCAGGCTGCTTTCAACCTCGGCCGTGCCGATGCGGTGCCCGGATACCTTGATAACGTCATCGATGCGGCCCATTAGCCAGTAATAGCCGTCCTTATCTTTGCGGGCGCCGTCGCCGGTGCAGTAGTAGCCCGGGAACTTGGTGAAATACGTCTCCTTGAACCGGGCGGGGTCGCCCCAGATGGTGCGCATGATGCCGGTCCAGGGCTTCTTGATGCAGAGCCAGCCGCCCTCGTTCAGGCCGACCTCCTTGCCGTCCTCGCTCAGGATGATGGGCTCAACGCCCGGAAAGGGCAGCGACGCCGAGCCGGGCTTGATGTTCATGGCGCCGGGGAGCGCCGTGATCAGGATGCCGCCGGTCTCCGTCTGCCACCAGGTGTCCACGATGGGGCATTTTTCCTTGCCGATGACCCGGTAGTACCACATCCAGGCCTCGGGGTTGATCGGCTCGCCGACGCTCCCCAGGAGTCGCAGGCTGGAGAGGTCGCGCTTGTTGGGCAGTTCCTCGCCTTCCCTCATCAAAGCCCTGATGACCGTGGGGGCGGTATAGAATACGTTGACCTGGAATTTCTCGACGATTTGCCAGAACCTGTCCGCGGCGGGGAAGGTCGGCACGCTCTCGAACATCAGGCTGGTTGCCCCGGCCGACAGGGGCCCGTAGACGATATAGCTGTGGCCGGTGATCCAGCCGACGTCCGCCGTGCACCAGAAGACGTCCTCGTCCTTGATATCGAAGATCCATTTCATGCTCAGGTAGCAGTGCAGCAGGTAGCCCGCCTGGGTATGCAGCACGCCTTTAGGCTTGCCGGTGCTGCCGCTGGTGTAGAGCACGAAAAGCGGCTCGTCGGCTTCCATCTGCTCCGGCTCGCTCTTGGCGGTGATGTCCGGGGCGTTCATCAGCTCGTGCCACCAGAAGTCCCGGCCCGCCTGCACGTTGATCTCGATGCCTAGCCGCTTGACGATAATGACGTTTTTAATCGTGGGAGAAGCAGCCACGGCGTTATCCGCGCCGTCCTTGCTCTTGATCTGCTTGCCGCTGCGCCAGTAGCCGTCGGCGGTAATGAGCAGCCTGGACTTGCAGTCCTGTATCCTGTCCCTGAGGGCCTCGGCGCTGAACCCGCCGAAGACCACGCTGTGTATCGCCCCGATGCGCGCGCAGGCCAGCATGGATATCGCCAGCTCCGGTATCATCGGCAGGTAGATCGAAACGGTGTCGCCCTTCTTGATGCCGATTTTCTTCAGCACGTTGGCGAACTTGCATACCTCGTGGTAAAGCTGCTGGTAGGTGAAGGTGCGGACGTCGCCGTCCGGCTCGCCTTGCCAGATGAGGGCGGCTTTATTCTTGCGCGCCGTCCTGACATGCCGGTCGAGGCAGTTGACGCTGACATTGATCTTCCCGCCGACGAAGTGCCGGATCTCCGGCTTGTCCTTGAAGTCGGCGATTTCGTACTTGTCCCATTTCTTGTACCATTCCAGCTGCTCCGCCATCCGGCCCCAGAACTTGTCGGGGTTTTTCAGCGACTCGTCGTAGAGCGCTTTGTACTCCGCCATGTTCTTGACCGCGGCGTTCCTGGAGAACTCTTCGGGCGGGGCGAAGACGCGGTTCTCTTCCATCATCGAATCGATGGCCTGGTCCGAGATCTGCCCCAGTATCTCCTCTTTTGTATTAGTGTTGTTCCTTGTTAGGTCCGCTATACTCATGTGTTTTGACTCCTTTACTTTTTTCTGGCGTTCGATACCGTAGAAACGGCGATACGTTAGCCTACCGCCGGTTATTCTCTTTCCTTAATGAGCCCGTTTAAAAGCCAGGTGGCATGGCGCCTGTCCAGGTTGCTCACCCAGCTTCTTATCGTCTGGATATCGCCATTAACGAGAGCCGTCAGCTCGTCGATGGTCAAAGTATAGTAGCCGCCCATCCCGTCATCGTTTTCCCGGGAATGGATGCCGGATGGTTGTTTGGTGGCCGTGGCCCTGGTCAGTGCTTCCAGGATGGCCTGTCTTTTGGCCGGTCCGCCGGCGTGTCCGATGTTGTTGTGGTCCACTCTTGCCAAGTTAAGTACCGCAGCCCTTTCACATCTCACCCCTTTAATCTTACCAGAACTAATTTAGCTATAAATTGATTGTATTGCTTAATTTACCAATGGAGAAGTCGTATTCCTCTATGCCCGGAGTACTAATACTAAGGGACTAGTCCCCGAGGGTTGCGCTTTATTCGCAGACGCCTTAAAATACATATATGAGTGTGACAAAAGCCAGGATTCTGATCGTCGACGACCATGCCATGTTGAGAGAGGGGATGCGCACCCTCCTGTCCCCGGAAAAGGACTTTGAGATCGTCGGTGAAGCGACCAACGGCGAAGAAGCGGTGCGGCTGGCGGGGGAGTTAAAGCCGGACATCGTCATCATGGACATCGTGATGCCGGTGATGAACGGCGTGGAAGCCACCCGGCAAATCAGGCAGCTATACCCGGACGTGGCCGTGCTGGTGCTCTCGGCTTTCAGCGATATCCGCTATATCGTCGACCTTCTGGAGGCGGGCGCCCGCGGTTACCTGCTCAAGTCCTCCGCCGGCAAGGAGCTGGTCAAAGCTATCCGGGCGGTGCGTGCCGGCGAGTCCGTGCTCGACCCCGAGGTGACGCATAAGCTCGTCCAGCGCCTGGCCAGCCTTTCCAGGACACCTGAGGAGCGGGAGGCCGGCGCCCAGCTTACCGCCAGGGAACTGGAGATCTTAAAATGGGCCGCCCGGGGACTGAGCAATAAGGAAATATCCGAGAAGCTCTTCATCAGCCTGCGCACCGTCAAGGCGCACCTGACCAATATCTTTAACAAGCTCGGCTGCGGCTCCCGCACCGACGCTATTATCAGGGGCCTTAAGCAGGGCTATATCGACCTCGAGGATATGCGGTAATCCGGGCGGGTTACTCCAACCCCGGATTACCGGGGCTGTTTCCCCAGCACCGCTTTAACTGCCGATACCTTGAACTCCGGTATTTTCGCCGTGGGGTCCAGGGCCGCACTGGTGAGCATGTTGGCCGGCATCTCTTTCCAATGGAAAGCCATGAACACCAGTCCGGGGGAGACTTTTTCCGTGATGTGGGCGGGCACTTCTATCCGGCCCCGTTTCGAGGCCACGCTGAGAATACCGCCTTCGCCGACGCCCAGCTTTACGGCGTCGTCGGGGTGGATATCGATGGCGCCGCCGGGGAACATGGTATTGAGCACTCTCGTCCGGCGGGTCATGCTGCCGGTATGATAGTGCTCCAGTATGCGGCCGGTGGTTAACAGAAGCGGGTATTCCGCGGAAACTGACTCCGCCGGAGGTTTGAATTCGACCGCGTGGAATCTGCCTAGTCCGCAGCTGAACTGCCCCACGTGCAGGGTGGGTGTACCGGGGTCTTCCGGCGTCCGGCAGGGCCATTGCAGTCCGTAGCTGTTTTCCAGCCGATTGAATTGCATGCCGCCGTAGATGGGCGTCAGCGAGGTCATTTCTTCGTTGATTTCCGCGGTGCTGCCGTAATTGAACGGATATCCCATCTTGCCGGCCAGCGCCGAGGTGATCTGCCAGTCCGGCCGGGCTTCGCCGGGCGGCGTCACGGCTTGCCGGCACATCTGCACCCGGCGTTCCGTGCTGGTATAGGTGCCGTCCTTCTCCGCAAAGGCCGCCGCCGGCAGGATGACGTCGGCCAGGGCGGCTGTCTCGGTGGGGAAAATGTCCTGCACCGCCAGGAAATCCAGCTTCTTCAGCGCTTCGCCGGTATGCGTCATATCCGGTTCGCTTAATAGCGGGTTTTCCCCTACTATATACATGCCCTTGATTTCGCCGCGGACGACGGCGTTCATCATCTCTGTCACGGGCAGTCCGGGTTTTTCCTTGATCCGGCAGTTCCAGGCTTTTTCAAATTTTTGCCGCGCCGCGGCGTCGGTCACCGGCTGGTAGCCGGGCAGGACGTTCGGCAGCGCGCCCATGTCACAGGCCCCCTGGACGTTGTTCTGTCCTCTCAGCGGACTGAAACCCGTCCCCTCGCAGCCCATGTTGCCCGTCATCATCAATAAGTTGGCCACGCACTTGACGTTGTCCGTGCCGGTGGTGTGCTGGGTAATGCCCATGCCGTAGAGGATGGACGCTTTGCCGCCGGTGGCGAACAGCCGCGCCGCCTTGATGATCTCTTCCGCGGGCACGCCGGTTATGGCCGCCGCCATTTCCGGTGTATACTTTTTCACCGTCGCCGCCACTTCATCGAAGCCCATGGTGCGCGTTCTGACGAACTCCTTGTTCTCCAGCCCCTCGGTGAGGATGACGTTCATCATGGCATTGAGGAGGGCCACGTCCGTCCCCGGCCTGTGGCGCAGGTGAATTTCAGCCTTCTTCGCCAGCTGGATTGAACGGGGGTCGGCGACTATCAGCTTCGTCCGGCCGGATATCACCGCCTGGCGTATGTAGCGGGCGATGATGGGGTGGCATTCGGTGGTATTCGAGCCAATGATGAAAAGGAGATCGGCTTTATTGAAATCGGCTATGGAGTTGCTCATGGCGCCGTCCCCGAAGCAGACCGCGGCGGCAGCCACCGTCGAAGCGTGGCAAAGCCGGGCGCAGTGGTCGATGTTGTTGGTGCCGATGACCGCCCGGGCGAACTTCTGCACCAGGTAATTTTCCTCGTTGGTAAACTTCGCCGAGCTCAGCACACCCAGACTGTCCGGCCCGGTTTCTGCTTTGATTTTATTCAGCCTTTGGGCGATCACGTCGAGGGCTTCCTCCCACGTGGCTTCGCGGAAAATTTCCTTAAAATTTCCATTTACCTGGATATCTTTGCCCTTGCCCTCTTTCCTGATCAGCGGTCTGGTGAGGCGGTCGGGGTGGTTGACGAAGTCGTAACCCCACCGCCCCTTGATGCACAGCCCGCCTTTATTGACGGGGCTTTCTCGGTCGCCGCGCGCCCCCACGATTTCATTGCCGCAGACGCCCAGGTAGATCGAACAACCGACGCCGCAATAAGGGCAGATTGTCTTTACCTCGCGCTCCGGCCGGCGGTTGTTCTTGGGAAAGAGGGCGCCCGTGGGGCAGCGCTCGATGCATTCGCCGCAGGCCTCGCAGGCGGAACCCAGCACCGACTGGTTGCCGAACGTCGCGACTGTCGACGCATCGCCGCGGAAAGCCATGTCGATAGCCTCGATGCCGGCGACCTCGTGGCAGGCCCGCCAGCACCGTCCGCAGAGGATGCACTTGTTCATATCGCGGGTATAGGCGGGGTGGATTATATCGAGGTCAACGACCCTGGTCCTCTTGCGCAGGCGGTCGAAGCGCTCCGACTCGATACCCAGGTATTCCGCCACCTCCTGGAGCTCGCAGTTCTGGTTCTTGGCGCAGGTGACGCACCGCTCGGTAATGGAGACATTGCGCAGGCAGATATCGTTAGGACCGCAGTGCTCGCGGCGATGGCAGACAATACATTCACACGGGTGGTTGGCCATGATGAGTTCCATGGTGATGCGGCGTGCCTGGGTGACCGCGGGCGTTTGCGTGTGGACGACCATCCCGTTGGCGGCTTCCGTGCAGCAGGACACGGGCAGGTCGCGCATTTTTTCTATCTCCACGATGCACAGGCGGCAGCCGCCGTAAGGCTTTAGATCGGTATCGTAGCAGAGGGTGGGGATATAGATACCGGCTTTTTTGGCCGCCTCGAGGACCGTCGTCCCCTGCGGCACATCTATCTTTACCCCGTCGATCACCAGCGAGACGTTAGCCATAGCTTGCCTCCCGTAATAATAACAGGGTAATCATGGTTGAGTCTTTCCGGCCACAGGAATGGGCTCAGCGGGCGCGCTGAAAGTCTCTCCGGAGACCTTCTTTACCGCCTTGAACTTTTCGGGGCAGACCTCCAGGCAGGTGCCGCA
>DAIQQC010000020.1:19621-23751 GCA_036787005.1 Dehalococcoidales bacterium | reverse complement strand
GTCGGGATATTTCCCGGCGATCTCCAGCGTCCGGGCGTGCGAGGCCATATCGGTCATGGCGATAATCGCGGTAAGGCCGGCGGCTTTGGATCCGGCGACGACCTGCTCCAGGTCTGCTATCTCTTCCAGGTGGGCGTGGGTATCGATAAGACGGTACATATTTTCCGCCGGTCATATAGTAACACATGCCCGGCGCGGTGTGGTATTATAATAAACTTGACAAAGAGATTCTCCAAGGAGGTCGACGATGGAAAAATCGATCATAATCATCGGGGGCGGGCTTACCGGGCTGGCGGCCGGCTGCTACGGGCGGATGAACGGCTACAAGACCTCTATTTTTGAAATGCATGATAAAGCCGGCGGGGTCTGCACCGCCTGGAAACGCAAGGGTTATACCATCGACGGGGCTATGAACTGGCTGGTCGGCACCGGCCCGGGCAGCGGTTTCTATAAATTCTGGGAGGAGCTGGGGGCGGCGCAGCGCTGGAAAATCCATAATCACGAAGAGTATTTAGTCCATGAAAACAAAAATGGTAAGGCGTTCCATGTTTACTGCGACGCCGACCGCTTTGAGCAATACCTGCTGGAACTGGCCCCGGAGGACAAAGACCTCATCAAAGAACTCACCCAGGGGATACGCTCTTTCTCCCGCATCGACATGCCGACAGCCAAACCCAGCGACCTTTATACTTTCTGGGACAAGATCAAGGCCATAACGATGCTCCCCTCTTTAATGACGATGAGGAAATGGTCGAAAATAACTATACCGGACTTCTTCAAGCGCTGTAAAAACCCCTTACTGCGCGAAGCGTTTACGCTCGCTCTCGGCGACAGCCCCATGCCCATGATGATGATCTTCTGGGTGTTCGGCTACCAGCATAAAAAGACGGCGGGTTACGTACTAGGAGGAGCCCTCGAACTGGTGCGGTTCCTCGAAGAACGCTACCGCGGCCTAGGCGGGGAGATAACGTTCAAATCCAGAGTCGCCAAGATCCTGGTGGAAAACAAAAAGGCGGTCGGCATCAGACTGGCGGACGGCACGGAGCACCGCGCCGACTGGGTTGTCTCGGCCAGCGACGGCCGCACGACCATTTTCGACATGCTCGAGGGAAAATATGTAGACGACACGATTAAAAACATGTATGACAATCCAAAGCTCTTCGCGCCGCTGGTATACGTAGGGCTGGGCGTGAAAAGCCGCTTCGAGGAAATCCCGGCCAGCATCGGCGGTTTTACTTTCCCGCTCGATACTCCGATCAACATTGCTGGCAAAGAGCATAAAAACTTGACCGTGCTCAACTACAATTACGACCTCACCCTGGCACCGCAGGGCAAGACCGTGCTTAAAGTCAACTTCGAAACCGACTACGAATACTGGGAGAAACTGAGCAAAGAACCGGAACGCTATAAAGCCGAGAAGGAAAGAATCGCCGACGCGGTCGTAGCCGGGCTGGACAAGCGTTTCCCGGGACTGGCGGCGCAGGTGGAGATGCGCGATATTGCTACTCCGGTGACCTGGGTGCGTTATACCGGCAACTGGCGCGGCAGCTACGAAGGGTGGATGTTCAGCGCCGAGTCTTTCACGTCATCGATGAAAAAGACCCTGCCCGGGCTGGACAATTTTTACATGGCGGGGCAGTGGGTCAACCCGGGCGGCGGCATGCCCACGGCCGCCATGTCCGGCAGCCACACCATCCAATATATCTGTAAAAGAGACGGAAAAGGGTTCATTACGACGAAGCCATAGATGGATTTTCCCAAGAGAGGCATTTGAGGCCCTGACAATGACAAAATACGGTAAATACGTGATCGAAAAGCCGGTAGCGGCAGGCGGTTACGGACCGGAGTTCGTCTACACGGGCGAAAGGGAATACCGGTCCGATTTCACCATCATGTTCCTGCGCATCACCGAGCCGACGCTGATGGAGGAGTACCCTCACTCGCACGACTTCGACATGTACCTGTACTTCATGTCATTCGACCCGGACAACATGGGAGAGCTGGGTGCGGACATCGAGATAGGGCTGGGCGAGGAGCGGGAGGTACATAAAATCACCGTACCGACCACCGTTTACATCCCGGCCGGAATGGTCCACTGCCCGCTGGAGTTCAAGAGGGTAGACAAGCCGGTACTGTTCGTGCACTGCACGCTGGCGTCGAAGTACGTCAAGGAACCCGGCAGGGTCATCCGCGACAAGTAATGCGCACTTACGCAATTACTCATTTGCGCGGGACAACACGCATCTTTTTCACGGATATACCGGCTATTTTACCCCAAATAGATCTACTACGTTAAGCCTTCGATGCTGAGAAGGATCAGCCCTATGGCCAGGGACAGCATGGTCATGGGGCACGGCAACGGCCAGTCCTTCACCGGGTTGGGGCGGTGGGTAATCATCAGGAACGTATCATAGAGCGCGAGTATCCCGGCGATCAAGAGAAAAATGCAGGCAGCGGTAAACATATTAGCACCTCCTGGATAGTTTTCGTGACGGCATATTATGTAATATTATAATTCCTTTTGTCAACTAATCTGCTCACCCCCTGAACCCCCTCGACAGAAACTGGTTCCCGACTTTCGTCGGGATGGTTGGAGGAGAAAAGGCAACCAGTTTGTGGAGGGGAAGAGATTGGAAGAGGGGTCATGACCCCCTCTTAGACGCCCCGATTTATCCTTTGACCACGGCGATGGGGCGCGTGCGGGCGACCTTCCGAGAGATGCCCGCCCCGTGCGCTACACGCACCACATCAGTCACGTCCTTATAAGCCTCCGGGGCTTCCTCGGCGAGGCCGGACAGGCTGCCCGCCCTTACGATAATGCCTTTAGCTTCCAGGGCTGAAACGACGTCGCGGCCGCTCTGCTGTTTTTTAGCTGCCGTCCGGCTTTCCAGGCGTCCCGCGCCATGGCAGGTAGAGCCCCAGGTCTCTTTCATCGCCCGCTCCGTCCCCACCAGGATATACGAAGCGCGGCCCATGTCGCCGGGGATAAGGGCCGGCTGGCCGATGGCGGCGTATTGCCGCGGGATATCGGGGTGGCCGGGGGGAAAAGCGCGGGTCGCCCCCTTGCGATGGACGCAGAGTTTTTCATTTTTGCCGTCGACCTCGTGGTCTTCTAACTTGGCGATGTTGTGGGTAACGTCGTAAATGAGCTCCAGTCCCGCCGCGGCCTCGCCAATCTCCATCACGCGGCAAAAAGCCTCCCGCACCCAGTGGGTGATGCACTGGCGGTTGGCCCAGGCGTAGTTGGCGGCGCCGCGCATGGCGGCCAGGTAGGCTTGTCCTTCCTCCGACTTCACCGGGGCGCAGGCGAGCTGCCGGTCGGGGACCTCGATGCCATACTTGCGCATGGCTGCGAGCATTACTTTTATATAGTCGTCGGCGACCTGGTGGCCGAGGCCGCGCGAGCCGCAGTGGACGTAAAGCACCAACTGGCCGGGTCGGTCGATGCCCATGGCGCGGGCGGCCTCCGGCTCATAAATCTCATCGACGGCAGCGACCTCGAGGAAATGGTTGCCGGAGCCGAGGGTACCGAGCTGCGGGACGCCGCGCTCTTTAGCCCTTTCGCTGACGCGGGAGGGATCGGCGCCAGGCATCTCGCCACGCTCCTCGGTGGTGTCCAGGTCTTCCTTGCGTCCGTAGCCGCTATTCACCGCCCAGCGCGAGCCCTTCAGAAGAACTTCGTCAATCTCACCGGAACGGAGCTTTATCCGGCCTTTAGAGCCTAGCCCCGAAGGCACGGCGTAGAAAAGGGCGTCGACGAGCTCCCTGATCTTAGGCGCGACTTCCTCGCGAGAGAGATTGGTGCGCATAATGCGCACACCGCAATTGATATCGAACCCGACGCCCCCCGGCGATACGGCGCCGCCGGATACGCGCACGGCAGCCACACCGCCGATGGGGAAGCCGTAGCCCCAGTGGATGTCCGGCATGGCCAGAGAATAGCCGACGATGCCCGGCAGGAAGGCCACGTTGGCCACCTGCTCCAGCGCCTGGTCGGCGATGATCTGCTTGAGCATCGGTTCGTCGGCGTAGATCAGGCCGTCGACGAGCATGCCCGGCTTATAACTCTTCGGGATACGCCAGCGGAAATCGTCTACCTTTTCCAGCTTACCGTTCCAGACGGGCATGGC
>DAIQQC010000020.1:7354-19521 GCA_036787005.1 Dehalococcoidales bacterium | reverse complement strand
TACGCCAGCGGAAATCGTCTACCTTTTCCAGCTTACCGTTCCAGACGGGCATGGCGGCACCTCCTAGACGTCAAAGATCACCTGTACCCGGTTTTTTGCCCGGTCGACCTCCAGCATGTGATAGGTAGCGGACTTTACACCGAGTTTTACCTGGTGGCGGGCGGGGTCGTATTTTTCGCCAAAGCAGTCCGCTACAAGGCGTTTCTCGCCGAACTCTTTAATATCGAACCGCTTGAATATAAGCCCTTCGACATCGAAATAGTAGAGCAGGCTATTGAGCCACTCGAAAAGCAGGCTTTCGGCGTCATCCGCGCTCACTTCGACGCGGCGCATTTCTGTCTCTTTCACGCTATCAAGCCCGGCGATGATAGAGAACATGCCGTAGGCGGCGTTGGCGAAGGCCTCCGGTAAAGATTTGCCGTAGGCTTTAAGGCCCATATCAGCGGTGTGCTCGATAAGCTCGAATCGTTTCATAGTTGCTTAATTGCGCAATTACGCATTTACTCTAAAGTTAAACTTAAATAGTTGACAGTTATAGTACCTTCCCTTCCCCATGAATTTTTATGATATTCCCATCGGCGGCGCAAGTCAAAACCTCATCCGCTGGTTTATGCTATAATCGTGTCTGAAATGCCGTACAATTTTAAAGATACGCTTTCTCTTATTGCCCAGAATGCCATGAAACCTCCTCTTTTCGAGCCCGGTGAACCGCACTTCTGGGATGATCCGCACATCTCAAAAAGCATGCTAGAAGCGCATCTGAATCCTAACCATGATGCTGCCAGCCGCCGCCCGGAAAAAATAGACGACGAGGTAAACCACCTTATTTCTTCTGGTTTGCTAAAGAGCGGGTACAAAGTCCTCGACTTGGGTTGCGGTCCGGGTCTCTATGCCAGCCGCATGGCCGCGAAAGGCATTAAAATAACCGGCATCGATATCTCCGAGAATTCGCTCAATTACGCAATTGCGCAAGCGTCGTCAAGCAGGCAGGACATCAACTACCGGCGCTTGAATTTCTTCGAAATGGACTACTCTTGCGAGTTCGATGTGGTATTCCAGGCTTACGGCGAAATGGGCACTTTTTCTGACGAAAAAAGAGATGAACTCCTACGCAAGATCCATACCGCGCTAAAGTCGGGAGGCCTCTTGATTTTTGACGTTACCGCTCCGCCGTCAGAGGCAAATACTACTCTTCAGAACCCCTGGTATATCTCGGACGCCGGCTTCTGGCGGCCTGGTAGGCATCTGACGTTGGAGCAGCACTTTAACTACCTGGAAGACAATGTGCATGTTGAGCAATATATTGTCGTAGATGATAAAGGGATAACCGTTTACCGTACCTGGATTCATGACTATACGCTGGAATCGCTTACGCCCGTTCTGGAAAAAGCTGGCTTCCACATTGAACACACCTGGAACGACCTTGCCGGAAATCCTTATAAAAAAGGCGGAGAATGGCTAGCCATAGCAGCTAAAAAGAGGTAGCAATCATGCTCGAGCCCACCCGCGAGATATTCTGGAACATGCCATTCCCCTGGATAATGTACGCCCTGGCGACTATCGCCACGGCGATATTTATCTGGGCATTAATCAAAATACCCCGACGGTGGCGAGTAGGCCGGCCGGCCAACCGGTTTAATCATATCTGGCGGCGGGCGGGCGTCTTTTTACGCACAGCCTTCAGCGATATCGTCGTACACCGCAAGTTCTTCGGGGCGGACAGGAAGGACTGCCGTCCCCGTGAGCTTTACGCGGGATTGGCGCACTTTTTCATTTTTTCAGGGTGCATCGTCTTCCTGCTGGGGGCTTTCCTGGACTTCATCAGCCACTATTTCTTCAACTTCCTCGAGGGAAATGCTTACTTAGCTTATTCGGTCATCACGGACGGGTTCGGCATATTGGCGGTCATCGGGGTGGTGATGGTGTTCCTCAGACGTTATGTCAAGCGACCGGAAAGATTGGACAACCGGTGGGACGACCTCGTTACTCTATTACTAATTTTCGCCGTCATCGTCACGGGGTTCATCGTGGAAGGGCTGCGCATGACCGCCACCGAACTCACGCCCCACCCCGAGTGGTCGGTGTGGTCGCCGGGGGGCTGGGTCTTCGCTAAAGCCTTCGACGGCATGGGGCAGATCTCTCTCCAGCTGTGGCATTACGGCCTGTGGTGGCTGCACACCTTCCTCTCCCTGGGCGCCATCGCCTACGTCTCGCTCTATAACACCAAGCTGTTCCACATCATCTGGGACACGGTCAACGTTTTTTTCCGGAACCTGGGACCGCGCGGCGCACTGGAGCCTATCGACCTCGAAAAGACGGAGCGGTTCGGCGCGGACAAGATCGAAGACTTCACCTGGAAACAGCTCCTCGACCTCGACGCGTGCACCAGATGCGGCCGCTGCCAGGACGCCTGCCCGGCCTACCGCAGCGGCAAGGACCTCAACCCTAAAAAGGTCATCCAGGATTTAAAGACGCATCTTTATGATGTTTACCCCGGCATCCTCAAGCTTAAACCGGCGGAAAAGCGGGCGGAAATGCTGGGCGGGGTCATTACCGACGAGGTCCTCTGGGACTGCACCACCTGCCGCGCCTGCATGCAGGCCTGCCCGGTGTACATCGAGCACATCGATAAAATCATCGATATGCGGCGCAACCTGGCGATGGAAAAGAGCCGGTTTCCGGAGGCCGTCCGGGAGGCTTTAAAGAGCCTGGGGACGCGAGGGCACCCCTACCGCGGCACGACCGCCGGGCGCACCGACTGGACGGAAGGACTTAAAATAGAGACCGTCGACGACGCGAAAGACATCGATATTCTTTACTGGGTGGGCTGCTCGGCGGCGCTCGACGACCGCAACATGAAAGTGGCTCAAGCCACGACCAGAGTCCTGCAGGCGGCGGGGGTAAAGTTCGCCATCCTCGGAGACGAGGAGTCCTGCTGCGGCGACCCGGCGCGGCGCATGGGCGACGAGTACCTCTTCCAGACCCTGTGCCGGCAGAACATAGAAATTCTCAAAGCGCACAACGTGAAAAAGATACTGGCCAGCTGTCCCCACTGTTTCAACAGCCTGAAATACGAGTACAAACAGTTCGGCGGGGATTACGAGGTGGTCCACCACAGCCAGTTCCTGGCCGGACTGCTCAAAGACGGGCGGGTCAAGGTCAAAAGGCCTATCCCGCTTAAAGCCGCCTACCACGACTCGTGCTACCTGGGGCGTTACAACGATATTTACGACGAGCCGCGGGCGATAGTCAAGGCCGCCAGCGGCAGGAACATCGAGCTGCCGCGCCGGCGGACCGACAGCTTCTGCTGCGGGGGCGGGGGCGGCCACATGTGGATGGAGGAGGCACCGGATAAACGGGTCAACGTGCGGCGGGCAGAGGAGGTCCTGAAAGCGGGGGCCGAGTGCGTGGCGACGGCCTGTCCTTACTGCCTGACGATGCTGGAAGACGGCTTAAAGGCCAAAGGGGCGGAGGAGAGGACTAAAGCCAAAGACATCAGCGAGTTACTGGCGGAGGCTTTGGAGTAAGTCAGCAAGTGCGCATTTGCGCAAATGCGCAGATGAGCTTTTGTTGATAAAAGAGAATGATTATGAAAAGAGGTGCCTACGATAAACATGCGGCGATATGGAACCTAGGAGGACCAAGCCGTTCCGAAGAAATAGAATTCTATTCAATACTGGCGAAAAAATACGGCAACAAGGTACTATCGCTGATGTGCGCCACCGGAGAAATCGCCAGCGGCATAGCCAAAAACGGTTTGCACGTAACTGCGTTAGACCTTGAGCCTGAAATGATCACGGCCGCGAAAAAGAACAACGCCGAGAATGCGAACCCCCGCTTTTTGACCGGTGACGTCACCGACCTTAATTTACCCGAAAAAGATTATGCTGTTGCATTTATCGGAACCGGCGATTTCCACCACCTGTTATCAGAACAAGAAATGCAGAAAGCGTTATTTTGTATCCGTGAGCATCTCACGGATAAGGGATGCCTGATGCTTGATCTTATTTATCCCGGAAGTGAATCCTGGCATTCACCAAAACGCAGATTCGAACTGGCGAATCAGCCTGAAACCGACCTGAAAGCATGGAAGATCGGGGAAACGTCATATAATTGCGATACCATGCGCGAACATATCAAGCAGGAGATTTTTATCGAACGGCATGGAAGAGTTGAAAGCTTTATTCACGAATTCGAGCTTCGTCTAATAAGCCGTGAAGCGCTGGTAAGAATGTTGGAAAAAGCGGGCTTTGAAATCGCTACTGAATATGGTGGGTTTGACTTTACACTGTGGCAGCCCGGCGTGGATAAGTGGATCGTAGAGTCTGTAAAAAAGTAAATTGAATTCTATTGATATTGCGCAAATGCGCAGGTGAGTAATTACGCCCTCGAAGGCAACGCCACCACGGCAAAACCGGTGACCGTCTTAACGCCACCGGGGTTTTCCGCCCAGATTTCCACCCGGGCCAGGTTGCGGCCGTCTTCGATATATTTTTTAGTTATTTTGCCGTTACAGATAATGTCCTCGTTGACCTTATTGACGCCGCGGTAGCTGCCGTTCAGCTTGACCAGCGTCCCGCCTTCACCGAGCCAGTCGGTGAGCATCTGGCCCAAGAAAGCCAGCGCCAGCCAGCCGTGGACGATAACGCCGGGCAGGCCGCTGGCCACGGCAAAGTCCTTATCGTAGTGGATCTGGTAGAAGTCGCCCGAGGCGCCGGCGTATTTCACCAGCTGCATGGTCGTGGGATACTTGACCAAGGCCGGTATTTCCGCGCCTTCGATTATATCTTCGTAATAGATCATACGCTCCGTTAATACTTGATGTAATTGTTTTTCCCCTTGACGACCACCTCGCCGGACTGGTTGGCGTAAGTGACCTCGGTGAACATGAACAGGGTCGGGCCCTGCTCGCCGGCGACCTGGCGGAGGCGGGTCAATCTGGCCGTCACGGAAATGGTGTCTCCGGCCTTAATGGGCTTCAGGTATTCCAGCTCGCTGGAGCCGTTGAGGAGGCGCTTTAAGGGGATATCGGCGTTGAACAGCTTATTCAGGAGTTGTCCTGGTACGAGGGCGGCGGCGAAAGTGGGCGGTGCTTCCACCAGCCAGCGGGGGTTGGGGTCGTCGATAGCCTCGGCGAACTTCCGCAGCATACCGCGCTCGACCTCGTAGACCTCGGGACCGAAATCGACGTTAAGCAGGCTATTCAGTTCTTCGGTGATGACGGAATCCAACCGGGATACCTCCGTTCAAAATCGTCAAAACACCTTTATTATAGCCCGGGACCCAGTAAAATGGCCAGTTTTTGTTATCCGGCTCATTTCTTGAAACCCCGCCAGACGCGTTAAAACGAAAATCCCGGCGGCTGCCCGGCCTTTAGCATCTCTTCCTATTCCCGCAGCTTTTTGGCCACCCTGGCGCAGTTCTTGCCAAAGTTCCAGGCGGTCATCATGCCTTCCTCGTCCTTGGCCACCTCGCCCTTTTCCCGACCGAAGGCCATGTTCCAGTAGGTGCCGGCGGGCGTGGTAATCCCGTTGAGGTAGAACCAGAAATTCATCTCGGCGAAGGTGAAGTTCTGGCCGGCGCGCCGTGCCACCACGATGGGTCCGCCGACTTTGCCGGCGAGGCCGCCGCGTTCGCAGAACGCCGCCCGCTCCATCAGTCCCCGAACTAAAGCCGTAGCCGCCCCGAAATAGACGGGAGTACCGATGATGATGACGTCGGCTGCGACCATCCCGGCGCGGACCGCCTGCATGTCGTCCTTGACAGAGCATTCGCCGGGGTGTTCGAAGCAGTAACCGCAGTCGATACAGCCGCGGATGTCTTTGCCGGCGAGCGATACGAGTTTTGTTTTAATGCCTTCTTCGGCGATTGCCTTAAGGCAGTGCGCGACGAGGATTTCCGTATTGCCGCCCTTGCGGGGGCTGCCGACGATACCGATGGCTTTTAACATATTCTTTCTCCTTTTTCAACCTAATCCCCTTGTTCCCCCTCTCCTTGACCCTTCGACAAGCTCAGGGCGAGCGGAGAGGGGGAGGAAAAGGAAGAGGGCCGGTTACCCCTTAGACGACCGAGTTTTCAACGATATAAAGCCGGTGCTTGTTGATATACTCCGCCACCAGGCCGGGGACAAGCCCATCGATAGCCTCATGCCCGGCGGTCTTCTCCCTTACCATCGTGGCGCTGATATCGAGCTCCGGCTTATCCAGAAATATCACCTTTTTAGAAAGTCCCGGGACTTTATTTTCTAAAGCCTTGAGGCCGGGGCGGGGATATCCCGGGCGGGGCACCGCTACTAAAGAGCACATCTCCACGATGCGCCCCGGCTCATGCCATCCGGGCAACTGGACCAGACTGTCCCAGCCCAGTATAAAATATATCTCCGCCCGGCCGCCGTAACGTCTCCGGAGGGAGTCGAGGGTATCGACGGTATAAGACGGGCCGGGCCGCTCGATCTCCATATAAGATATCTTGAGGTAAGGCCGGCCGATGATCGCGAGGCGGAGCATCTCGATACGCTGCCCGGCGGGCGTCACGCGGCGCGCTGATTTTCCCACCGGCTGGCCGGCCGGCACCAGAATCACCTCGGCCAGGTCCAGCGCTTGCCTGGCCTCATCGGCCATAGCGAGGTGCCCCAGGTGGACGGGATCGAAAGTCCCCCCGAGCACGCCGATCTTTATTTTTTCTTCTCTTTCGGCATCCATTCCCATGCCAGTTCCCCGCAGCGGACCCTGTCCCCCGCTTTCACCCCGGCTTTTTCCAGGGCTTTATCGATGCCCAGCCTCCGGAATTGATAGTCCATCTGCCAGCGCAAATCCGCGGGAGTAACGCCGGCGCCGCCCCTGATACGGTCCAGTCCCGGCGCGGACACGACGTATTCATCGCCCGCTTTCATGACCCTGACCCGGGCTTCCCGCGGCTGGGGCCGGAAGACCTTCTCCGGAACGGCCGGGGTTTCGACCTTCTCCCCGGCGGATGTTTCATTTAGCACTTTCAGCGTGTCTTTCATCAGCGCGGGCACGCCCAGGCCGGTCGCCGCGGATATATCATAGGCTTTGACGCCCGCGGCGGCAAGCTCGGTCTTGATACCGGAAATGCGTTCCTGCACGGCGGGCAGGTCGGCCTTATTAATCACCACGAGCTGCCGCTTACGCGCCAGGGACGGGTCGTACAGGGCCAGTTCCTCGTTGACCCGGAGCATGTCGTCGACCGGCGAGGCGGAGTCGCCACTGATAAGATGAATCAGCAGCCTGGTGCGCAGGGCGTGCCGGAGGAAATCGTGGCCGAGCCCGCGGCCGAGATGGGCGCCGGCGATAAGGCCGGGGATCTCGGCCAGGATGAAGCACTCCAGGCCGATTTCCACCACGCCGAGAACCGGCTCGAGGGTGGTGAAAGGATAATCGGCCACCTTAGGCCGGGCCGCCGAGGCCGCCGCCAACAGCGTCGACTTTCCGGCGTTGGGATAACCGATGATGCCGACGTCGGCGATAAGGCGCATATCCAGCATGATCGTCTTTTCTTCGCCGGGCTCGCCGCCCTGGGCGATCTTGGGCGCCTGGTTGGTGGAAGACGTGAAGCGGGTATTACCCCAGCCGCCCTTCCCGCCCCGGGCCACCACGACGCTGTCGCCCGGCTTTTGCAGGTCGGCGAAAAGGACTTTTTCATCGCCCTCGAGCAATGAGAGCAGCGTCCCCGGAGGCACGGTAAGCACGAGGTGAAGACCGTCCCGGCCATGCTTTTTATTGCCACTGCCGGCTTTCCCGTTCTCGGCGCGGTGCAGCCTTTTCTGGCGGTACTTCCTCAGGCTGTCCTCGGTATCGCTGGCCTGGATTATCACGTCACCGCCATGGCCGCCATCGCCGCCGTCCGGACCGCCGAACGGTATGAACTTCTCCCGGTGGAAAGCGACCACCCCGTCGCCTCCGTCACCGGCCTTAACCCTGATCTGCGCCCGGTCAAACATGCAATATATCCTAGTTAGTTTTTAGTCTGGTAGTGATTATACAATAATATCAGGTTATTTTACTTTATAACAGTAAGAACAGTAATAATACGCCGCGTCTGTTGTTTATTTACGTGTTCAACAGAAACAAATGCAACGCTTTCCCCGGGTAAAATAATGACAAAAAGACCGCAAAGAAAGACCAAAACAACGACAACTAACAACACAGATAAAGGGTACTGTAAGCTTCGGGCTGATTACGGGCTGATTATCGGTACTCACCCTCTTAATCCCCCTCTCAAACAGCTTTATTATTAACGCTCGAAATATCGCTTGTTTGAAAGGGGGAGAGAATTTTCCCGGCTGGAGAGGGGAAGGGGTGAGGTTTGCCCGCCGGGGCTTGGCATAGACGGGGGTGAGGTGCTCGCTTAACAGACAAATGTAAACAGTACCAAACGGAGAAAAATCTAAGTAGAGCTCCTGGCGGCGGCTTTAAGGCGGAGGTGGCTCTGGATATCGCGGACCTTACGCTTCAGGTAGGGGCTGGCTTCCAAGCCGGTAGAGATCTGCCGGCAGGCGGCCGTCACCGCGGCGGCGTCCCGGTGGCCCAGCGCCTGCCCTATCTGCGCCAGGGAGAAATTAGTTTCCTGCCGCATCAGGTACATCGCCAGGCGGCGGGCCAGGGTGGTGTCTTTATCCCTCTTCTTGCCCGCCAGCTCCTCCCCGGCCAGACGGAAACTGTCAGCGACGGCCTGGACGATAGCGGCGGGGGTAATCTCGCCGCCGGCGTACTCTTTAGCGGCGATGTCCTCCAGGGCCTTGCGGGCGACCTCTACCGTGGCAGCGACCTTCAGCAGCCGGGCGTAGGCGAAGACGCGGTTAAGCGAGCCTTCCAGGACCCTGACGTTGGGTCGCGCGTCCCGGGCGATAAGCTCGAGGACGTCCTGGCCGACCGACACGCCTTTCTGCCTGGCCTTGGACTGGAGGATGGCCAGCCGGGTCTCGTACTCCGGGGGCTGGATATCGACGATAAGCCCCCACTCGAAGCGGGAGCGCAGGCGTTCTTCGACGAGAGGCATCGACCCGGGAGGGCAGTCGGATGTAATGACGATCTGGCGGTTGGTGTTGTGCAGCTCGTTGAAAGTGTGGAAAAAGCTCTCTTCTGTCTGCTCCTTGCCGGAAATGAACTGGATATCGTCGATGAGCAGCATGCCGATGCTGCGGTACTTGTTGCGGAACTCCTCGGTATTCCTGTCACGCAAGGCGGAGAGGAACTCGTTGGTGAACTGCTCGGCGCTGGCGCAGATGACATTGATGTGGTTGGCGGCGGCCGCCTGGCCGATGGCGTGCAGCAGGTGGGTCTTGCCCAGGCCGGCGCCGGAGTGAATGAACAGGGGATTATAGCTGCGGCCGGGGTTCTGGGCCACCGACAACGCCGCGGCGCGGGCGAGACGGTTCCCGCTGCCCTCGATAAAGTAATCGAAAACATAGTCGGGGTTGAGGCGGGTATAGGAGGGTTCGGACGGCGGTATCGCCGGGGCGGGGCCGGCGGCTGGGAAAGGCGAATGCCCGTTGACCTGGAAGACCACCTGGACGCCGGGGGCGGTCAGGCCGACGAGGGCCTTTTCGATCAGGGAGCGCTGGTTCCTTTCGAGGTATTCGGCGGCGAAGGTGTTGGGCACGCCGATGACGAACTTATTATCCTGATAGCTCAGGCCGCCGGTCTTGCTCAGCCAGGTGCGGTAGTTAGCGCGGCTGACCTGGACCTGTAACTCTCCCAGCGCGGTCTCCCAGATTTCCTGCGGTGTGCGGGCGCGTATAGATTCCATGGTATGTATATTGCCCGGGGAAAACCCGACGCGGGCAACAAAAATCCTCTCTCTTCTCTAAGTCGCAAGCATACCTTGTGTTTTAGTCTGGATTTCCTGCCCCTGCCCGGCAGGCTTGATGGTACAAACGGTTAATAATCAGATGATTATTAACACCACCATAGGATACAACCGGGGGACAAAATTTGTCTAGTCGACCACCAGCCGTTCTTGTACCGTCCATGCCCTCCATAACCTGATATTTCGACCATGAAAGCCCATGACATCTCACAAAAACTGGCTTTTTTAACCGTTTTCAGGGGTTTTAAGCCTGAGGAAAAATAAGTTGTTGAAAAATGTTATAAATGTTAGAATTTTTGAGTCCGGAGGTTGAAATTGCGCATCGTTTTCATGGGCTCGCCCCGTTTTGCCGTGCCGTCGCTGGAGGCGCTGGCCGGCAACGGATATGACGTGGCGGCGGTCTATACCCAGCCGGACCGTCCCGCGGGGCGGGGGCGCGCCCTGGTCCTGCCGGCCGTGAAAGAAGCCGCCCTAAAGATGCGCCTGCCCGTGGTCCAGGAGCCAGGCCTGGGGTCGGCCGGGGCGCTGGAAGAACTCAGGGACTTCCGGCCCGAGGTCATCGTCATCTGCGCCTTCGGGCAGATACTGCCCCAGGCGGTCATCGACATACCGCCGCGCCAGTGCATTAACGTACATTTCTCGCTGCTGCCGCGGCACCGCGGCGCATCGCCGGTAGCGGCGGCGATACTCGCCGGCGACGCGTTCACCGGGGCCAGCATACAAATCGTCAGGCACAAGCTGGACACCGGGCCGGTGCTGGCTAAAGCGGCCGTGCCGGTATTTTCGGCGGACAACACGGGGACGCTCACGAAAAAGCTGGCGGTCATCGGGGCGGACCTGCTACTGGAAGCGCTGAGCGGGTGGGGGCGGGGAGAGATAAAGCCGCGGGAGCAAGACGAGGCGGGGGCTAGCTATTTCGCCCAGGTAAAAAAAGAAGACGGGGAAATCGACTGGCGGCTACCGGCGGTAGAAATATGGCGCCGGGCGCGTGCCTTTTATCCATGGCCGGGGAGCTATACCAGGTGGCGGGGAAAAATGCTGAAAATAATCGAGGCGGCGCCGGCGGCAGGGGACGAAAAAGCCGGGGTGGGCGAGGTCATCGCCCTGCCGGGCCGGGAAGATAATGTGGGTATCGGCACGGGCGAAGGCGTCCTGGGGGTGCTCAAGATACAGCTGGCCGGGCGGAAGGTCATGACCGCCGCCGAGTTCGGGCGGGGGCAGCGCAACTTTGTGGGGTCGCGGCTGCCGTCGTAGCGTAATTGCGCAACTGCGCAGATAAGAAAAAGAGAAACCGGGCGTCATAAAAGGGGAACAAAGGACGGATTGCTTCGAGCTGAGGCCCTCGCAATGACAAGGACATATTGCGCAACTGCGCATATGAGCAATTGCGAAAGATACTGTTAAGGAGACTTTAATTTGGCGAAAGACCTGAGCCGGTTTGAAACACTGGTGGAAATCATCGCCCGCCTGCGCGCGCCGGACGGCTGCCCCTGGGACAGAGAGCAGACCCACCGCACGCTGCGGGCGAACCTGCTGTCCGAGTGTTATGAAGCCCTGGAGGCATTGGACGGCGGCGACGCTGACGCGCTCTGCGAGGAGCTCGGCGACCTGCTGCTGCAAATCGTCCTGCACGCGCAGATCGCCAAAGATGATAAAGAGTTCGAGATCAGCGATGTTATCCAGGGCATCACGGCCAAGGTCATCCGTCGTCATCCGCATATCTTCGGCACGGCCAGGGTTAAAGACACCGCCGAAGTGCTGCACAACTGGGAGGCCGTGAAAAAGGCCGAGCGGGAAGGCGGTGGTTCTATGCTGGAGGGAGTCCCTAAAGATATGCCGGCCCTGGCATACGCCCTGGAGATATCACGCCGGGCGGTGCGGGTGGGCTTCGAATGGGAGAACATCGAGGGGGTCATCGATAAGCTGGCGGAAGAAGTTAAAGAAATCAGGGAGTCCGGCAGCCGCGAGGAGAAGGAGCGTGAGTTCGGCGACCTGCTGTTCACGCTGGTCAACGCGGCGAGGTGGGAAGGCATCGACGCGGAGTCGGCGCTGCGGGAGGCCAACCGCAAGTTCTACCGGCGTTTCAACTCGATGGAAAGGCTCTGCCAGGAGCGCGGGCTGGACTTTGCGCAGCTGTCTTTTAAAGAAAAGGATGAATTGTGGGAGGAAGCGAAGAGGGAGGCGGATCAGACTGGTCGGGGCGAGCAGGTTTGAACTGCTGACCTCTTGGTCCCGAACCAAGCGCGCTACCAGACTGCGCTACGCCCCGCCGCCCATATTATACACTGGCTTGATTGACTCGGCAATGCTGCGATACTCACTTTGCTATTTGTTCACGC
>DAIQQC010000020.1:1925-7254 GCA_036787005.1 Dehalococcoidales bacterium | reverse complement strand
TCACGCCTATTGTTTACGGAAAATTAACAGGTTACCAGCCAATATTTATGCTTATTATACACATGGAAAACTAGACTCTAAGTATTACTTTCGTAATATTACGCACGTCATGGAGGGAAGATGCTGTACGACAAGAAAATCATCGACTCTGAGAAATACCGCGGCCTGAAGCCGGAAGTCCCGGGAAACGGCGATAGCCCCGGTGATTCCCAGGAGAAGCCGACCGTCGCCGGCAGCCCGGCCAGGATGTGGCAGAACCCCCGCATCGCCAAGCTCATGAACGTCCTGCTGAACGGGAACATCGCCTGCATCAGCCCGGAGATAGACCTCTGTCACAAGGACGGCTTCATTTATCGGGATGCCGATGAGATACTCGGCACCACGGGCAAGGAAACGTCCATGATCCTCGAGTACGCCGCCCGCGAGGGCTTCCTGCTGAAGCGGGATTACCAGAAACTGCTGGTCAGTCCCGGGGGCTCGGTACAGTTGATGCCCATCGAGCGCTGTCCCTCCTGCGATTCCGAACAGGTGACGCGGGGACAGCTCCTCGAGCACTTTCACTGCGGCCACATCGGGCTGGAAGAAGAGTTCGCCTCGGGATCGAAGCAGGTCTGCCCCAAGTGCCGCAAGGAGCTCAAGCTCATCGGCACAGACTACCGCAAACCGGGCGCCCGCTACGTCTGCAATAGCTGTCACGAGTTCTTCGCCTCGCCGGCGATCAAGTGCCGTTGCCTCAAGACGGGTGAGGTCTACCCGCTGGAAGAGTTGCGGTACGTTAACCTCTACACCTACCGGCTTAACGAGTCGCAGCGGAAGCGCCTCGAGTTCGAGTTCGAGCCCAAGAAACAGCTCGTCGACTGCCTGAAGCGGCTCGGCTACAACGTGCAGGAGTCGGTCAAGGTCCAGGGGCGTTCGGGAGCGACCCATACCATCGACCTCCTGGCCAGCATCGACGACCCCATCACCCGGCACAGCGTCGCCATCGGTATAATGGCCGCGGCCGGCGACGAAACCGAAGTTAACATCGAAGCGCTTTTCAGCTTCGACAGCAAGATATATGACAGCGGCATCGATGGCAAGATGGTCATCGCCGTGCCCAGGCTAAACGCCGAGGCAGCCAAGTTCGCGCAGCGGCAGGGCATCAGGGTTTACAGCCTGGAAGAGATGAGATACTTAACATCACGGCAGAACGCCCTAGCGGAAGCCGTCGACGGACGGCAAAAGCCGATGCTGGAACCTGAAATCCAGCCCGACCTGGCCAAGCTCGGCCCCAAGGGCTGGCTGAGGTGGTTCCTGGAGAAGAAAGGCTACCGTGTGGAGGAGAAGTACACTCTCAAAGGCCGATCGGGCGCCGAGCACGTCCTCGACTTTTACGCGCAGAAGGACGACGGCATCGTCAACCACAGCCTGGCGGCCTGCGTCATCGCCGACGAGGGAAATCCGGCCGGCAACGCCAATGCCGTCACCAACTTCGACTCCGCCACCTACGACGTCGGCATCCGCGACAAGGTCATCATCAGCGTCCCCAAGCTGGGCAAGGAAGACCGGCAGTTCGCCGACTACCAGCGCATCAAGATACTGGAAGCTAAAGACCTGGCGGATTTCTCCCGGGAGTTTATGAAAAACGGCACTCGGGCCGATGCCAGGCATTAATGTCCCGGCGGTAACGTTATGAGAGAAATTATCAAGACAGGCATTATAGCCGTCATCATCATCGGCCTCTTTACCGCGTTCCTGTTGCTGGTGCCTTCGCGGCAGTCGTACCTCTCCTACGGGGTGGGTATCGGCATGACGGTATTCATCATCGTGCATTATCTGCTGTCCAGCCGGGAGAAGAGAAAGCGCATCGGCATGCTGGGCTACTGGATACCGGTGATAAGCCTGTCGATACTGTTTTTCGTTCTGCCGGTCGTCTTCGCGGCCGCCCTGTATTTCTGGGGAGAGCTTTCCTTTTTCACCTGGGTCCTGCTCATCAGCCTGACCACGATATTATACTTTAACTTCGTGACCATACCGCTGGTGGTCTACCAGAAATTCGCCGAACAAAAAAAGCCCCGCGTGGCACCGTATTTACCATCTATCAGCATCGTCATCCCGGCCTTCAACGAGGAGAAAGTCCTCGGCCGGACAATCGAAACGGTCATCGAAGCAACCTATCCCGATAAAGAAATAATCGTCATGGACGACGGCTCTACCGATCGCACTTACCAGGTAGCGCAGCGGTACAGTCACCGGGGCGTTAAAGTAATCCGCCGCCCTAACGGCGGCAAGTCTTCCGCCCTGAACCATGGCATGCTCTTTGCGCGGGGCGAATTCATCATCATCGTCGATGCCGACAGCCAGGTCTGCAAAGGCACTTTCATCGAGCTGGTACAACCTTTCCGCGACCCCGAGGTAGCCGCCGTGGCGGGCAACATCAAAGTGCTCAACCGCAAGAACTGGCTGACCCGGTGCCAGGCTTTAGAATACGTCATCAGTATCAATATCTTCCGGCGGGCGCTGGATGTCTTCGGCAGCGTTACGGTGGTACCCGGCGCGCTGGGAGCGTACCGGAGGGAGTCGCTGGTGGGAGGCGGCCTGTACGACCGGGATACGCTGGTCGAGGACTTTGACGTGACCATCAAGGCCTTGAAATCCGGCAAAGTGGTGCAGGCGAGCAACTCGGCGGTCTCCTACACGGAAGCGCCGGAAAACGTGAACGACCTGGTCAGGCAGAGGCTAAGATGGTACCGGGGCAACTTCCAGACCCTGTGGAAGCACCATGACGCGGCGCTAAACTCCAGGTACGGCTTCCTGCAAAAGCTGTCCTTCCCTTTCATGGTTATCTCCATGCTCTTCATGCCCCTGGCCGGCCTGGTCAACATCATCGCGATGGCGGGGATCATAGCTGAAGGGCGCGGACTGATACTGTTGCCGACCTTTCTCTTTTTCTGCCTGCTCCAGTTCATGCTGGGATTGCTGGCCGTCCAGGTAGATAACGAAGACTGGAAGTTGGCGCTGTATTCGCCGCTGTTTATCCTGGGCTACAAGCAGTTCTGTGATTTCATCATGATCAAGAGCCTTATCGACGTGCTTTTACGCAGGAAACTGAAGTGGACGAGCGCGCACCGCGTCGGCGCCGAGATGCCGCCGAAGATGATCAACTGAAAAAAAACCAATTAAACTCGAAGATAGACCTATGAAAGCCAAGCTTGCCCTCGTAATCTGCCTGTTGTTGATGCTGGTATCCGTAGGCTGCCCGGATAACGCGCCAGATATTACGCCACTAACACCGCCGACTCTTTACCCGGACTCAAGGCTCGTCGCCCTGTATTTCGACGACGCTTATGTCAACCAATATGAAGAAGCCCTGCCGGTCCTGCTGAAGTACGAATTCCGGGCAACATTTGCCGTTATTACCGGTGAGATCGGCCTGGGGCAAGGCCTGACGAAATGCATGGACGAAGCAGAGTTGACGGCGCTCTCCAGGTACGGCATGGAAATCGCCTCTCATACGAGAGAGCATTCTCATCTGGCGGGCGTGATGTCAAACGAGCAGCTGCGCAGCGAGATCGTCGATTCGAAGGGGGACCTCGAAGAACTGGGTTTTACCGTCAATACCCTGGTCTACCCCTATTTTGAATACGATGCTGAAGTCATGAGAATAGCGCAGGAAGCCGGCTATGAATGCGCCCGGGCCGGCTGGCCGGAAACAGGCGCTTACGACCTTAACGCCACCGACCCCCTGGCCAGGTATCACATCGCCGCCACGTCAATTACCAATAACGACATGGCGAGTTTCAAGGTTATCGTCGGCGAGGCGAGCCGCACTTCCGTGGTATGCCTGGTCTATCATTTCATCTCCGATACCGGCCCGGCGGAGACCTCGACTTCTCTGGCCGATTTCAGCGCGCAGATGGCTTACCTGCACGATGGCGGCTATACGGTAGTCCTCCTGTCCGAGCTCATCGGGCAATAGCTTTCGCGGCCCGGGGCGCTGCGTTGACACAGCGCCTTCGTGTCCCTACAATTATCACCATAAGGCCTGCGTTCAACTATGCTCAAAAGCGCAGATGAGCAATTGCGCAAGTGCGCATTAGAGTAAATTTATGAAGTATATCGTATTGATCATCGATGGCGCGGCCGGCCTGCCCGTCCCGGACAAAGACGGCCGGACCTGCCTGGAGATGGCGGCTACTTCCAACCTCGACAAGATGGCCGCGGCGGGCTCGAGCGGCGTGGCGCGGACCGTCCCCGAGGGCATGGAGGCAAGCAGCGCCTGCGCCTGCATGTCCGTACTGGGCTACGACCCGCGGATCTACTATAAGGGCCGCGCTTCCATTGAGGCACGGAGCCTGGGGATAGAAATCGGGGCGGGAGATGTAGTTTTCCGCTGCAACCTGGTAAACATTACCGGCGGCAGGATGCGCGACTACTCCGCGGGGCATATTTCTAACCGGGAGGCCGCCGAAATCATAAAAACACTTAACGAAAAGCTCGGAAGTGAGGATATAGAATTTTTCACAGGTGTTGGCTACCGTCATATACTAAAGCTTAAAGGCCACGCAGAGACTCTGAGAGCCATCTGCACCCCGCCCCACGATATCCCCGGGAAACCGGTCAAGGGATATATACCGAAAGGCGAGGGCAGCCGGGCGCTCAACGACCTGATGCAAAAAGCGAGGGTCGAGCTGGAAAAACATCCGGTCAACGCCGAACGTAAACGCCGCGGGCTTTTGCCGGCCACGGACATCTGGCTTTTCTGGAGTAGCGGGCAGCTCCCGCCGATGCCGTCGTTCCATGATGCCTACGGCCTCAGCGCCGCCATGACCTCGGGGGTCGACCTGCTGCGCGGGCTGGCCAAAATGGCGAATATGGAGATACTTGATATCGGGGGCGTCACCGACGGCGCCGACAGCGATCACGCCTCCCAGATAACGGGCGCCCTGGACGCCTTAAAAAGGCACGATCTAGTCGTGGTACACATCGAAGCGCCGGACGAGGCCGGCCATGGCGGCTCGGTCGAGGAAAAGGTCAAGGCAATAGAGAAAATAGATAAAGAGGTCGTCGGGCGGATACTAAAATATCAGGGCGACCTGCGGGCGCTGGTTATGCCTGACCACCCCACCCCGGTCACCGTCCGCACCCATACAGCCCAACCTGTCCCGTTCCTGATATGGGGAAAAGGGGTAAAGGCCAACGGTGCCAAAAGGTTCACCGAGGCCGAAGCTAAAAGAACTGGCGTTTTTATCGGGGAAGGGTATAGAATAATGGGCAGGCTGATAGGCGGGTTTTGATACCTAACCCCCTGCCCCCTTCCCTTGGGTATTAGTTGAAGGGAAGGGGGTAA
>DAIQQC010000020.1:0-1825 GCA_036787005.1 Dehalococcoidales bacterium | reverse complement strand
AACGTCGCCCGCCGCATCATCAGCGCCCACGAAACCGGCCACCAGGTGGTCGTGGTCGTGTCCGCCATGGGTGACACCACCGACGACCTGATCAAGCTGGCGTACCAGATCAACGAGTTCCCGGACAAGCGCGAGCTCGATGTCCTGCTCTCCACCGGAGAGGTCGTCGCCAGTACGCTGCTGGCGATGGCTTTACATAATCAGGGGCACCCGGCCATTAGCCTCAGCGGTTTCCAGGCCGGCATCCGCACGGACAACTCGTACAGCCGCGCCCGCATCACCAACATCGACCCCGCCCGCATCGTCAGGGAGCTGGAAAAGGGCAATATCGTCATCGTCGCCGGCTTCCAGGGCATTACCGAGGACCTGGACATTACCACCCTGGGGCGGGGCGGCTCGGACACGACCGCCGTGGCGCTGGCTGCCGCCCTTAAAGCAGAAAGGTGCGAACGGTATACCGACGTCGACGGCATCTATTCCACCGACCCACGGCTCCTCCCCGAAGCCCGCAAACTGAAAGACATCAGCTACGAAGAAATGCTGGAAATGGTCACTTACGGCTTTAAAGCCATCCACCCGCGGGCCGTGGAGCTCGGCGAGCTTTATAACGTCCCCATCCTGGTCGCGTCCAGTTTTAATGACCACCCCGGCACGTTGATTCACAAAGAGGTGTCTATGGAAATACGCAACAAAGTAAGAGGCATCGCCCATGACCTTGACGTGGCCAAGATCACCGTGGTCGGCGTCCCCGACCATCCCGGCATCGCCGCCGGCATCTTCGTGCCCCTGGCGGAAGCGGGCATAAGCATTGATACGATCGTCCAGAACGCCAGCATCAAGAACATCACTGACCTTACCTTCACCGTGGCCCGCGGACAGCTTAACGGGGCGATGGCCGTCGTCGGACCGATCGCCCGGGACATCGGCGCCCGTGAGTGCGTCAGTGACGATAAGCTGGGCAAGGTTAGTATCATCGGCACCGGCATGCAGAACGCGCCGGGCTACGCCGCCCGCATGTTCGATACTTTGAGCAAAGAGAACATCAATATCCAGTGCATCACGACTTCCGAGATCAGGATTACCTGCATAATAGAAGAAGCCCGGGTCAAGGACGCTATCCGCGCCCTGCACCGGGCTTTCGAGCTGGACAAAGAAAGCTAAGTCTATTCCGCCGGCTTGGTGATAAGCACTTCTTTGTTATAGACGAAGGCGATATTACTTTCGAGCGTCCCGCTTATCGTCACCGGATAAAGAATGTTATCCCCGAATCCTCCCCCGATTAAAACCTCTTTGTCGCTGATGCTTTCACCGGGCAGAAGAAGATTTGAAAGAGTCACATCAAAGGCGAATTCAAACGGCCTGTCTGCTACTCCATGTACCTCTAAAGCTGCTTCCAGAAAGATAACGGGCTCATCGGAAACATTCTTCAATGTAATTTCTACTATAGGGCCGCCGGGATTAATCGGCTCGTGCGGGCCGGTGGCCGACGATATCTCAATCGGCTCCTGGCCGGGAGGCAATGTCGCGGTGGGTGAAGGAGCTGGAGAAGTAGATGTGGGGCCTGGCGACGGGCTACAGCCGGATACCAGTAAAACAAAAAGAACGACAACGATAATGATAAATACTGCCGTTCTTTTCAATGCGGCGCTCCTCTAAAAGAACTAGACCGCTATAACCTCTTTGACTTCCGGGATTTCCTGCTTCAAGATGCGTTCTATCCCGTTCTTCAGGGTCATCTTGGACATGGGACAGCCGGCGCAGGCGCCGACTAGCTTTACCTTCACGGTGCCCCCCTCCACTCCCACCAGCTCCACGTTCCCGCCGT
>DAIQQC010000148.1:0-2146 GCA_036787005.1 Dehalococcoidales bacterium | reverse complement strand
GCTCATTAAACAGAAGCAGGACGGTGAAGGCCGCTGGCCGCTGGAATATGATTACACGGGCAAGACCTGGGTGGACTTTGGACTCAAGAAACAGCCCAACAAGTGGGTGACTCTACGCGCCCTGCGCGTGCTAAAAATGATATGATAATTCAGGAAATATAATTCATGAATTCCCGGTATCGCTTTCCGCCGGAATACTATCAAAAATCGCTGGAAGCCCTGGAGACGGCGCTCGCGCTGGGCGCCTACCGGGCGTGGCGTAAATTCGACCCCGGCCCCGGCTATGATATCGACGAGCGCTATGCTGCCCTGCCCGCCCTGACGAAAAAGGATATCCGCGAGCATTTCCCGGACGGCTTCGTGCCTGAAGGCAAAGACGTAAAAAAGGGCCTGGAAAACGGCGAGATAAACTTCGTCCAGACCAGCGGCTCCGCCGATGCCGTCCGCGTGACCAATATCTGGGACCAGGCGTGGTGGGACTCCTCGGAGAGGTCTTCCTGGAAGCTCAATGCGCACACGGCGAGCCTGGCCACCGGCAATCATCCGGAGGCTATCCTGGCCAACGCCCGCAATGTGGGTTTTATCTCGGATGACGCCGACCTTCCCTTTGAAAAACGGCGGCTGGCCCGCTTCCTGTACCTCAACGAAAAGACCGACCCCTCCCGCTGGACGCCCCGGATTATGGACCGGATGCTTCACGAGCTGGACGTCTTCAAGCCGGTGATATTGGAAGCCAATCCCTCGCTGCTGGCCAGGCTCTGCCGGTTCGCCGCTGCGCAGCGGATACAGGTCTTCCAGCCGGGCCTGATTACTTTCACTTACGAATACCCGTCCAGTCTGCACTTGCGGCAGGTCCGCCGCGTATTCGGGTCGCCGCTGGCTAGCTCTTACGGTACCACCGAGACCGGCTATATCTTCATGCAGTGCGAGGCCGGCAAGTTCCACCAGAATATTGATGCCTGCCGCGTGGATATCCAGCCGCTGAAGAAAGAGCACGGCGGGCCGGACGTGGGCAGGATACTCGTGACGACCTTTGATAATCCCTGGTACAAGATGTTCCGGTTCGATGTCGGCGATTTGGCGCGCATTGATGAAAAACAGAGCTGCCCCTGCGGCCGGGACACCGGCATCATTCTCTCCGCCATCGAAGGCCGGTTCGTCAACGCCACTCTGGACGTAAAAGGCCGGCTGGTGACGCTGCGCCGGGTGGACGACGCTATGGGCACCATCGCCGACCTGGATGAATACCGCCTGGAGCAGTCGGCGCCGGGCGTTTATACCGTCCACACGTCCACCGGACGCCGGGACCGCGAGGGGCTGCAACGGGATGTGACGCAAAAGCTTCACCGCATCTACGGGAAAGCCGCCGCCATTTCCATAATCTACGAGGATTTTCTCTGCCCGGAGGACTCGGGCAAATATTGCCTTGCCAAACCGTTATTTCCGATTAACATAGAAGAATATCTGGAGCCGCAAAGATGAATGACAAAGTAAAGCCCGTCTATCTCTTCGCCGGGGGAAGGTCGGGCAATCGTAAGAAGCAGGGCGCCCTTCTGGAGGGAATGTTCCGCGAGCTCGGTATTGCCTCGCCGACTATCGCCTACAGCGGCGCCGCCAGCGGCGACGACCGGAGCTTTTTCCGTTTCATCGCCGGGGAGCTGACGCAGGCGGGAGCGGACAAGGTCGTCCATGCCGTTATCGTACCGCCCTCCTCCGATTTGAAAAAAGCCTGCTCCGTCCTGGAAGCCGCTGATATCGTCTTTATCAGCGGCGGGGACGTGGAAGCTGGGATGGAGATATTACGGGAAAAGAAAATGTTAGACTTCCTCGTTGACCTGTACCGGCAGGGTAAGCCCTTCTTCGGCATCTCCGCCGGGGCGATTATGCTGGCGGAGAGATGGGTGCGCTGGCGTGATCCCGACGATGACAGCTCCGCCGAGCTTTTCCCCTGCCTCGGCTTTGCCCCGGTTATCTGCGATACCCACGACGAAGCGGGCGGCTGGGAAGAGCTCCAGGCGGCCCTGAAGCTGGCCGGAGACGGCGTCCGCGGCTACGGCCTGGCCACGGGGTCGGGCATCAAGGTCTTTAGCAACGGCCGGGTGGAGGCGCTGGGCGGGGAAATTTATCAGTATCTGAACCGCAAAGG
>DAIQQC010000019.1:8504-24031 GCA_036787005.1 Dehalococcoidales bacterium | reverse complement strand
TAGTATAAAAAAATGTAAACGGCTAACGGATTTGCTCAACAGTCTCATTATGCCCTACATGAGCAATATCGTCAAACCGCCTGGCCGCAGCTTCTTACAATAAAAAGAAAATGCAACACTTCGTTTACGGGTTAATGATACCTGCCGCTTTTGGACCGGGGCTAACGTTATTCTTTCTCTGCCTACCAAGAATAGGTTTCCGGTCTTCGTAAGACATTAAGGTAGCATAAGGGCCCAGTAAACGCTCATATTGGTAGTGATAAAATTCCGGTAAAACATCAGTCTCATGGTCATGAAAAGCCCGGAATTGCTGATTAGTATTCAATAAATCTAATATATCCCGAAGTCTCCGAATCATTTGCCGGTTACCCAGGGTTTTAACCAAGTTATATCCGGCTGGGAACAGGTCATGAGCGGTTGTTAGTCTTTTTAGCAGCATGCTTCTGGAAGAGATATGTGAAAACATATCGATGAGCTTCTCATAAAAGACTACGGGACTATAATTCTTTAGCGTATGAACCAGATATGGCATGTAATAAAAAGTTAACGGTATGGTTGTCAAAATACGACCTTCGCTTAAATATCTTTCATAAAGCGGGGTATTTCCAAAGGGAACCGGAATATTAAAATTCGGCATAACGAAGGTAAGTCGAGATGCAAATTCCTTGGTCAACTCCACCGGTTCATCCCCTATATCGTCATCCAGACCGAAGATGAAATTAGCTTGAATTCCGCTGACGCAAGGTCGAATGTTATTTAACTGCTCTATGACTTTTTCCAGTTTTTCCCGAGGAGCTATACTGGAGCCAGCTCCAAGCTTGTTGGAATAACCTGTCCATGATTCAATGCCCGGAATGATATAGAAGTTCCCCATGTTTTTCAGCCGTCCTAATCTGGAACCCCGCAGGATGGAGAGTGAAGTTTCTATTATATAGGTGTGACGCCTGCGATTGGGTATCTTTTCCAGTATATCGAAGACTTGCTCGAATTTTATGGCAAAATTGGGGTCATGAAAACTTATCATCACCCTGGGGAAATGTCGAAAGATATAGCACATATCTGCTTCTAGCTGTTCGAGGGATAAAAGTACATAGGGATTATTCCAATCGATACAGAAATCACAAGAATTGGGACAGCCAATGCTGGTTAACAGCGGAATTGAAGTAAAAAGAAAGGGCTTACCTTTGAGGAAAGTGGATGCGCGGATTTCCGGCATCCTTTCTTGTACGCTGGGAATACTGCCGAGGGCGCGCCCACTGGTGATAATTTCTCCCCGAGGGGCATCTCTCAGAATCTCAATTATTAGAGTCTTATCACAGTCACCCACAACGATATCAAAGAAACGCAAGCAATCCTCGGGAAATTGTTTAGCATGAGGACCGCCTATTACTGTAAGCGTTCTCTCCTTGCGATACAGCTTTGCCAGAGCATATGCCAGCGCACTTGCCTGAGTATAAGTTGAGATGAACACAACATCCAGATCGTTTGGCAGTAGTTGTTTGGGGTCTTTATTACCATAATAGGTCGCATAGAAGACTTCGTGGCCTAGATTGCGGCACCAGACACTTATAGCCTGAGGCATAATACTGGCGTATTGCTTGGTAACCAGATAATTATATGCCGTATGATCCCACCTTCTGGTGGCTCCGGCACTCAACAGCTCAAGGATTCCTATTCTCATATCTACTCCCCCTGTATTCATTTTACCGCAAATAAGGGTTTCCATGCGTTGCAGCTTTGACGTTAACTTAAAGCGCCAAACAACCAAACCATTAACTAACAATAATGGATTCCTAAATGGATTCCTAATAAACCGGGGCAAAAGCACGAAATACCTATCCGTTTGACCTGTCACCTGGTTTTTCAAAGTCCACATTTTGAGTGATTGGGATAAGGGATCTATTAAACACACTCAACGCGAGAATCAATCCACAATTGCAACTTGATTGACAGGACTAACCAGACACCCAGTACGGGAGAGCATGAACGAAGACACATGCTGTGGTGCTGAAGCTAACCGCAAGGCTTGATGGTCACCCAGGCGACGCGCCAGGCTAACCGCTTGATTATGATAAAACGTCTTCCTGAGACTCGGTTGCACCTGCCCCGTCAAAGCGTTTAGCGCCCGCCCCGCCCCGGTTTCAGCTGGACGATAACGATAATCTTAGCCCATATCCCCGGTCATGATACCGCCCTTGAACTGGTCCGCTGTAAGAGCTTTGGTACGTGGTCGGATACCCATGGGTATATTACAGGGTGAAAGCGGAGGAACTAGAATGCCCAAATCGGATTCGAATCCATGTTCACACTATGACGATCCTGATAATTATGTCCCCCGGCTGTCCATCGGTTGTTTCCAGCGCGTTTCTCAACCTGATTTTGCTACCTGTCCTGACGCCTGGTGGAATTGTTACCTTAATTCGCTTCCCATGGCGGACCAGTTCTTTTTCCCTTCCCCGGCGAGCGTCTCCTTCGCTCAGCGTGACCTCGTAAATTACCTCGGGATTCTCGGTCGGGGATACTTTGGTAAACAGGTCTTCAAGGTTAATGCCAGCCTGCTGCTCGAACTTGCTTTGCCCGCCTCCGGCCTGTCGGTATCCGGTGAATCCCTTCCTGAAACTCCGGAAGGCGTAGCTTTTTCCCCTGAAGTCTTTGCCAAAAATATTATCGAAATAATCAGACTTCAAGCCTTCGCCGGTAAAATCGTTGATGATGTCTTCAACACTTGCACTTGTATATTCACCGCTAAAGAGATTCCCGATATCTCCTGTCGTCCCTGATCGGTCATACCGGTTTCGCTTTTCGGGATCGCCGAGAACGCTGAAAGCCTCGTTGATTTCTTTAAACTTCTCGTGAGCCCATTCCTCGTTGCCGTGATTACGGTCGGGGTGACATTGCATCGCCAGCCGGCGATAGGCCTTCTTGATCTCACCGCCAGACGCTCCCTTATTCACGCCCAGTGTCTGGTAATAGTCTTTTTCGGACATCTCGACTCCCCGGTTCGCCCGGGTAATTTCCTGGTTTCACTAATTATAATCCCCTTTCCAGGCTTTTTGTTAAGTAAGGCATAGTCAAATCGTACTAACATATATCACGCCTTCTCGCTATTGGCAGGGGAAGGTGGATAACATATCCTGAAGTGGCGACCATTATACACAGTCAAATGTGTTTTAGGATAAATTATTCTGGAAAAGGGAGCTGTTAACATGAAAGGAACCAAAACCACCGGTCTGGCCATAATGGACAAATTATCGTTGGAAGACACGCAACTCGCCAGCCAGATATTCAGCAGCGCTGCGCTGGACCCTGTGGTCGATGCGGGACTGAAGGACTATGATATCCGCATCCAGGCCGAGAACAAGTTAATCAACAAGATCATGGGCCCCCGGGAAAGTGACATACGGGGTTACGGTGAAGCAGTCGCCAAGAGGGTCTCCATCGCCGTGTATAGCCAGCTGAGCAAACAATACGGCGGCAAGGTCGGCGACCTCAGGTCCTACATCATGACCCTCGAGGAAGAGCGTGACCGGGCAAATCAAAAGTATGATGATCTCATGGGACGGGCGATCGGCATACTGGGGGAAGAGTATAAGGAACTAAAGTCTGACTCCAACGAATTCATGGAAAAATTGACCAATGTCATGGGCGAAGACCTTAAGGCTTCCAGGATTAATTCGGAAGCCCTTACCGAGAAGTTAGCCGATATTGACGGCCTGCGCAACCGGGTAAGGACCCTCATCCAGGAAAAAGAACAGATTGCCGACTCGTCCCTCAAGGAGAAAGACCGGCTAAAGGAAAGATTCGAAGAGCAGATCGATTCCCTCACCAATCAGCACAAGATAGATCTGACCATTCTCGATGAAAAATTCAAATCACAGGTAGCTGTTCTTAAAAACGAGCATAAAACGGAACTAAGAAACATCGCCGAAAAGAATGAGTCGCAAACTACCGAAATCAATAACCGGCGTAAAGCCGAAACAAAAGAGCTTAACTTACGTCTTGAGGCCATAGCTAAAGAGAAAGAGCTACTGGCGGACACGGCGGTCAAGGAAAAAGAACATTTGAAAGAAAAATATGAACAGCAAATTACCGCCATTTACGACGACCATAAAGTTGACATCAGGAACCTGGATGAGCGATTCAACGCCCTGGTCAAGGAAAAGGAGCAATTCGCCGAAACCTCGGCCAGGGAAAAAGACCATCTGAAAGAAAAATTTGAACAGCAGGCGGTTGAAACGGAAAATCAACACAAAGCCGAAATCGCCGGTCTTAACTCCAGGATAAATACTCTGGCTAAGGAAAAAGAACTCCAGGCGGAGGCCGAGGCCAGGGAAAAAGAACAACTTGAAGAAAGGTTCGAGCAGCAATTATCCGGTATCAATAACGATCACAAAGTTGAGATCAGGAACCTGAATGAGAAGCATGAATCTCAAACGGCCGAACTCAACAACCAGCATAAAGCTGAAGTGAAAGACCTGGGCCTGCAACTAAATGCCCTGACCAGGGAAAAAGAACTGCTCGCGGATACGTCGGCGAAACAGAAAGAGCAGATGAAAGAAAGGTTCGAGGAACAAATAACAGCCGGTAAAGATGAACACAAAGTTGAGATACGGAACCTGATTGAAAAGTTCGAATCGCAGATCGCCGAAGCTAATAATGAACACAAGGCTGAGCTGAGAAAACTCAACTCGCGTGTTGAAATATTAACTAAAGAGAAAGAGCTTCAGAAAGAGCAATATGAATCTCAAATAGCGGAGCTCGATTCAACCATTCGAGGCATCGAATTCAGGAAATCAGATCCCGGTAATAAACAAAAACGTACCGGCACTCTCGTTGAAACTCTGAAGACTTCCTGATCGAATCCAAAAGCCTCCTCACAAAAAGCAAAACCACCCCCGAATGAGGGTGGTTTTGCTTTTTAATTGTACCCCCGGCTCCCCAGGACTGGACATCATGCAAAAAACGGGAAGCAGGTCACTAGTACTGTTACGAAAGAAATATTGTACATCACTTAATATTACATTACACTTTTCAAGGGTGTTAACAAAGTTACGATTGTAAAGGTTGAAGCATAAAGCTTCGGAATTATTATCGCTCGACCGGAATTGATGTGACCACCTTCTACACCAGCACCGCTGGACTACATCCAGGTTAAGGAGATAGAAGGTATGAGTAACGGAGTGAGTGAAGCGTTAATTGCTGTAATTGAAAAGGAGGGTAAAAAGGACAAATTATGGCACTCTGCAAATATTGGAAATTGGAGGGTATACAAATGAAAATGAGATTGATGACATGCCTGGTTATCGCTATGCTAGTGATAGCTACCCTGACCCTGCCGGCCGCAGCGGAAGTACTTGGAACCAAGGTTGCTTCGGTAAGTGTCAATTCTGATATCAGCGTCACCATAATCGATGGAGGAGCGGCTAATATAGTGTTCGGCGCTCTGGACGCTGGCTCGTCCAATAATCCCGATACTACCGCAAGCGCTTTGGTGCCTTCCATCACATTATCTGTAATCGGTACATCGGTTGTCGACTTACAAGTTAGTGGTACAGACTTTGGTACAGGTTTCGCAGTTTCCAACGCCAAGTTCAATACCACCTTCAGTACTACGGGAACAACTGCGATGAATACTTCTGCCGTACAAATCGCCAATGAAGTCAACCCGGGTACTGATGTTGACCTATGGTTCTGGATTGATGTGCCTGCTTCAGGTGTAATCGCAGGGTCTTACAATAGCACTTTTTCCTTTGAAGCGATTGAAGACTAATAACAAAGCCTGTAGATAGAATGTTCAAGCGGGCTTTCTGACACTGTCTTTTTTACGCATCGTAAGAATGCTATTATTTAGTATGGTCTCATACGATGTACTAATATAGAACAGAGACGGAAAGCCCATCAGGCATATTGTATGTAAACGCGGTGAACTCCCTCGGATACCTGTTTACACGGGAGAGTAGATGAGACGTATAGCAGCGGCGGTCCTGGCATTAACCGCCCTCATGGCTATGGCGTCTTCTGCGTTGGCGGAAGAGCCTGCCAGATATAACTTCGCCAGTGTCCAAGGCAGCCAGAATATACAAATACTACCTGGTGGCGATGGCACGGGTAATATGTATTTCTACAACATTGAGGGCAACCGGATTACCCATGTTACCCTTGAGACAGGCCAGGCGCCACTAGGCTGGCAGGTAGAGATACAGCCGCCGCCGGGAGAAACGCAGGTGGAGGTCAACGGTCAGGTGATTACCGTCACCGAAAACCTGTATGTCGAGCCCTCGGAGGCATCTGATGAAGTAATCAACGATGTCCCGGAGGACATGGTATGCATACCGGTATCGCAGCGGGGTTTTGCCCTGGCCAAAGAAGCTAAAATAATCGTCCGGGTTCCCGCCGCCGAAGAAATCGGCACACAAGAAGAAATAACCGTTTCGGCGACCGCCCGTTGGTTAGGGCAGGACGGGGCGGTTGCCTTCAGCCAGAGTCGGGACTTCAGGTTCACGGTTGAGGTCGTTGCCGAGGTGACGCAATATCAGGAAAAAATCCTGGACGGGGGGATTGCCAGGTGGCTGCCCTGGGTAGTGGGAATAGCCGCAATCCTTGTATTAGGTCTGGTAACTCTTTTTTACACAAGAAGGAGACGTGTTTAGAGTTCGAACAGGGCTACTAGTTATCGTTATTATCACAGGACTGGTTAGTCTTAGCGGACTATCAAGCATACCGGCCTTTGCTACTGATGCTTCAGTCACGGTTAATGCCATACTCGACGATGTCACCATGACACCAGAAAACCCTGGTGTTCCCACGACTACAACCACGTATCAATTCACCGCTACCGCCAGTTACTCCAATGCACCGGAGGAAATCGTCACCGATTCCGCTAACTGGACCAGCTCCAATACAAGCGTGGCTACCATGAGTTTGCATACTGGACTGGCCACAATAATCGCCGAAGGAAGCACTACCATAACCGCCGATTACGAGGGCAAGTCAGCCAACACCACGCTTACAGTTACCGCTGGAACTTCACCCCCGCCATCTGGTGGCGGTGGTGGAGGTGGCGGAGGCGGTGGAGGCGGTGTTATCAGTAGCACCACCAGCCTAATCGATTATATGAACAATGAAGGTCAAATACTGATTGATGCCTTCGCTGTATCAAATGATGGTCAGGTTACCCTCTATCTTCCCGAAGGAACCATAGCCAGGAACAAGTATAACCAGCCGTTACCTGCCATTACCATCAAAGAAGACATGGAACCGCCGGATCCACCAGCCGATTGTCAATTTGTATGCCTTGCTTATGATATAGGCCCCAATGGCGCGACCTTCGACCCGCCAGCTTTCCTGATCTATAATTACACCGATTCGCAGGTACCTGCCGGAGTTACCGAAGAAAATATGGTCTTCACTACCTGGCAGGACGAGCAATGGGTTAAACTCGAAGGTTGCATCATCGACTCAGCAGATAATATCGCCACCGTACCGATAAGCCACCTCAGCCTTTTTACCGTTGTGGCATACACCTCGCCAGCCCGCTTCGAAATCACCGATTTGACCGTCGCTCCCGTTGATATACATCCTGATGATATTATTACCGTAAGCGCTACGATTACCAATACCGGCGACCTTACCGGAAGTTTTGACGCAATACTAACAATAGACAATGAAGTAGTTCGGAATCAAATCAAAACCCTCAAAGGCGACAGCCGTGAAACGATAGTTTTTACCATTGTCGCGGAGACGGTCGGAGAATACCGAGTCAGCCTCGGAAATAAGGTCGCTACCTTTGTCGTGAAGGAACCGCCAGCTCCAGCGGCTTTCACGGTCAGCGAACTCAGGATAAATCCGGTTTCAGTTAGTTCTGTCGATAAGGTTCATGTCAGCGTCTTAATAAACAATACAGGCGACCTGGCGGGGATTTATCCGATGACACTTTATCTAGACGACGAACCCGTGGAGACCAGAGAAATTACCCTCGATGGTGGCGACAACATGACATTGAGCTTTAGCTTCTCCGCAGACACCGTGGGAAAGCACACTATTAACATCGGCGATTTACAGGGGGTATTCGAAGTCAAATCGTCATCCCCACCGGCAGTTTCCGAATTACCTGGTCTGGAACTCAAGGGTTTCAGCACCACACCCGATTATGATGAAATCACGAATACGCTGGTTTCTGTCAGGATAGAGTATTACCTAAACCAACCCTGGGTATCTGAGCCTGATGCCAAACTTATGATGATTGTGTTGTATAATGGCGAACTTCTGGATCAGATCCCTCTATTTACATTAGGGCAGTTGATTGATGATGGAAAATCCGGCGAGTTGAACTACATACCCTCAGCTGGATGGATGGCTGGAGAATATGCCTTCCAGGTAGAACTATATGATGTCGACAATATCCTTCAGGACATGCTGTCACATAGTCTGGTCGTCACCCCCGAATCGGCAATCAAAGTGGTCAGTTTGTGGAAATTCGGTGCCGTCATTGGTATTGCTACCGTCCTGATTTTTGTCCTGCTGCCCATCATCGTGTATTATAAGCGTGACATGTTAAGAAAGAGGGTAAAAATTATCAGAATAATTTAATATAATAAGATATTAAGATGATAATCTGACCAACACGGAGGGATTTGTCCGAGTGGGAGAGAAACCCGTATTAAGTGTAAACACTAGCAGATAGTTGGTGTTGGAAATTATCTAGAGTTATATTGACGTGACAATCGAAACAATATTCCTTCCTTTTTCTAACTGGATTCACACGGTGAGTTCTTGACAGTACAAAAGGCGTTATAGTAAGCTTACATTTATCTTGGTCATCGCGCTCTGGGATAAAGAGTCGGAATCATACATACCTGTCGATTGCGTGCTTGATACTCAGACCAATACTATCACGGCGTTCATCAGCCATTTCTCCCGGTACACGATTTTATCTTTACCCCGTCCGGCTAGTTTTTCTTTATCTGGACTGGTAATCATACCTTCGAATATTATGGTGGGTGATAGTACTGATATCAGTGTTACTATTACCAATAGCGGGGATTTCAGCGGCGACTACTCATGCAATTTGATGGTCGATAATATCCTGCTGGAGACAAGGAACGTCACGGTTGCCGCAGAAGGGCATGTCACTCTCCACTTTTCCGTAATTGCTAGGGAAGAAGGGATACACAGTGTTTCGGTCGGAGACCTTACCGGCAGTTACAGCGTGACCCTGACTCCCGCTGCTTTTAAAGTCAGCTCTCTTGCGTTTTCCGCGGAAGAAGTTGACATCGGGCAAGACGTGGAAGTCTCCGTGATTGTCAGCAATACCGGCCAATCCACCGGTACTCTTGAAATCAAGCTTAGAGTGAACGGGACTATGGTCGAGACTAAAAACATCATGCTGGACGGCGGAGAAGACCAAAATGTAACGTTTACTCTATCAGCAAATGAAGCCGGGAAAAACATGGTAGATATTAATGGATCAACCGGGCAATTCATTGTCAAAGGCGAAGTTTCCCCACCGGCGCAGATCCCCCTGCCGGCTGAGGAAACGATACCTGCCAACGCGAATGAAACACCGCCCGAAGCCGGGACAATCACAGAAATAAATCTATCCTCAGGCCCGAACTGGCCCATGATATCTGGTATTGCTGGCGGTTGTCTGGTCCTGGCTGCCGGCGCCATATATTTCACGTGGTATAGAAGGCGCTCCAAGAGTCAATCAAAGACACCTTAGACGCAACAAAAGAATATTCTATACTCACCACAGGACAAACCTCGGCATGACAACGTGTGGTAGTATAACAGGTATAACAATGAATGTAACGGTTACCATGAAGCAGTTGAGAGATATCCAAAATGAACTTATTAGTTCTACCCGGACGTGGGCATCCGGGGGTAAGATAAACCTCGATCGGGTCGCTGAGCTGCGAAACGAAGCCATCCGGCTGAATCATGTCCACTACCTGGAAAACATCCCGCTCTACCGGAAATATGCTACTGAAGTAAGATGCGGCGGGAATGCCGGTATTGCCGATATAAAGAAAACTCTAATGTTCTCCGCCGATATCTTCAAGAGCTATGAGCAGACGTGGCTCGACGACGGAGACTTCGGCAGGATGATGCAATGGCTTTCCGGCCTCTTCCACCGGCGTATTGATGCTGATGTGTCCGGAGTTAAAACGATCGACGAGTGGATAGAATGCCTCGGCATAGCCGGTGTCCATGTCGTCTATAGCTCCGGCACCTCGGGGGCATTTTCCTTCGTTCCCAGAGATAAATCGGACTGGGAGCTGTCCAGGACGGCTAATGTCGTCTGCCTGTCGCCGCTTCTAGCCCGCCGGATGAGCAGCGGCTTATCACAGCGACTGCTGGCGTCCACCGTCCGGCTGATGGCGCCGGATGCTTTCGCCCGGCTGGCTGCCAAAAAAGGTCTCCCGGAATTCGACGCCGCTTTTCTCGGCTTCCGGCAGGGCAGCATGGGCAACCAGGCTCTTATCAGGGAATTAGCTCCGCTCTTTCACCGGCATTACTTTCTTTACGATACCGATATCACCGGTACCGCCTTGCGCTGCCTGCGCCGCGGCGCCCGGACCGATGAAGAGCGGCAACTGATCACCCGGTTACAGACCGAAGTAATCTCCCGCAAAGAGCCAAACTACCTGACACTTATAGAAAAGATCCAAAGGTCCTCTGAAGAAGGGCAGAAGGTTTTCATCTTCGGGGCGCCTTACCAGTTCAAAGAATTGTGCGAAGTTATGGCCCGTAATAGCCAGCGATTGGCTTTAAAAAAGGGCAGCCTGGCGCTTTTCGGTGGCGGCTGGAAATCATTCTCCGGGGAAGCGATAGGCCGGGATGCTCTGGTCAATCTGCTTACGGAATCCCTAAATATCTCACCGCAGCTGGTCCTCGAGGGATATTCGATGACGGAAATCAACGTGCTCATGCTGCGTTGCGAGCACGGCTGTTTCCATATCCCGCCCATCATCGAGCCGGTGATCTTCGATGAAGATCTTAATCCTCTGGAAGGAAACGACGTAAAGGGGGCATTCGGCTTTCTTGACCCGCTGGCCGCCTCTTACCCCGGCTTCATAATCAGCGGCGACCATGTCCGTATGGTAAATGGGAAATGCGACTGCGGCCTGGCCGGACCATCCATAACGGAAATAGGACGTTTCGCCGGCAGGGAGATAAAGGGATGCGGCGGCATCATGAGTTCCATCCAGGCATGACGGGAGACAGTCGATGGAAAAGCTTTGCGCCGAATACGGTTTGCTTCGGAATGAGGGCGGCGTTGTCCGCGTACCGTTTCTCATCAAGGGAAAGCTCGTCACGCCACCGGAAATAAGTCGGGAGCAAATCGAAGCGTCTTTCAGCCACGCCGAAAAAAGCGTGACCTGTGTCAAGCTGCCCGGGGTGCAGCTCGTCCGCGAACCGGTGATTGAGCGAAAGGCCATGAAATACACCGGCGAATATGTTTATCAAGTTATGCCGCCGGTGAATGCTCAGGGGCTTATCGAAACGGATATAGATAAGCTGGCCGGCGAGCTTTATCGTTTATCGGTCGAAGATATTCTTGAATACCTGGAGAACATTTTATCTGCCCTTCTAAAAAATAACAGGCTGGTCGTACAGGTGGGCGAGGTGTGTCGGCTTACTTCGGAGTTCCCTGACGCCTTTCTCGACGGCTGGTTTGCCTCCCTGCAATCGGTCTTCAGTCGGGAAGTGGCCCGGCAGATGATCGACGCCGAGCTTTCGTTCCAGGGAAAAACCGGCAGCGACTTCCTGAACGGGTGGGTAGAGGTACCGGCACGGATATCGACTGGATGGCTGCAACGTCATGCCCGCGGCCTGTTCGGTCGGGGCACTGTTGAAGAATCCGCGAAGTCATATATCCGCGCCATGCCGACCCGCCAACTGCATATCACCGCCGGCAACGCCCCGGAGGTGCCGTTAGTTTCCGCTCTGCGCGCCGTCCTGACGAAATCTGCCGCCGTCATCAAGCTTCCTTACGGGGCTACCCTTGCGGGGGCTTTGTTCTCCGCGGCGGTGGCTTCCGCTGCTCCGGACCATCCCATTACGAAGAATCTTTCGATGGTCTACTGGCCGGGCGGCGATGAGAGCATAGAGAATATCCTCTTTATGCCCGATGCCTTTGATCGGATTGTGGTTTGGGGTAGCCCTGAGACGGTGGCTTCTGTCCGGTCCAGGGCGTTATTTACCAGGGTTATTTACCTTAACCCCCGTTACGGCGTTAGTCTGATAGGCAATGAGGCTTTCTCAGGCAACCTGGAAGAAACCGTAATGAAAGCGTCGCTCGACGTGATGAATTACAACCAGAAAGCCTGTACCTCTTCCCTGGTGCACTATGTAGAAGGCACGGAGGAACAGGCCAATGAATACGCCGGGGTACTTTGTAAGATTCTCGGTGAGTGGGACACCGGGATACCCAACTTCGTACCCCCTTCCGCTGTAGGACAGATCAAACGTATGAGGCGGGGGAGATATATTAATGCCCGCTGGTGCATCAACACACCGGGTGATGATTTCTCATCCGGCGTGGTGGTTGTACCGGGTGAGTTCGATATCCTTGACCACCCGATGTGCCGTCTGGTGGTGGTGCGTCCGGTGGCTAATCTCGATGACACCCTGGGCTACCTGAACCAGTATGTATCAACCGCCGGCGTATACCCGGAAGAGCGCAGGTTTAGACTGAGGGACAGGATAACGGCCCGGGGCGTCTCCAGCGTTTTCCCGCTCGGACAGTGCGAACGTGTCTACGCAGGGATGCCCCACGATGGGATGAGGGTATTGAGTGAGCTGGTCGAGTGGAAGAATGCTTAAAATGGTAATAATCACTCAAAATGTGACTTTTAGATTAACTAAAAGGCAAATTTTATCGTAACTGATCCCATGTGGACATCCCGATGTTTGTCTAGCGGGTATTGCTATGCGCATAACCCCGTCAAAGCGTTTAGCGCCCGCCCCGCCCCGGTTTCAGCTGGACGATAAGCATCCCCGCCAGGACGCAGACCGCCCCGAGGACAATACGTATGGTTACCTGTTCGTAGCCAAAGGCCACGGAAAAGACGCCGGCGAAGACCGGCTCCATCGTCAGGACCACGGCGATATGGGTTGGGGACACCAGCGATTGCGCCCAGGTCTGTACCAGGAACGCCGCCGCCGTGGCCAGCACGGCGGTGATGGCGATCGTCCCCCAGGTCTCGCTGTCGGGGGGCATCATGATACCCCCGGGGGCGGCGGCGATGAGCGAGATGACCGCGATGGTGGCTATCTGGATAAAGGCCAGCCCGTAGATATCATGCTGTGTCGACCATTGCCCCAATCCGATGATATGGAAGGCGACGAACACGGCGCAGGCCAGCGTCAGCAGCTCGCCTTTACCGAACGCCCAGCCGCGCAGGCTGAGCAGCGCCAGCCCGATAATCGCCAGCCCCACCGCCAACCAGGCGTAAACGCCGATTTTCTGCCGCAGCAGCAGCCAGGCCACCAGCGGCGTAAAGACGACGGCCATGCCGGTGATAAAGCCGGAGACGGCCGGCGAGGTATCCAGCAGTCCCTGCGTCTGGGTGATGTAGGACATCCCGAGTAGTATGCCTAAAATAACGCCCCGGAAATATCCCCGCCGCGACATCCCGCGCAGGCAGGCCGGCCGCAGGACGAACAGCAGGGCGGCCGCCAGCGTGAACCGCACCGCCAGGAAGTCCATCACCGGCATCAGCTGGATGGCGTCTTTCACGATGATGAAGGTCCAGCCCCAGACGGCCGTGACCCCCACCAGTGCCGTCAGGGCCAGCCGGGGAGAAGATTTCCAGTTACGCAATATATGCATATGTGTTACTGGCGTTAATATAGGGCAAATGCGGCGGAGCCTGGCCGTTTAAATCTGGAGCACTTTGCTGAGGAATAGCTTGGTGCGTTCCTGCCTGGGCGCGGTAAAAAGCGTGTTCGGCGGTCCTTCCTCTACGATCTGCCCTTCGTCCATGAAGATGCAGCGGGTAGCCGCGGCCCGGGCGAACCCCATCTCGTGGGAGACCACCAGCATTGTCATGCCTTCTTTAGCCAGGGCCAGCATGACGTCGAGGACCTCCTTGATCATCTCCGGGTCCAGGGCGCTGGTCGGCTCGTCGAATAGCATGATCTTGGGGTTCATCGCCAGGGCGCGGGCTATCGCCACGCGCTGCTGCTGCCCGCCGGATAGCTGCGCGGGATAGCAGTCGGCCTTCTCGGTGATGCCCACCTTGGCCAGCAGGTTCATGGCCACCTTTTCCGACTCCTCTTTTACGCGCCGGCGGACGGTGCGCTGCGCCAGTGTCAGGTTGTCCCTCACCGTCAGGTGGGGGAAGAGGTTGAACGACTGGAAGACGATACCGATTTCCTGCCGGACGGCGTTGATGTTCTGAGCGGTCTTCAGCGGGATGCCGTCGACCACTATCTTGCCGGAGTCCGCCACTTCCAGGTGGTTGACGCAGCGCAGCAGGGTGGACTTGCCCGACCCGGACGGCCCCAGGATGACCACCACCTCGCCGACCTGCACATCCAGGTTGACGCCGCGCAGCGCGTGGATGCGCCCGAAGTGTTTATGCACGTTTTCTATGTGTATGATCGGTTCGGCCACGGACTACCTCTCGTAACGTCTTCGCTTTTCCAGCCAGGCGATCAGGCGCGCCGAAAACAGGGTCATGATCAGGTACACCAGGGCGATAAGCGTCCACGTTTCTATAGGGTTAAAGTGGGCGGCCATGTACTCCCGCCCGCGGCGGGTGAGGTCGGATACCGCTACCACGCTGACCAGTGACGTGTCCTTGATGAGCATGATAAACTCGTTGCCCACCGGCGGCAGCACCACCCGCAAAGCCTGGGGCAGGATTACATATCGCATGGACTGCACGTAGGTCATGCCCAGGCTGCGGGCGGCTTCCATCTGCCCTTTATGAATGCTCTCGATGCCGGCGCGGAAAATCTCGCTCATGTAGGCGCCGTAACATATTACCAGGCCGACCACCGCCAGCAGGATGGCGTTCGACTGGTAATTGGCGATGGCATCAACGTGTATGAACTTGCCGAAAGCCTGGATGGCGACCGGCGCGGCGAAGTACCACCAGATAAGCTGCACCAGCAGCGGGACGCCCCTGATGATCTCTACGTAGAGCGAAGCGATCAGGTGGATGACGGGATTTTTGGCGATTCTTCCTATGCCGCCGATCAGCCCTACCAGGATGATAAAGACAAATGAAACGACAGTAAGTAATACGGTGATGCCGATGCCATCGCTGACAAACTTGAGGATGTTCCAGTAGGGGTCCGGACTGAGAACTATGATCAGGACGAGAATGGCTACGACAGCGGCTACCAGCCACCACCAGGGGTCAAGCCGGGCGCTCGGCTCGGCCCCCGGTATAAAGATCATCTCTTCCGGGGTAGAGGCCGCCTTTTCGTCGCTGGCCGGCCTCCCGGAAAGGAGCCGTCCCAGGTTCCTGAACGGGCTCTGCTTCGGCAAGCTTTACCTGCTTTTTACTCGG
>DAIQQC010000019.1:0-8404 GCA_036787005.1 Dehalococcoidales bacterium | reverse complement strand
CTCTGTGCCTGAAAACGGGTACTAGTCATTAAGTACGCCTTGACATAATATGTTCGTAATGGTTCAATTGTCTTAATAGGTACTCTTTATGATCTGGCTTCGCAGGACAATCGCCATACCCCTCGCGCTGGTTTTCATCATCCTCTTTTGCGTCTTGCTGGTCGTCAACCGCGTTAATGCCACCGCCGGCAATCCCGATTTCTATGTGGAACGCCTCCACGAGGCGGATATCTATAACTTCATGTACGACGATATCATCCCCGTTGCCCTGGACGAACTGGAAGCCGATATGGACAACCCGCACCTGCCGGTAGATATTGCCCTCCTGAAAGAACGCCTGCCGGGTATCGTGGAGGAGGCGCTGCCGCCCGAGTGGCTCGAGGCGCAGGTGGCGCAGGCTTTCGAACAGGTCATGCCTTACCTCATGGGCGATACCGATAATTTCACTATTTCCATTTCGCTCAAGGACAGGGTGGAAGCCATCGCTGCGGCGGTCAAGGACGCCCTGCACGACGATGAGATTTTTAACGACCTGTACGGGCAGGGCATCGACTTTGCCATCCAGGAGTACGCGGAAATACAGGTGGACCTGCCGGAAACGCTCCACCTTAGCGACGCCGAGGTGGACGCGGCGCTCCGGGCGGTGCTGCCCGCCGATTGGATACAGGCGCAGATTGAAGCCGCCGTTGATGCCGTCGTGCCTTACCTCACTAAAGAAGCGGAGCATTTTACCGTCAGACTGGACATCTCGGGCCGGATGGATGCCCTGGAAGACGTTATCACCGGCGTTCTGATGAAGCCCGGGACTTACGATTATGTTATTAACGACATGGCGGTCTCGTACATCGGGGACATGATTAGTGAGATCGATGTCCCCGGGGAGATCGTTATTTCGGATAGCGATATTCTCGGTGTGATAAATGAAGTCCTGCCGGATGGCTGGTACGAGGCGCGCGTCACGGATGTCGTCGGCCAGGTCTTCTCTTATCTGCGGGGCGACCGCGACACCATAGAGATCAGCGTTTACCTGGCGGACCTCAAGCCGGACATGATCGACGCATTCACCGAAATGGCCGACCAAAAGCTCGAAGATTATTATAACTCACTGCCGACCGGCACTCTGGAACAGACGGCCGATTTCGTACTCAACCCGCCGCAGGATAGCCTTCCCGAATACCGCCCGGTAGGCTTCTGGTGGTGGGAAATTAAGCTGCTGGCGGGTATCGACATCGAAGAAATAGTTGCCGCCGCCGTTAATGACCTGCCGGACGAGTATACCTTCAGCGACGCCGATATCCGCGAGGCGCTGGGGAGCTCAGGCGAAGATGATTTGCTGACCACCGCCCGCGACATGGTGCGGGACGGCTTTACGTTTACCGACGCCGACTTGCTTGAAGAGTTTGGCGAAGACCATGAGACCATCGAGGATGTCAGGGAGTGGGCCGCCGCTGATTATCTTTTCACCGAGCAAGACCTGCATGAATTGATGGTGAAGGAAGACGGCAGTATGGCCGCGGATGACTGGCAGACGGTTGAGGATGTCCGCGATATCGTGGGTACCGCCCGCACCTGGCTTTGGCCTGCCTGGCTCGTCCCGGCCCTGCTTTTAGCAGGCGTCGGGTTCCTGGGCGGGCGGCACTGGTACAGCCGGATAATCTGGGCGGCCTCAGCACTGGCCGTGGCCTCGCTGATAGTCTATATAGCCTTTGGGCCCGTGTTCTCAGCCCTGGCCCGGCCTGAGATTGACCAAGCTATTGCGGAGGCGGTCGGCCAGAACGAAGGCGTGATGGCCGTCGCCGACGACAAGGCCGTCGCTGTCGCTCAGGATACTGTGGATAGCTTTATCGGCGGGATAGATACCCTGGCGATTGTCCTGCTGGTGGCATCTCTTGTTATAATCGCGGCGGCTGTCTTCTGGCATTTCCAGCGCCGCCGTCCTCAAGCCGTTCCGGTTGAAATCTCCCCGGATAATACCCCTCCCCCAGAACCGTCGCCGGATACTCCCGAACGGCCAACCGGCTAGCCCATGACCTCTATTATCGCTTGTTTTATCCGCTCCCGATCGGGCAGCGCGTAGCGTTCCATCGGCGGACTGTACGGTATGGGCACGTCCCGGCCGCAGACCCGCCTCGGGGCTGATTTCAGACGCTTAAAGATTTTCTCGTCTTCCACCACGAACGACGTGAACTCGGCGGCGGCGCTGGCGGTAAGGCACGCCTCGTCGACCACCACCAGGCGGCCCGTCTTCATTACCGACTCTTTGACGGTTTTTTTATCGAGGGGATTCAGCGTGCGGGGGTCGATTACCTCCACCGATATACCCTCCCGCGCCAGCTCTTCGGCCACGGCCAGGGCGTCGTACACCATCTTGGCTAAAGCGACCACCGTCACATCTTTCCCCTCCCGCCTGATGGCCGCCTGCCCGAAGGGTAACAGGTATTCTTCTTCCGGCACCTCGCCCGTCATTCCGCCCAGCGCCATGTGTTCGAAGCAGATGACCGGGTTGTCGTCCCTGACCGCCGTCTTCAGCAGCCCCTTGATATCGTAAGGGGTGGTCGGCAGGATGATCTTCAATCCCGGGCAGTTCATATACATCGAGTAGGGGCTTATCGAGTGCTGGGCGGCGAACGACTTGCTGGCGCCGACGGTCATGCGGTAGACGATGGGGAACCTGGCCTGCCCGCCGAACATGTACGTTATCTTAGCCGCCTGGTTGACGAACTGGTCCATGGCCACGAAACCGAAGGTGGCCATCCTGACGTTGACCACGGGGCGGAATCCCGAGCCGGCCAGTCCTATCGCCGCCCCCACGAATGACGCCTCGGCTATCGGGGTCTGCCTTATCCTGTCCGCGCCGAACTCCTGGCGCAGATCGGGCGGAATATCGGTGGACAGGTGGACGGTCTTAGGGTCGCGGCGGAACTCCTCCATCAGGGCCTCGGCCGCCGCCTCGTCGTAGGTTATCTCTCTCATCTTTACCTCTTGTTCCGGTTAAGCGGAAAAGACGTCCTCGAGGGCGTCCTCCGGGGCGGGGAGGGGACTGGCCAGGGCGTAGTCCACCGCCGCCTTGATCTGCGCATTTACTGCGGCGTTAATTTCGTCGATCACCTGTTTCGTGGCGATGCCTTCCTTGAGCAGCTTCTGTTCAAAGCAGACGACGGGGCATTTTTCTTTCCAGGCTTCTAACTCCTCGACCGGCCTCAGGTCCGGCAGGCCGGGCTGCTCGTAATGGCCCCTCCATCGATAGGTCATGAACTCTAAAAAAACCGGGCCTTTACCTGCCCTTACTCCCGTTAGCGCCTTTTTTGTGGCCTCGTAGACGGCCACGACGTCGTTGCCCTCCACGACTATCCCCGGGATGCCGTAGCCCCCTTCCGCCCGCCTGGAGACGTAGTCCAGGCCCGTGGCGACCTTTACCGGGGTGTTGACGCCGTAGCCGTTGTTCTCGCAGGCGAAGACCAGCGGTAGTTTCCATATCGAGGCCAGGTTCAGCACTTCGTGGAACTCGCCCTCGTTGGTGGCGCCGTCGCCGAAGAAAACCACCGCCACCTTGTCTCCGCCCTCCAGCTGCGCCGCCATGGCCGCGCCGGCGGATATCGGCAGCCCCCCGGCGACTATCCCGTTGGCGCCGAGCATCCCGATGGCGAAGTCGGCGATATGCATCGAGCCGCCCTTACCTTTACAGTAGCCGGTCTTGCGACCGTATATCTCTGCCATCATGCGGTTGAGGTCGGCCCCCTTGGCGATGCAGTGCCCGTGGCCGCGGTGGTTGCTCACGATGCGGTCATCCCGCCGCAGGTTGGCGCAGACGCCGGTGGCCACCGCTTCCTGGCCGATATATGAGTGCACGATGCCCGGTATCGCCCCGCTGCGGTAGTCGATGACCACCCGCTCTTCAAACCGCCGGATGGTCAGCATGGTGCGGTATAAGTCCAGAAGTCTTTCCTGGCTGATCTTCACGCTTTTTGTCCTTCCTGGATGCCCTTCTGGAAATAATACTACTACCTTTCCTCGCCGAGAGTAAAGTAATCATGGATCATGTTTGGTCATCTCAGGATGAGGTTCATACATCCTATTTGGTCACCTCTTTCGTAACATTGAAAAATAAAGCTCTTTGTGGCAAGCTTAGGGTGGAATTTACCTGACGGGAACAGGGGGCGAAATTGGCGGGGGAAATCGTTAAGAAAGCGGGCTGCTGTTTTTGCGCCGTCAGCTGCGGCATGCTCGTGCACGTCCGGGACGGTAGTATCACAAAGATCGAGCCCGACCCCGATAACCGGCTGAGCCGCGGTTTCTCCTGCGAGCGTCCGCGCTACGCCATTAAGTGGCTCTATCACCCCGATCAACTCAAGCACCCCCTGAAAAGGGCGGGAAAAAGGGGAGAGGGGAAATGGCAAAAAATCCCCTGGGCGCAGGCCATCGGAGAGATTGCTGAAAAACTCAATAAGTTGAAAGCTGAGTACGGTGCGCAAACGCTCGCCCTTCTCGAAGGGACTTACCGCGGCGAGAATATCTGGGCGCGGTCACGTTTCCTGAACCTCTTCCAGAACCCGCAGAACGTCTTCCATCCCGGTGTGGTCTGCACCTTAAATTGTCTGGCGGTCGAGCAAGCGGTGATGGGCGACTCCGTCATGGCCACGCCCGATATCGCTCACACCAATTGCCTGGTGCTTTCCGGCATGCGTCCCCACGAGTCCTCGCCGCGTACGCTGGCGTCTATCGTGCGGCGTCGCCAGCAGTTTCCTATGAAGCTCATAGTTATCGACCCTGTTGTCACCAAAGCCGCCCGGATGGCGGACATCCATCTCCAGATACGTCCCGGCACGGACACGGCTTTATTCATGGGCTGGCTGAACGTTATCATCGCCGAAAATCTCTATGATAAAGAATTCGTCGCTAAATGGACTATCGGTTTTGATAAACTGGCTGAAAGGGCTCGGGAATACCCGCCGGAGCGGGTCGCGCAGATAACCGGCATTCCTGCGGAAAAGATCATCGACTCCGCCCGGCTTTACGCCACGACGAAGCCTGCCGCGCTTTACCGCGGGCTGGCCACCGACCAGCTCGGCCCGAACTCCGCCCGTGTCAGCCAGGCCAGGAACGCCGTCCGCTCTATCTGCGGCAACATCGACGTCCCCGGCGGTGACCTTATTCCGTCGGTCGGGCCGATCATCGACGGCAAGTGGTACATCCGTGACGCGCAGATGGAGCTTACCGAAAGGCAGTCCGCCGGTGTCAGGAAATTGCAGCTCGGCCGGGAAAAAGCACCCCTGATGACCTGGCCGGGCTACGAACTGACCAATACGCCCTGGCAAAAGCTGCACGGCGTCTCCCAGACCACGATGCACCGGCTCGGCGGCTTCGTGCCGGCGCTCTATGAAGCCATTCTCGACCGCCAACCGTACCCCGTCACCGCCGCCATTACCTGGGGCTCTAATCCCCTGATGTGGGCGCCCAATATCAAGAGACTATATCAGGCTCTGAAAAGCCCCAATTTGGAGCTGAGCGTGGTGCAGGAATACTGGCTGACCCCCACGGCACAGTTGGCCGACTATGTTCTGCCGGCGGCGAGCTGGCTGGAGCGGCCGATGTGCTCCACCCAGGAGGACTTTACCGACGTCGTCTGGGGAGGGGACAGGGCGGTTCCGCCGCTCGGAGAGAGGAAGGACGATTATACGTTCTTCCGCGACCTCGCCCTGGCGACCGGACAGTCTAAAAGCGATTGGCCGTGGGAGACCCTGGAGGACGTTATCGCTTATCGCCTTAAGCCCCTGGGCATTTCTTACGATGAGTTCGTCCGGGCGGGCTATATCCTGGGTACGCGGCAATATAAGAAATACGAGACCGAAGGCTTCGCCACGGCCTCCGGGAAGCTGGAGCTCGCCAGCTCCGTCCTCGAGAAGCTCGGCGGCGATCCCCTCCCGTTTTACCAGGAGCCGCCGGAGTCGCCGGTCAGCGCCCCGGAAGTCTTTAAAGACTACCCCCTTATCCTCAATACCGGCGGGCGTTTCATGCCCATGTTCCACTCCGAGCACCGCCAGCTCGGCATCGGGATGCGGGAAAGGCACCCCGACCCGCTGGTGACCATCCACCCCGACACAGCGGCTAAACTGGGCATCAAGGACGGCGACTGGGTCTTTATCGAGACCAGGCGGGGGCGTATCAAGCAGCGGGCCAGCCTCGACCCCGGCATCCTTCCGGACGTCGTCAACTGCGAGGCCTCCTGGTGGTTTCCCGAGCAGCCGGGCGAAGACCCCTCCCTCTTCGGCGTCTTCCAGTCCAATGCCAACGTCCTCACCCCGGACTCGGATGAGTTCTGCGACCCTCTCACCGGCGGCTGGGCTAGCCGGGCACTCCTGTGTAAAGTCTATAAAGTTGAATAACAAGGCCTGTTTTTATAATATAGGCGCAAAAGGAGGAAACGGCTATGAAAGTTGCTTTTATCGTTGCCCCCCGTAAGTTCGAGATAAGGGAAATCCCCCTGCCCCGTATCACCGAGGATGAGATGCTGGTGAAGATCGAAGCCTGCGGCGTCTGCTCCAGCGATATGCCGGGTTACGTCGATTCCCTCAGCGACGAGATGAAAAAGGGTAACCCCTTCCCGCGGCGGGCTGGTCACGAGCCGGCGGGAACGGTGGTGGAGGTGGGGAAAAACGTCAAGGGCTTTAAGGCCGGCGACCGCATTACCGGGTTTTTCGCCAGCAATTGCTATGCCGAGTACGTTACCTGCGACCCGGCCGATAGATCGGCCCGCGGGCACGGTTCGATCATCGAGAAGATCCCCGATGCCATACCCTTCGAACACGCGCTGGGGGAGCCTCTGATGAGCCTGGTGTCCATCGCCCGCACGGCCACACCTGAATTCGGCGATTTCGTTTTCCAGGTAGGCGCGGGCTTCATGGGCCTGGGCATCATCGCCGGGGTGGCCAGCCCCAAGATAAGAGAGTACATCGTGGCCGACCTCGATGATAACCGCCTGGCGCTGGCCAGGGAACTCGGCGCCACGATAACGTTAAATCCCAGCCGCGTCAACGTGGCTGCCGAGGTGATGAAGATCACCGGCGGCCGGGGCGTCGACGTCGCCATCGAAGTCGTCGGTCATCCGCCGGGCGTCAAGCTCGTCGGCGAGGTGATAAAAAATAACCGCGCCAGGATCATCATGGTCGGCTGGCACCAGTCGCCCGATGTCTACGAGCTGTTCAACTGGATAAAGTCGCCGATCATCTACAGCCCGCAGGGCATCGGCATGTCCACCGATCACCAGGGCGAGCTCCGCCGCGCTATGTGGGCTTTGCAGAAGGGCGTCTACCCCATGCACAAGCTGGTCACCCATCGCTACAAACTCCAGGACATCGGTGAGGCTTTTGAGGATAATCTAAAGCGGACGGGGGGCTATATCAAGGGCGTGGTCATGCCGTGGATGTAATAAGGGCGTCTGAGAGGGGTTCAGCCTGGTTCCATTCATGGTGAGCCATTCATGGTGAACCACTGAGGTCACCACGAAGTGAGGGTTCACCCTGAAGGGCGGAGCCCCTCTTTTTCTCCCCTCTCCTGCGAACAGGAGAGGGGGTCAAGGGGGTGAGGTACTTTAATAATAGCGCCGCCCCTCTCTTTTCCCTCCCCCTCTCCTGCGGACAGGAGAGGGGGATACAGAGGGTGAGGTTCTTAATAATATAAAAGGAGGTCTCATGAAACTCGGCAGGTTTATCGTCGATACCCACGTCCATTCCCAGCGGCACGCCGCCGGCAAGGCCCTCAAAGGCTCTAAGGACTTCGACAAGCTCGGGCAGGTCATGGGCCAGATGGAGGCTTACGACAATACACCCCGGCTCCTCTACGATATGCAGTGCTACGGCGTTGATATGTGCATCATCGAGCCCGCTTTCGGCATGACCAACAAGACCAACGTCGCACAGGCCAAGAAATACCCGGACAAGTTCGCCCCCTGCTGCTGGCCCAAGGAATACCAGGACCGCTGCATGGCCGGTGAGGAGGAGTGGACCATTAAGGGTTTTTGCAACGCCCTTGCCGACCTCCTCAAGACCGGCGACTACGTCGGCATCGGCGAGAGTGTGCTGATACCCATGCGTCATCCCAAAAAAGGACAGCCGCCCCGCTTCCAGACCGAGGAAGAGATCATCACCAACTACCTCAAGGTCATGGAGGTCTGCCGTGACTTTAAAGTCCCTTTGCGCTACCACACCGGCACGCCCGGCGGCTACGCCATCGCCTATCACGGCGCGCAGTTCACCTATAACCCGCTCTGGGTACATACGCTGGCCGTGGCCATGCCCGACGTCCCCATTATCCTGGAGCACGCCGGCATCGAGGGCGGCTGGTGGGAGTGGTTCTACGAGTGCTGCCTGCACGTCGCCGCCAGCCATAAGAACATCTACCTGGAGAC
>DAIQQC010000147.1:0-2245 GCA_036787005.1 Dehalococcoidales bacterium | reverse complement strand
AGTCGAGCGCCTGCACATCTGTCTCAATATTTATCCAGGTATAAGGTATTTTTAACCGGTCGAAGACCTGCTTCGCCCGAAAACAATCGGGGCACCACGTCGTGCCGTAGACCTTAATTTCTTCCACCTAATTCTATTATATCAAAGCGCCCGCACCGCTTTCTCGATACGCCCCAAAGCCTCACGTAATAACGAGCGCGGACAGGCGATGTTCATCCGCTGGAAACCGGAGCCCCCCTCCCCGAACATAAAGCCGTCGTCGAAGCCGACCCGCGCCTGCTCCCGCATTAACTTCTGAAGCGCCAGATCGTCCAGCTTAAGGCCGCGGCAGTCCAGCCAGAGCAGGTAAGTGCCCTGCGGCGGGATGACCTTGATACGCGGGAGGCGCTCCTTAAACCAGTCCATTGTAATTTCCAGGTTGCCCTGAAGATAGTCCAGGAGCTGAGAGAGCCAATCGTCGCCGTAACGATAAGCCGCCTCCATGGCCACCAGGCCGAAAAGGTTGACACCGTGAACCAGTCCGGAACTGACATCATTAAAGCTATTGCGGAGTTTTTTATCCGGAATAATGATCGAGGAAGCCTCCAGCCCGGGGAGGTTGAAGGTCTTGCTGGGGGCCATACAAACGATAGAGTTTTGCGCGAACTCCGGGGAAATCGAAGCAAAGGGCGTATGCTTATAGCCTTTATACAGTAACTCGCAGTGGATTTCATCAGATATTACGATGGCTCCGTTTTTGATAACGATATCTCCCAGGCGCTTAAGCTCCTCCCGGGTCCACACGCGCCCGATGGGGTTCTGCGGGTTGCAGAGGATGAGGGCTTTAACGCGGGTATGGTCTAAACGGCGTCCTTCCGGTTTGAATTTAGATTCGAGGTCGGCAAGGTCCATCGTATAGCGCCCGCGGGCCAGTTTTAGTTTATTATGGGCGATCCGGCAGCCGCTGCCCTGCACCACCCCGAAAAACGGGTAGTAGACCGGCTCCTGCAATAGAATATCGTCGCCGGGGCGGGCCAGAGCCCGGACGGCAATATTCAGGGCGGGGATAATGCCGGGGGTAAAGACCACCCACTCCGGCTCGATTTTCCAGTTGTACTTACGCTTCATTCTATCGACCACGGCGGCAGTGAGAGACGGCGCCGGCATGGTATAGCCGTAGAAGGGGTGGGCAGCGCGGGCTTTTAAAGCCTCCACGATAGGCGGGGCGGTGGGAAAGTCCATGTCCGCCACCCACATGGGGATGACGTCTTCCCGGCCAAACATTTCCTTGACCGCGCCCCACTTGGCGGAGCTGGTATTGCTACGGTCACATACGGTATCGAAATCGTATTTCATCGGCGCACCTCCACGTCCTGACCATTTTACACACGAACGAGGGACGAATACAAAATATTGTCATCGAATCAGTCTCAGGATATAATGACAGCATATGCACTGGGTCTATTACTTCGGCCGCGGAATAATACACGGGCTCGTGTTTCCCTTCGCCACGTGGAAGGTAAAGGGCCGGGAAAACATAAAGTCGAAGGGGCCGTACCTGATAGTCTGTAACCATCTCCATATAGCCGACCCGCCGATAATCGCCGCCAGCCTCCCATTGAAATGCGTCTTCATGGCTAAAGAGGACCTCTGGCATAACAGGTGGTCGCGGTTCTGGGTAGAAAATTTCGGCTCATTCCCGGTGCAGCGAGACACTTTCGACAGGGAGGCCATCCGCCAGGCCGAGCACTGGCTCAAGCGGGGCGTCTCCGTCATCATGTTCCCGGAAGGGGGCCGGAGCAGGACAGCCAGTTTACAGGAGGCCTTACCCGGGGCTTCATTAATCGCCAGGCGCGCGGGAGTGCCCATTTTACCGGTAAGCATCACCGGCACGGAAAAGCTGCGTAATCTCAAGAAGTGTTTCCTGGGCCGCCCGCGTATCACCGTCACCCTGGGAGAGGCTTTCAGCATGCCGCCCAGGAACGGGAGATTGACCAAAGCCGAGCGCGAGGAACTGACCAGCGGCATCATGAGGAAAATCGCCGCGATCCTGCCGCCCGAATACCGAGGGAAATATGCCAAGAAAAAAGCCGACGATAATTGAAAAGGCTAAACGGACGGGCTTCTGCTTCGGGGTAAGACAGGCGATCAACCTGGTGGAAAAGGTCGCCCGCGAGCGCGGCGGGGTGGAGACGCTGGGGGCGGTAGTGCATAACCAGCAGGTGCTGCAAAAGCTGGGGGAAATCGGCGTCAAGACAGTCAATAA
>DAIQQC010000003.1:31819-54778 GCA_036787005.1 Dehalococcoidales bacterium | reverse complement strand
TTACCACGCCGCTTTCCGTCTTGAAGTGCGTAACCAGGTCATTTACTTTTAGTATCTCAACCACGTTTAGGGCCTCTCTTACAGATCAAGCATCTTAACTAATTATTTCAATGCCCGGTAGAGCCACTCCCTGTTTTAGCAAATTACGTTGTAGAGTAGCATAATTGATTTTATGCGGTGATATGTTCTGCTGTACGGCGATAGCGGCAGCCGTACCAGCCGCCTGTCCCATCGCTATGCAATGGGGAATCAGGTTTGCCATGTTATTTGCCGCAAAATCTGAAGAAAAAGAGCGTCCCGCAACCAATAATCCTTCAATTTTATCTGGTACTAGTGCGCGGTATGGAATGTAAACCCGTTTAACATCGGTTGTGTTCGGAGGACCCAATCGCGGAAAAACGGCAATAGTGTCTTCGAATTTTTTACAATTCTGAAAGTCATCTTTGGTGATGATATAATTGCCGATAAGCCTGCGGCTTCCGCGCGTCCCGGTCTGTGAGGCTGTATCTAAAATATAGCTATTGTTAAATGTTGGAAAATTCTTTTTCAGGAATGCATGTCCCTTGAGTATTTTTTTCCGCATTTCCACTTCCAACGTCGTCAGGTCTTCAACTTTAGTACAGACCAGATCCGGTATCCAGTTATTGAACCACAGGATATCGTTACGCGGGGATGGCAGCGGTAAAAGGTAAGTCCCGGCAGCTTTGGTAAGCCCATTCAATAATTCCTCGAATTTTTGAGGATGAGATTCCTTAAAATCGCAGTATTTTTGATAATCGCAGTTTCCCAGCCGAAAAACTAGGGCCAACATTGAACTTCTTGCTTTCGGCTCGAGAAAATCATCGAAAGCTGCCCCAGCAGAGGGTAAAAGATCACCATCACCGGTACCATCTATTATGATTTTCCCGAGTATTGCCTGGCGGCCGGATTTGCTTTCAAATACTACGCCCTTCACCTGTTCCCCTTCGGTAATCGCCCGGACCCCCCAGGAGTGTAAAAGCAATCTTATCCCCGCCTCTTCCACTATATCGTTTAAAACGCATTTCAATAATTCGGGGTCTACCCACGCGGTGTGCTCTATTCTACCGTTGATGACATTACCGAAAAACCGACGCCATTTTTTAACCAGATTTTGATCATCAGATCCTAAGTCCTGCATTCTGGGACGAAGTGTCCCGCCGATCATATCAAGCCTTTCCAGCCATTCCAGAGCAAGTCCAGCAATAACCGGTTCTTTTCCCCCATCGCTCATATGAGGGATTTGTATCACGATTCCACCTGTCGCCATACCACCAAGGTGCCCGTATCTTTCAACTAATATGGTTTTTACTCCGTTCCTGGCGGCGGCGACAGCCGCGGAATGCCCCCCGGGTCCTCCCCCCACCACGACTACATCAGCTTCTGCATATATATTGGTTTTAAGGTTTTCCTGAATAAATTTTTGTTTGAAAGTATTTACCATTACAACTCCTTTGTTAGTTTAAGTGTGGTGGTGTACTTTCCTTAAAATCCTGGAGCTTATAACGTGCCCCTTAGGCGTGGATCGAGCGCATCGCGTAGACCATCACCCACCATATTATAGGCGAATACTACCAGCATGATAGCAAGACCCGGTGCAAAAGATAGTATCGGTGAATCGAGGAGATATTTATACCCATCATTGACCATTGAACCCCAAGAAGCACCTGGGGGAGCAATACCTACACCCAGGAAGCTCAAACCGGCTTCAGCTAAGATAGCCGAACCCAATTGCATGGTGATAAGAACGATCATCGGAGGCAGGCAATTAGGAAAAACATGCTGGAACATAATCACTTTATTGCTGGCACCCATTGCTCTTGATGCCAAAACATAATCATTCTCTTTAATTGAAAGAACCTGACCGTGCATTAATCTAGCATATACCGCGGTCAAACTGATACCGATAGCGATTATTACGTTAGTGATGCCCCCGCCAAGGAGGGCAGCGATGACAAGAGCCATCAATATCATGGGGAAGGCCATCAAGGCATCAATGAACCGCATTACAAGCGCTCCGTAAGCTTTACCATAATACCCAGCAGTTAGTCCCAGCAGCATACCGATGCCAGATGCAATAAAAATAGAAACGAAACCTACCATGAGGGAAGTACGTGAACCATAAATAATTCTACTAAGCGTGTCTCTACCTAGCGAATCTGTTCCAAGAAGATGCTCTGAGCTTGGCTGTTGAAGAGACTCACGTAAGTGGGTCTTATATGGATCATATGGGGCTAGTAAGGGAGCAAAAATGGCGACGAGAATCATGACGATAATTATGATTATTCCAACGATGACTATTTTACGGGAGACCATCACCCGTATGATTCGCCGGAATTCATCGACGTGAGGTATTACCTCAGTTAATGTAGTAACAGGGGTATCTATCGGTTTTCTAGCCACGTTCTAAAAATTCTTTCTTATCCATATCTTATCCGTGGATCAAGCCATCCATAAGTAATATCTACGATAAAGTTGACTAAGACTACCATGATGGCGGTAAGAAGAACGATTGCTTGTACAATGGGATAATCTTGACTTTGAATTGCTTCCACTCCAAGGCGTCCCATGCCCGGGATATTAAACACTGTTTCTATCAATACTGAACCGCCGAGGATATAGCTCAACCCAATGCCACTCAAAGTTATAATCGGTATCAGTCCATTCTTCAGCATGTGTTTGACAACAATTGTCTGTTCTTTCAATCCCTTTGACCAAGCGGTACGAATGTAATCCTGTCGGGTAACTTCCAGAATACTCGAACGAGTCTGACGTGTCACCAATGCGATAGGAAAAATGGCAAGACATATTACAGGTAGGATAGCGTGATGTAAGAAGTCTATAATATCGACTACTGGGGATACATAACCGAAGCGTGGGAACCAGTCCAACACGAGGCCGAAAAAATAAATCAGGAGAATACCCATCCAGAAACTGGGAACAGTGATGCCGAAATTGGCGATAACTGTGACGACGGTATCTATCCATTTTCCCCTTTTTAGTGCACAGATGGTGCCTGCGATGACGCCGAATACATGCGAAAAAACAAAAGCGATGACACCCAAAAAAAGCGTTACTGGCAATCTTTGACCGATAAGGGTGGACACTTTCTGACTATAAAAAATAGAAATTCCCAGGTCACCACGGAAAAGACTACCTATCCAGCTTACGTACTGCACTACAAGCGGTTTATCCAGACCGAATTGGGCTTTAACAGCTTCGATCTGTTCTTCGGTGAGTGTCTGTAAATCCTGTGAAGATAGATAAATAAGAATCGGATCGCCGGGTAGAAGACGGATGACTAAGAACACCAGAAACGTAATGATGATTACAACCAGTATTGCCTGTATCGACCGGCGCGTGATATATGTTACCATAAAAGTCCTGTTTTGGGACAGGTACGATTCAAGAACCGTACACAGGAGGCTGTATATGCTAGCTTGTCAACCAACATATACAGCCTCTTTTTCAGTATATTACTTGAATTTTATATCTCGTAGTTTAAACCTACGGATACAAATTATTCAAGTGTTGTTATTCGCCTATCCACACTGTATTTGTGTTCCAGGAGAAGCCATCGCCGTGTGTGCCGATACCCATATCATGTACAGACGGGTGAGCGACATACACTTCCGCTTGAACCCAGAGCGGGATTTCTAGCACGTTCTCAACTTCTATCCGGACAGCCTGTTGGGCTAATGTGGCCATTTCATCAGGATCAGAAGCAAGCATCATTTGAGTGATAAGATCCACCCAGCCTTCCGGATATCCGATGGACTTTCCCGCAAAACTACTGGTTGGTAAGAGGTAACGCTCGAGGTAAGCACAGTAGTTATAGTCCGTGGCGCCATGGGTCACGTAGAAGAGCCCATTACTCCAGCCGGTTACTCTTGTTTCTGCCCATTTGGAGGGGGCCTGGACATCGATAGTTGCTATTATGCCGACGTCAGCAAGATTATCCTGAATAGCCACCAATGGATCCTGCGGGAAAGCGGTTGATGTAATTATGGTGATGTGGATTTCTTCCGTGAAACCTGCTTGTTCAAGTAATTCTCTGGCTCTATCCGGGTTATATTCGCGCTTGGCTAAATCCGGTACATAGCCAAATTGTTCGGGGACATTAGGCTGATACACTGCTTCCCACGCGCCATAACCATAAGTATCGACAATTGCCTGGCGGTCAATGGCATATTCAACTGCTTCACGCACCTCTTTTATATAAAAAGGCGAATCCGGGTTAGCGCTATCAGGGATAAGGTTCATGATGGGGCCACGCCGGGAGAATCTCTGGTAATTGTATTGTGCTAATGTATATGCTGTTTTAGCATCCGCACCTTCCCAGACCAATGCATCACCAGCCTTAAAGGCTATTCCTGCTGTAGTTGCATCGACAATGTAGATAAATTCGATGCCATCAACATACGCTTTACCTCCCCAGTAATCATCAAACCTTTCATATTCGAGGGAGGTATTGGGCACAAAGCTCTTGAATTTAAAAGGTCCTGTACCGACCGGGTTCGTTCCCGCCCAATCCGTCCCATTCTCTTCAACAGAAGATGGAGAAACCATACCGTAGGTCATGTTAGAAAGCTGGGTATTTTTAAAGTTTTTTAAGTTTATACGGACCGTGTATTCACCTACGACTTCGACAGATTCCCAGTCGACCGGGGATCCGGTACCGCGGACGAGGAACAGATCCAGGTTCCATTTGGCGGCTTCAGCATTAAAGGGAGTACCGTCATGGAATTTCACCCCTTGCCGCAGTTCGAAGGTGATGGAAGACAGGTCCGACGCGATGTCCCAAGAAGTGGCTAGTTCAGGTCTAATGTTACCATTGACATCAGCGTCAATAAAACTTTCAAACACTGGTATGGATGCAAAGACGGCTGCAAAACCTGCGCCGGCCTTAACAGGGTAACCCCATGAAGTAGGAGCATAAGGTGAAATTACCGTTAAGACGCCGCCGGTTTGTTCGGTTGGAGTGGTAGTAGGAGTAGGAGTTGGGGTGGTAGTTGACGTAGCTGTAGCTGTTGGTGAAGTAAGTGTAGGGGTAGGGGTAGGGGTTGTAGTGGGCGTTGCGGTAGGGGTGCTGGGAGTACCACACCCTGAAATTAGTAGACTTATGGCAAGAATAATCACAAGAATGGGAAATAATGCCGTTCGGTAACGCATAAAAGCCTCCTGACGATATTTTAGTGCTAATATTACCACTCTTTATTAACATTGTCAAATATGATATCATGCTTGATAATATAATAATCTGAAGCATTTAGCATGCTACAACGGAGTATTCCCAGATTTGGAGTTGGCAATGGTTGAAAAACGGGAATTCAGGAGCCACAATACCTTAAACGACGCTTATCTTTGGGGACTCCTAGACCACGCCAAGTCGCTTGTTGCCAGGGCAAGAGAATTGGAACTTTCGGAATATCGTATAACCATAGAGCAGATGTCTATTTTACACGCGCTTTTAATCAATAAAGGTTCAGCTACCATTGATGAAATAGCATCGATTATTGTTAGACAACATAATTCCGTATCCACACTTGTGAACAGGATGGCTGAATCTGGTTTGGTGAAGAAAGAAAAACAAAATAATGATAGAAAATATAGAGTAATTATTACGGAGAAAGCCAGGAACATCGCAAATACCATACCCAGGAAATCAATAGAAATCATTTTTGTTGATTTATCTTTGATGGAAAAAGAACAACTAGCAACCTGTCTCGAGCGGATTATCAATACGGGTCATGACGTATTAGGGCATAATTTCAGCTTACCATTTTTACAAAAAAGACTGACTAATAAAAAATCAAAGAATATGTAAAAGGAGTCACAGCATACCACACATGAAACCTTTGAGTTAAGTTTCAATCCAGTTGATTGAATACTAAATGAAATTTAAGAGATGGAGAGACGGAGTGTAGTCGAACTGCCCATGAAACACAATATTTTTTTAATTTGAAGAGAGTCTTTTTAAATAACGATTCCCTAGATACATTTCATGAGCAATTACTGTCTTTTTAGTACCAAATAAGCCGATTAATGGGCGTGTAAACTTCGTATCTTTGAAGGATGTTCCATTTTACCGTAAATCGTGCGTGATGGTATATCTTTAAGTGTCTTAATTGTGACCTCTTTTATCGCTTGTTTACCCCGGAACAGCCCGCCGGCAGAGATTATCCAGGGGAAATGGGGAATCAATCCTCCTCTTCGGATTTTTCTTCGGAGATGTTCTCGGCCTCGTCAATGAAATCATCATAAAGTTGACCGGGGTGCGGACCTCATCGGGATCGACATCGATCTTCCAAAGTGCCTAGAGTGAGTGTTTGAGTGTTTGTGAACAAAACGATGAAATGTAATGGTGAACAAAACAAGCTATTGTTACCTTGAGAAGAAGCATACGTTCTACTGTTCTAGTATCTCCGAGAATAACCATATTATTGATCTGCTCCCAAAAAACTGTACCGTTCATGATGAGAGTTTTTCGGGGAGCAGACCAATGCAATATCGTTGTGAATATTATACCGCAACAGTACCTTTAAAAACGAAGCGGGATTTCGTTGAGTTTTTACCTCCATGTATCCACTGATGCTGACGCCATACATGAAAGATCTCCAGCCATCCAAAATGCATCGGTTCCTCCCCCAACTACCACGATCTCAACCGGGACACCGCGTAGGATAAGCGGTAAGGGCGAGTTCGCTTCTGGTGGAAGTTTCAGCAAAGATGCAAATGGCTCATTACCTGCCCTGGCAGATTCCAAGTCACCAGGCATAGCCGCCCAATAGTTCCAGAGAGTCATATACGTATTTTCCTTAAGCCATTGGCTTAACTGCTCCTTACTTTCAAAGCCTTCATTCTTAAGATCCTTAGACGTTATCGGGCTCAACAAAAGAGTAGCTTGAGTTCCGGGGTTTATTCCAGGAGTGTGATGTGTGCCGGCTCCACTGGTTTCAAAACTAAGCAACTGCCGCTTCATTATTTCGTGATGTGGATGTGGTTTATAAGCAGCATAGTTAAGCAGGCTCCAACCACCTAAAATACTTACAGTGCTTTCATCTGACTTAAACCCCTTTTGTACATGAAAAGGACTCCATCCTTCAGGCAGTGCCTCCTCATTCTCGGCGAAACAATTATTATTGTAATTGGTGTTATTACCGATATCACCCAAGTAAGTTTCACCCAGTATCGATCCTCCCAGATTTTTGGATATGAGTGTCCAAGCCCTTCCAATGACAGCGTTAGCCTGATTAAATGGGCCGAGTGCGCTTAGGCCGCAATTCATATTTATTTCTTTCCGTATAGGTCCATTAGTAACGACCATTCTAGTCATCGAGGTCGCGGAACTGAACAGTGATGTTACCCCCGTCGATGCAATAGCCAATATTACCGGGAAATGCTCTGGTTTGGCTCCTGCCATCACAGCGTTAATAGCGATATGCTCTACGGTGTATTCCCAGGCTTCATGAGGAGGTGAGGGTTGCATTATCACCGGTAAATCTCTTTCAGCACCTCTTCTCGCACCAGAACCAAGTTGCTTTAAGCGACGTTCCCAGACCTCGTTGGGAGGGATGGGTTGCATCATACCGACAATTTCATCAGGTTTATGGCTTGTTCCTTTAAGTATCTCGGCTACTCTTTCTTCCGTAGGAAGCACTATCGGGAGATAATCAGTCCATCCTTTTTCAAGAAAGAGGCGCTCCAGATTCTCCGGGGTATCAGGCTCTAGCAGCCTTGGCATTGACCTTTCTATAGTCCCTGTTTTCTTTTCCTTATCAGTTATCGGTTTGGTCAATGCCTCAACAATTCCTTCTAACACTGGCTTGCCGTTTATTGGGTCATTACCTTGGAGATATTTCCGGTGCACCTCGAGTGGTCTATTTGCGAAGGGATGGGGAACAAAAGTAAATCGAATTTCGGGCATTCCTTTCTTGTACGCAAAGCTCTTTGCGAGCCCTGGAAATGCCTCGGTAACAACGGGTGCTGTAGGTACGCCTAATTTTTCTAATATTGAGCAAAAGATGATGACCGACGGCGTACAGGTATCTAACTGACCGATACCCATTACAACTCCATCGCCTTTTTCTTTAATTTCAGCCCATAGCGCTGGGTCATTGTGAAAGTAAGTGCCTATTTTAATCCTGAGTACCCAGGCCGTATCGGGATATCTATTGGCGAGCATTCGTTGCATCTCTTCAAAGAATTGATGGGTTCGTGGAAAATTCATGTCTACGATGTATATTGTTTTGCCCTTGAGAGTATCAAGCCGAGGTGCCATTGGCACCAATTGTATTGGAGAAGCTTTGCCTTGCGGTCTCAACACCACTACTTTTTTGCTTGTCATGTCGATCTTTACACTCCTTTTTTTATTTAGATGCACCCCACTATGTACCTTCATATTTCATTTTCCTGAAATCAAGGCAATAATATCCGTTAAATGGCCTCGTTTATTACCGAATTTCAGAGTTTTTATCCAGGTCTAAAAGGATTGCGGGATTCATTTTAGCCATCAATTCAACTTCTGCTTGTGATAATCCGTGATGAAGCATGGTGGCGATAAGTAACCTCATGCCCTCGACCGGGAGGGGGTTCTGTGGTTGCCCTAGGTCGGTGCTGATGATGCAGTGTTCCGGGCCGATGGACTTTATTATTTTGGCTATTTGTGCCGGATCGTGGCAGAACTCATTTGGTAACATGCCAACAAGGGTAAATTCGATAAACGCTCCCATCCTTGCCAATTGCTGCAATTCATCCAGGCTTAAAAGCTCTTCGGCAAATTCTTTATCCGTGGGATGGGTAACAACAACTTTCTTAATACCAATTCTTTGTGCCTCATTTATCAAGGAGAAAACCTCTCGCGGAGAAATATGACCGGTAGCCAGCACCATATTATGTTTTTTTATCGTTGACAATATACGCTGCATTTCCGGTACCAGTTTCCCTGCTTGATCTAAGAGGGATATTCCTTCACCCTCCAATGGAAGTCCCAACGCTCTCATTCTATTGATAGAGTTAATCGCAGAAAACGTGGGCATCCACACCACTTTAGCACCGAGCATAGCCGCGCTCTCCAGGGCATGAAAGTTAAGTCCGCCTAATTCAAAATCTAGGCAGACGCTGCCGAAAACGCGTATACCTGGGACAAGCTGATTGACGATCACGGCGACGGCAGCGGCGGTATAACTATGGCTTTTAAGAACTATAGCCTGCATCCCCGCCTGCTGCGCCTGCCTGGCTGCCTCGATGGCATCAACACGACATGGTCCCGCTGCCGGTCCCGGGTGCATGTGCATGTCTATTGATCCTCTCACCAGATGGTCGATATTTATAAAATCCATATCGATACTCCTTTCAAGAGATTGGCATTCTAGTTATCCACCAATCCGATGGCTTTCCCATCCATGTTATCGATACCGGGTGAAGTCTTGAGTTTTTCTCCTCCACCCTGCCGGTAGGATCAAGAACCTTGGTATACCTATCCACCGTATTTCTACCTATATTACTTTAATTTTCTTTTGGTTCATAACTAAGATTATTCATACGAAAACCTAACTATAAACACCATATTTGCTAGCGACATCCATAAGAGCGCGGAGATTTTCAGGTTTAGCCTCCGTTACCGCGGTACCGCCGGTGAGTACATAGCCGCCACCGGGGGCACAGGCTTCAATAAGTTTACGGCAATATTCTTTAACTTCTTCAACTTTACCCAAAGATAGCAATGAAGCCGGCACGTTGCCAACGACACAGCAATTGTTCCCAATCATGCGTTTCGCTCTTGCCATATCCGTCTGGTCAAATTGCCAGGTTACCCACCCCTTCGGAAAATCCCCGATATACTCCAATCTATTATTGTAGCGGCCTTCGCAGAAAAGCGAAACCATAATACCTTCGTCGATAAGAGCCTGGATTAATTTTTTTAAACTCGGCCAATAAAATTTTTCAAACTGCTTATTGGACATGAAGGTATCGTCTCCTTTGTGAAGGGGAAAATTCACCGTAAAAACACCCATGGCGTTGACGCTGGCAATGGTACGCTCTATCATTTGTTCCAGAATCATGTCAGTAGCTTCGAGGAGTATCTCCGGGTGACGATACATATCTATAGCACTGCCTTGTGTCCCCCGCAGGTGATCGGCAATCATATCGAAAGGAGCCAAGGCGACACCACCCATACTCATCGGAAATCCAGCGGCGACGGCGTCTCTATTAACGGTCATAAGGTGTGCCTGGAATTTTTCAAGTTCTATACCAGCCTCGATAAGTTTCTGAAACGCCGCCCGTACTTCCGGTCTGGTAAAAGGATAGGCAAACATGATAGGCATACCCATCAACGAGCTTAACGGAGGGAAATTTTTTATTGCCTCTAAAGCCCCCACGACTCTTGGCATTAAAACCCTGAAACCAAAATCGGAGGGATCCTTAAGCAATGCACCATATTCATCCTCATGCATCAAGATTTTTTCCACGTATTGCTGATAGTCCGCATTATCGGCCAGGCCATGTCCTGGCCATTTAAACGACTTATAGTCCAGAATATCAAGCATCCGACCGCAACTAATACCCGCTGGTCCCAGAAAATCATCCATATCATAATAAAAATCATTCATAAATTTCTTCCATGTAGGGCGGATGAGAGTGGGGTCATACATCGCCTGTTTAAGGCTCAAACCCGCATAGCGAAGAGGAAAGTTACCGGCCGGTACCATCACCGGAACACGGTCTGGTTCCGTGCATAAAAATGCCTTCATGAATCGGGTGACTCTCTCCTTATAGGTTTTCTCGGCTGTGGAATCATGAAAAGTTATACCAGGTGGCGAAAGCCATTTCTGTAACCTCTGCTCACGCTTCTGTTCCTTAGTCAACTCAGTCTTTTGTTTTTCCATGAATGATCCTCCCCATTAACGTCCGGATTCTATTCAATTAATTCTTAGAACAATGAATATTGTTGTTCAACAAAAGACTTGACATTCCTTTAAGCATATTATATTATTGGGTAATTAAAAATCAAGTACGTATACGTATATGCATACCAATCTTGTTATTATTGTGTCAAAAAATGATGTTTTGCATTGGCACGGGGTAAAAAACCCGCACGGTTTTGGGGAATAAGACAACGTATTTGCACTTCTCAAGGTTAAAGTAAGTCTATAGAGAATAAAAATAGGGGTACGCAAAGAGATTAATGTTATTTTAAGGAGGCCTTAATGGCTTTACCATTTACCAAGACGGAAGCAAAAAAATGGGCAAAGAGACAATTGAAAGGCTTAGAGGTCCCTATTTTCCCATCTTTTACCCCGGATTTAGAGAAACTGGATGAAGAAGGCATCAGGTGGGATGTTAATCACATTATCGCCAATGGCTTTACCTCAGTTTTGGTGGCAGTAGAAGCCTGTGGTTTGACTTTCGAAGAGCGGAAAAAATTCGTGGAAATAGTTTGTGATGAAGTCAAGGGTAGAATCCACGTTTCGGCCACGGTATTGCAGGATACCGTCGAGCAAGATATCGAAATGCTGCATCATATGGAAAAAGTCGGCTGTACGTTTGCAACCGTTGGTCACCCCATCCAGTATTATCCCCGTTCGGTAGAGGATATTTACGCGGAGTATAAATATGTATGTGATTCTACCAATCTGGGAATTGTGTTTTACCCGGGCAGACTTCATGTTCGAAAAATGCACCCGAGTTATTTCCCACCGGAAATCCTCCCCAGGATTGCAGATATTCCTAATGTTGTTGGCATGAAAATCGGCGGTGGCAGTTCCATGGCCATTTCTGTTATGTCTTTCCGGCTCTGCGGAGATAAAATCCTGGTCAATGACCCCATGCCGGATAGATGGTTTATCACCGTGCCGGTTTACGGCCAACAATGGTCGGGAGCCGGGCCTTTCTATGCCATGCAGACTCCGGAAAATCCGCGTATGGTTAATTTGTTTAACACATTAGTCAAGGGGGATATTGATAAAGCGCTGGATATGTACTGGGAAGGACAAAAGGGGATGGGAGGAGGTGGTGGTGGAGGTTTAGAGGGCTCTTATTTCCATACGGGCATTGTCACCGCTCTAAGCGATAAATATGCACACTGGTTAGTTGGAGGCAATGGCGGTAGCGTCAGGCAGCCCACGGGCAGGTTATATGATTATCAGAAAGAAGCAATGAGGGCAGGTGTTAGAGCCATGGGCGTTACCCCACGTGAACCTGAAGAAGAATTCTACGTAGGCAGGGCAAATTATGCCAAAGGCGCCAGACTAAAGAAATACGAGGCTTGATGAGTGTTTTAACTACGGTACATCTACAAAAATATAAAGATAAGGAGGCTTAACAAAATGAAAAGGTTGCTCATGACTCTGCTGGTATTGCTGGCCAGCGTCTCGATGCTTATCGGTTGCGGCGAACCTACAGCGACACCCACAGCTTCCCCGTCGTCAACTCCAACACCAACGGCCACATCTACTCCTTCTATAACTCCAACAACTTCCACGACTCCGACAACCTCTCCAACTCCTACCGATGCTTACAAGTACGGCGGCAAACTTACATTAACCCTATGGGCTAGTCCGTCAGGGACTGGTGGCTTACCCTGGGAGCTTTTTGCTAACGATTTCCTATCCTCCTTTCACATCATTGAACCCCTCGTCCACTTTGACTCCGATGGTAATGCCTATCCCTGTTTGGCAGAGAGCTATCAAGTGGCCGATAATCTGACATCAATCACTTTTAAACTCAGAAAAGGCGTTAAATTCCATGATGGGAGTGATTTTAACGCCACAGTTGCCAAATGGTGTCTGGATCACACTATCGCTACCATGACACAACCAAGTTGGAAATCGATTGATGTCATTAACGACTATGAGATTCGGCTCAACCTAAATTATTGGACCAACACGATAGTCACCGGTCTTGATAGTACTGCCACCTGGATGGTCTCGCTAGAAGCGTACGAAGAAAATGGAGAAGACTGGATGAGAAATAATCCAGTGGGGACCGGCCCGTTCAAATTCGTCAGCTTTGAGCGCGATGTCAGCTACAAGGCAGTGCGGAATCCTGATTATTGGGACACGGGTAAACCCTATCTGGACGAGATCGAAATCCTTTATGTAGGCGACGCGCTGACACAGAAAGCGGTTTTACAGGCTGGAGAAACAGATATTTTGCAGATCGAGCCGGCTAAAATGGCAGCTGATCTCCAAGGCATGGGATTCGAAGTAGAAGTAAACGTAACCTCCGTATTCTGCCTGCTACCCGATACTATTCATCCGGAGTCGCATTTCGCCATTAAGGAAGTGCGCGAGGCGGTGGAGTACGCTCTTGACCGTGAGGCCATAGCCAATGCCTTTAGCTATGGATTCTGGCAGGCACCTTACCAGATACCATCCGAATCCTCCATGCCATATAATCCTGACTTTGCCTATGCTCGCGAACGCAACCTGGAAAAAGCAAGGCAGTTAATGGAAGACGCGGGATTCGCGAATGGTTTTGACGCAACTCTCCTGGTAATACCCGTTGGAATTGATAGAAATATTGCAGTCGCAATACAGAGCAACCTTGCCGAGATAGGCATCGATCTTGAAATTAGTGTCCCGGCCGCGATACCGAAGTTTATGCAGGATTCTAACACGCTGACCGACGTTCTGCTATTAGAGCCTATCTTTGGCGGGACGAACTGGAATGGCGCGTTAGCTTTTGCATTCCGTCCCGGCATGACGTTCATGAATTCGGTGTGGGGGAGAACGCCAGAATTTGTAGAGTTGTATAATACCTCCATGAACGCGCCTGAGATGGATGTTGATCTCATCCGCGCCGTAACTGATTATATGTCCCAGGAAGCTCAGGTTATTCCTGTGTTATGCGGTGGTACCGGATATGCCTTTTTATCCTATGTCAAAGACGCAGATTGGAATAACTGGGGAGCTGGCTGGAAACCGGAGACGATCTGGCTGGATAAGTAAGGCTATTTCGATAAAAAACAAAGAAAACTCAGCTACTTTTATTCGAGATATTTGAAGGAGCTGTTTATGGAGTTTACGAAATCGGAAGCCAAACAATGGGCTAAAAAAAACTACAAGGGATTGTGTAGTTGTATCAGCCCATCCTTTACCCCCGACATGAAAGAGTTGGATGAAGAAGGCATCAGGTGGGATGTCCGGCATACCATCAACAAAGGTGCCTTCAGCGTTTTTTGCCAGCAAGAAATTTGCGATATGACTTTTGAAGAACGCAAGAGATTTGTCCAAATTGCCTGTGAAGAGGCTAAGGGCAAGGCGCTCGTTTCCATGTATTCCGGAGATAATACCGTCGACGAGGATATAGAACTGCTCAAACATTTCGAGAAAGTCGGCGGGGCCCACGTACTTCTCGGTTGGCCCCTGATGTTCCGTCCCAAGAATGAAGATGATATTTATCGCGTCACCAAGAAGATATGCGATTCCACCAACCTTGCGATAGACCTCTGGCCCAAGCAATTTTTCGACTTCGGTCGGTTCCACCCGAGCCAGTTTAATCCCGTCCTCATCGAAAAGATAACGGAGATCCCGAATGTGGTAGCCATCAAAGCCTACCTGGGCGATGGCATCGGCAAGTGGGCTGAAGTTTCCCACAGGGTAGGGGATAAAATATTGTTCCAGGCGGCAGAACCTTCCGAATGGCCGATAACAGTTGGGAAATACAAGCAGCAGTACGCCGGACCGGCCGATTACACCATTTTCGATGGGGCGAACGTAAAAAAGACCCGTATCCTTAAGATGTTCAGTGAATTCCGCACCGGGGACTTCCTTAAAGCTATGGACCTGTATTGGGAACTATACCCGATTACGATTGGTGCTCGCGATGTGGCGTTCCGGAGCGGCATGCTGGGCATGAAATACATGCAATGGCTGTGCGGTGGCAACGGCGGCATTTTCAGGAAGCCGTCCATGGTCTTGTTCCAAGCACAAAAAGACGGCATGAGAGCCGGCGTCAAAGCTGCCGGTATAATCCCGCCGGAAAATGAAGAGGAGTTCTATATTGGCAAATTGAATTATGAGAAAGGCCTCAGGCTTACTACTAAGTACTAATCAGGAAAACATAAAAGATTTAGTATCAATGTGGCTGTTATAAAAAAACCAAAATGCAAAAGTAAAAAGGAGGGTTAACAAATGAGAAGGTTGCTCTTAACCTTGTTGGCATTGCTGGCTAGCGTCTCGATGCTTATCGGTTGCGGCGAACCTACAGCGACCCCCACGGCGTCCCCGTCGTCAACTCCAACACCGACGGCTACATCTACCCCTTCCATAACTCCAACCTCTTCCCCGACACCAACAACTAACCCAACTCCTACCGATGCTTACAAGTACGGCGGCACCCTGAGAATCATGCTCATCGCCGGTCCCCAGACACCCGGCGGCTGGCCGGTGGAAGTATTCGGCCCCGACGCGACTTCTTACCAATTCTGTTTGGAACCCCTTCTCCGCAGCGATAACGAAGGAGGGGTATATCCCTGGCTGGCACAATCTTATGAAGTAGCCGATAATTTAACATCAATTACCTTCGAACTGAGGGAAGATGTTGAATTTCATGACGGGACCCCTTTCAACGCTACAGCGGCAAAGTGGAATCTGGACAACCATATTACCGCCATGTCATCTTATGCACAATATTGGGCTTCAGTAGATATCATCGATGATTATACCATCAAGGTCAACCTGCGGATGTGGACTAATACGGCTCTGAATTCATTCGCTGATAGCGCCGGGACCTGGATGGTCTCACCTACGGCTTTTGAGACGAACGGGGTTGACTGGATGAGAAACAATCCAATAGGCACTGGCCCGTTCAAGTTCGAGAGTTTTCAGCGTGATGTCGGGTATAACGTCGTTAGAAACCCGGATTATTGGATCGAAGGTAGGCCTTATCTGGATGCCATAGATATTATGTATGTGGCTGATCCGCTTACTCAAAAAGCCGCCATGCAGGCCGGAGAGGCGGATATGCTGGAACTTGAACCGAGTAAGATGGCCAAGGATCTCGAAGCTGCCGGCCTAATTGTCGACTTCCAAATTATCACCGTTTATTCATTCCTGCCTGATTCAGCCCATCCAGAATCCCCCTACGCCAACCAGCAAGTCCGCGAGGCGGTAGAATACGCTATTGACCGTGCATCTTTGGCTAATGGCTTCAGTTACGGTTATTGGGAAGCCCCTTATCAATTAGTACCGCCCTCCAACGCTGCCTACAATCCAAACTTTGCCTATGCACGCGTCTATAACGTTGCAACAGCCAGGCAGCTCCTGGAAGATGCAGGATATGAAGAAGGCTTCCATACAACGATTCTCGTGAACCCGGCGATAGTCGACCGTAATATTGCCGTCGCCCTGCAGAGCAATCTTGAGGATGTAGGCATTATTGCGGACTTGTCTTTCCCGGCGAATATGGGCGGATTTATCGTTGATTCAAACTCCCTCAACAATGTCCTGGTTATCCAGCCAGTGATGTCCAGCGCGAACTACAATGGTACTTTCATGTTTTTTCTGGGCCCGGAATTCATGTGGAATAAAAACTTTTTGCCCCCACCGGAATTCCTAGAAGCGAGGCTAGCCAGCCTGACATCGCCTGCGATGGACCTAGATCTGATACGGGCTGCTTGCGATGAACTATCGAAAATTGCGGCAGCAATCCCCCTTATGCAAGCCGGATTGGGCTGGGCCAAGCAACCGACTGTCATGGACGGTGGCTTTTTTGAGAGAGGCAGCGGTTCTTTGTTCGCGGCCGAAGAGGTTTGGATACAAGAATAATCTTAATATAGAGCAAACAAGCGACAAGACTCCTGAGTTTAAACCGAAAGGTAGCGGTATAAAAACATTAATGAACGGGGAGGGGATAAGGCTCCCTCCCCGGATTCATATCATCATATCTGCAAAAAGAGGTAACAATGGCATAATAACACATAGCAACATGGCTTTTGCCTTGAAAACAAAAACTTATTGAAGAAGGAGTGGAAAAAATTGGGGAAAAAAGTTTCATTTGTGTGTTTAAACCCTCAGGGTGTGGTTGAAGTTCCGGCGCCTTCGGGGCTCGTCAACCCTCGCGTAAAGGATCTGGCCGGCAAGAAGATCGCTATTATCTGGGATGGCAAGAAAGGTGGGGACAAGTACTGTATTGCAGTTGAAGAGCTGCTGAACAAAAAGTATCCAACGGCGGCGACCATGCGGCTCGTCTGGGGAGATGCCAAGGCGGCGGAGAAGGCAAAGAAAGAAATGGATACTTTTATCTACGGCGTCGCCGATAATGGGATGGGAGGATGGATCCAGTGCCGGCAGGTAGTCGCGCTGGAGAGACTTGGCAAACCCGGCGTTTTTATAGTCGGTGATAACGCTACTCACACTTCTAAAATGTCGGCCGAGGACGCGGGACTGCCCTCGATACGTATCGTAAGCCTGCCTTCCATCGATTATTACCCGAACCGGTCGACCGTGGAAAACATCAGACCTGTTGCCGAATCGTCTATTGATGCTATTATTAGCGCTCTAACCCGACCCCTGACACCGGAGGAGAAAAACCCGAAGCTAAAGGCGAAAAAATACCCGGATGAAACAATCAAGATCACTGCAGATGACTATGAGTCCGCCCTTGAATCATTCAACCAGTTGTACCTTGAGAACCACTGGGGCGACGGGTTGCCCTTGATACCTCCCACGGAACAAGCCGTTCAGCAGATGCTATCGGGGACTAGGCGTTCTCCCGACGAAGTTATAGGACGGATACCGTATCGAAACGGTATTGCGACTGTTAAAAAGATAGCTATTAACGCGGTGTTGGCGGGGGCAAAGCCTGAGTATCTGCCAGTAATAATTGCAGCCATGGAATGCCTGGCTGAAGAGGGTACTTACACTCACATGATGAGTTCGGAAGGTTCCTTTACTCTCATGATAATGGTAAGCGGGCCTCTTGGCAAAGAGATTAACATGAATTCCGGCGTAGGCTTATTAGGTCACGGCTGGCGAGCCAACAATACCATCGGTCGCGCCGTAAGATTGAGCCTAATTAATCTCGGGCACCTGTGGCCGGGAGAGATCGATATGGCACTGATCGGCCGCCCGTCCCCCCATACCTTCTACACTTTCGCCGAAAATATCGAGCAGAGTCCCTGGGAAACGTTTAATGAAGACCTGGGTTACAAGCGTAAAGACAGTTGCGTGACCGTGGATACCGTCATGGGTGGTTTGGGCATGAGGATATATGGCGGCGGAGTGGTTGAGCCTTGGGATGTAAAAGAGGTCCTAAAGAGTATAGTAAAAGATGTAGCTATTGACCGCGGTACGTTCGCCCAATATAAAGTTGGGGTGGCTAACCCCGCTGCTCATCTCAGAAAACATATAATCGTCATTCATCCCGAACTGGCTATCATGTTGCAACGTCTCGGTTATAATAGTAAACGAAGCTTGCGAGACTACATCTATGAGATCACAAAAGTACCGTACGAAGAACTCAGTGAACAGGAAATACAGGGTATACGTGACAGGATTAATACCAAACCTCCCGATATAGACATATTCTTTCCACACGATGCCATTCCTGAAGACCGCTTACCAGTGATTAACGAATCCCTTAAACCAGGAGGAAAGGTTCCTGTCGTAAACCCGGAAGATATTCATATCATCGTGTCTGGTAGTATACCGGGTTATTCTTTTGGAATGTCATATTTCCGTACGGCACACAAGACTAAGTTGATAAGAGGAGCTACATTGACCGAATCAGGCCGCTAACATAAGCAATGGATTTGTAGAGGAAGGATTATGATATGCGGGTTGTCAGAATGAATATAGGCTGCATTTCGGATACCCCGTTTGTCTCGCCCTAACTATATTGACAGTTACAGACATGGATGGTAGTTTATTATTAGGGGGAGCAGTGGTAAGTAGCACGGATTCAAGGTAGGGTTGGATCTTCAGAGGAGGCGGAATATATCAACCGTATATGGTGATAAAAAAGTCAGCGATGCAGGCAATCGGCGGGAGTCCTTTACTCCAACCTGTTCCGAGCGTGTTCTTAGGCTGAAGAATCGTGTTCTCAGACCGATGGAGATTTGCCTGGAGCGTGCTCGTGCCGAGATGAAGGCTTTAGAACAATACAGGAACGAACCCAGAGTCATTCAGCGAGCACGCATCTTTGAGACCTATCTTAAAGAGAAAACTATCTACATTCTGGAAGATGATCTCATCGCCGGTAATATCACCAGCAAAATACGCGGTGCCTCCTTCTCCAGTGAAATGTCTCGTTTTGTAAATGAAGAGCTAGGCGACCCCGTAAAGGACTTTGAAATTCGCCCATACGAAAAGATAATAATTACCCCACAAGAGAGGAAAGAGCTCCGAGAAGTGCTTATCCCTTACTTCAAGGGGAAGACTCTTGGTGATTATATTCTGGAAATCGCTGATACCGAAGTTAAGGAAAAGGCTTTCTCGATAACTTCTTCCTGCTCTCACATTCCGTTCATCGCTGATTTATCCTTAGACAAAGACATTGGCCATCAGATGGCCAACTACGAAAAGGTTCTCCATAAAGGTCTCAAAGGCATCAGAGAAGAGGTCGAGTGGCATCTGGTTCAGCTCGATCAGCCCTATCAGCACTTCGGGCTTAATGAGAAGCGTGATTTCTACAAGGCAGTGCTGATTGCACTTGATGCGGCCATGGACTACGCCATGAGATATGCTGCCTTGGCTCGGGAAATGGCAGCCAAAGAAACTGACCTCAAGCGCAAGCAGGAACTCGAGCGCATCGCGAGGATTTGCCAGCGGGTGCCGGCAAACCCTGCCAGAGACTGGTGGGAAGCCTTACAGTCCGTATGGATGATACACGTCCTCATCCACTGCGATGTCTACAACCTTGCTAACTCCCTGGGACGCGTCGACCAGTATATGTATCCCTTTTACAGGAAATCAGTAATTGACGAGAAAACGATGAACCATGACGCGGTTCTGGAGTTGCTGGAATGTTTCTGGATAAAGTTTAATGAGTGGGCCATACTCCTTAGTTATAACGTTGCCAGTTACCAGCCAGGACAGGGGCTAAGTCAGACGATAACCATCGGGGGTCAGACCCATGATGGTAGAGACGCCTGCAACGAAGTAACTATGCTCTGTCTGGAAGCCGAGGAACAATTAGCCCGGCCTCAGCCAGAATTCGCTATGAGAATATGGGAAGGGACACCGGATAATTACCTAAAGAAAGCCACCGAGCTCATCCGTCTCGGCTGGGGTAAACCGAAATTTATTGGCGACCGGAAAGCCATTCAAATGATGGCTAAGGCATATCCTGATAGAACCATCGAGGACTGGCGCCAGTGCGTGATAATGGGATGCTCCGAGCTTTGTTTGCCTCAGATAACCATGCAACATAGCTGGGAAGGAGTTTGCATTCTACCCAAGATACTGGAACTGGCGCTGAACAACGGAAAGTGTGTCCTCTGCGGCCGACAGATAGGACCGCTGACCGGTGATCCCAGGAATTTTGAGTCCATGGCGGCAGTGAAGCAGGCGTTTCAGGATCAGGTGTCTTACTGGATGAAGCATATGGCCAAGGGCATAAAACTAGTGAAGGAGGCACAGGCTGAGAGGATGATGGCTCCGTTTTGCTCTTCACTTTCGGAGGGGCCGTTGCAGAAGGGACTTGACCTTGCTCAGGGCGGTGCCTGGTACACTACCTACGGTGTATATCTCGCCGGCCTCGCCGACACCGCTGACTCTCTAGCCGTGATTGACAAGCTAATCTATCGCGATAGGAAGATAACATGGAACCAAATGCTTGAGGCTATCAAGGCCAATTGGGATGGCCACGAAAATCTTCGCCAACTTTGCATTAACGGCGTACCCAAATATGGTAATGATAATGATTTCGCCGATAGCTGGGCCTCTTGGGTGATGGACACTTGGTACGATAAGGTGGACTGGATTAATACCCAGAAGGATCTGCTGCCGTATTACGGTGGTTTATACACTGGCGCTGGGATTATCGGCCAGAACAATGTATCCTTCGGGCCATGGCCTGGTGCTTTACCCAATGGACGTATCTATCCAAGACCTCTGGCTGACTGTATTTCTCCGTCGCCAGGTGTCGACAAGAATGGCCCCACGGCTGTAGTCAAGTCAGTTAGCAAACTGCCAACACATCGGTTTGTCATGGGTGGTCCCCTGAATCTGAGGCTGAGTCATCAGCTTCTGGCTACTGACCGCGATATGGACAACTTCGTATCCTTCCTCAGGGCTGTTGAAGAACTGGGGATATATCACACACAGTTCAACGTGATTTCATCAGAACTCCTACGCAAGGCTATGAAAGAACCAGAAAACTATCGGGACCTACTGGTCAGGGTAGCCAGCTACTGTGCCTACTTTTGCGAACTTACCGAGGAGCAACAGCTCGATATTATTAATCGTACCGAGCAGCAAGCCTGGTAAAAACCTCTGCCCCTGAGAATCGCAGGCCATCTAGTCAAGCAGACGCTATCCCAAAGATTTCTGTGTCAACATAGATGACACAAATGGAGCACTAACAGACTTGGTGGAAAATTCAGAAACGACCAACGTAAAGCGGCTCGTTCTAAGCGTTACCAGAATGACCATTCACAATGGCCCGGGAATTCGCACCTTAATTCTGTTCAAAGGGTGCCCGTTACGCTGCCTGTGGTGTTCGACGCCGGAGGCTCAGAAGGACGAAGCTGAGATTGCTCTTTACCCAGGAAGATGCATCCATTGTGAACAGTGTGTCCCGGTCTGCCCCACGAACGCCATAAACTTAATGGGCGTGACGGTGAGTATTAATCGTTCTACGTGCACTGGTTGCGGCAAATGTGCTCAGGTTTGCTACACAGAAGCCATAAAACTGCTAGGACGGGAAATGACGATTGAAGAACTCCTTACGGAGGCGAAAAAGGACGTTATCGTCTACAGACACTCCCGTGGTGGAGTCACTATCTCGGGAGGAGAACCCCTCTTGAATCCTGTATTCACTCAGGGATTACTTCGGGCACTGAAAAAAGAGAACATCAATGTTGGGGTTGATACCTGCGGTCATGTGCCTTGGACGAACATTGATAAAGTATTACCCTACATTGATTTTTTTCTCTGGGATATTAAGCATATGAATGACGAAAAACACAGGAAATTCACCGGTGTCTCTAACAAGCTTATTCTAAGTAATGCTCGTTCTATTTCCGAGAGAAATATTCCTCTCTATATCAGGATTCCCTTAATCCCGGGTTATAATGATTCAGAAGAGAATATCAGAGCTACTTGTGAGTTTGCCCGTGAATTAACTTCACTGGTAAATATTGACCTTTTACCATTGCACCATCTAGGGAAGGCGAGGTATGATAGCCTGAACCTTGTCTACCCAATAGCTGGTATACCTCTTATTCCAGATATTGTCTTGCATAACATAAAAAGGCTTGTAGAATCTTACCAGTTGAATTGTAGTATTGTCGGCTAACAGATTAAGTACGGGCCATTGGTATCACTAACCACTCCCATCAATGATGTTCAGTATTTTAAGGGGCTACATCAGCCGTCTGGTCTATCATAAAATCCTAACTCCAGACATGGCTTTTATTCTCGGGTTTTAGCTTCATACAAGACCAGTTTCACTAAATGGGAATCTGCCTGTTCGAACTCTTTGGAGACCGAGAGCCTCCTAGCCTACTTTCATCCCGTTGTATTCTTTACGCCGGCGATGGCAGGTTTTTATGAATATACAAAAGAGCGCAAGAGAGATACAAGGCGAAAGCAGTTCACCGACACAAACCACAATCACCTTGTTTCTCTCTCGCTTAACCCTATTAAGAGGAGGAGATTCTTAATATTTTTAAATTTTTTATTTATACGACTTTGCAAATCTTGAACAAACAACTTAAAGTACTATCATTTATTTGTTATACGTACACGTACATTAATTTAGCTATACTTTATA
>DAIQQC010000003.1:1863-31719 GCA_036787005.1 Dehalococcoidales bacterium | reverse complement strand
GCCATGTTCTCCAGAAAATGATCTTAACAAAGGAACAAATAATTACGACAGGTTTTTCTGTCGATAATATTTAGATATCTGAGACGGCCGCATGATGGTCTTTTGGGTAATAGAGAGCTCATTGATGGCGTTATCGCGTAATATTTCCATTGCTGATTCAAGTTGCCGTTTTTTCTCATCGGTCAACGAAGTCATCACCTTACGAAGATATTCTCTCTTTTTTGACAGGGCTAGTGCCTTTTCTCCCTTGGCTGTCAAGGTAACAATAACGCGTTTATTTCCGCCTGACTTATTTGTTTTTCTTATCAGTCCCTGCTTTACCATCCGATTAAGTATGTCTGAGATTGAACTCCTCTGTTGATAAACGTATTCGGATATTTTCGAGGGAGTAGTTTCATTTCCAAGAGCTTTGATGATGAATAAAATATAAGACTGTACCGGTAAAATATTGTATTTTGAGAGCTCCAGTTTTCTTAACATGGCTATAAGGTGGTACACTCGACTTAACAGTATCCAGATGTCATATTCTTTATCTTCGATTTTCCTCATAATGTTCAATCCTTCCTCAAATCATCATCGATTCATTTTTTAACCATCTGTCGCATATAATTTAGGATAAATCAGCAACAAAATCAAGGGTAATACTAACATCCTATTGAGTAATTGACATTTACTAAGAGATAAGATATATTATATCCAAAATAATGTACGTATACGTATTATTTTAGGGAGCCGGGTAATAACAAACTTGTTGACATTCTCTTCAAGGCATCTACTTTGTTATTACTTGAGTTTTTCATCAAGAGCAATAACGTTGATTCACTGTTTGAATATTAATGACATATAAGAAATGTTCCATGTCAGTCCAAAAAGTCAAAATGCCTGAAGCCCATATCACTCAAGAAATGATTGATGGAATGCGGGCAAAATTGGGAATAAACCTCCGTATCGATGATTCTACTCATAATGAATTCGCTACTAGAATGGCGATATTAAAGTTCGCTCACGGTATCGGTGATGCTAATCCTCTCTGGTCCGATGAGGCTTACGCAGGGAAATCCCCCTATGGTGGCATTATAGCTCCTCCATCCTTTATCTGGGCATGCTTTGCGCAGGTACAGTTCGGCTGGCGTGGTTTAGGAGGATTTCACGCTGGTTGTGATGTTGAATTTCTCAAACCGGTCTATCTTGGTGACAAGATAAAAGCAGATTGTGTCTTCACAAGTTTTGAAGGACCTAAAAAAAGCCGTTTTGCCGAAGAGACAATAATTGATCATTTCCATAATCGATACTGGAATCAAAAAAGAGAATTAATCGCCCGATATCATTGGTGGGTGATACACTTCGCTAGGGCTAAAGCCCAGCAGAAAGCCAGCAGAATCCAAATAAAAATACCCCATCCTTGGACAGATGAACAATTAACCGGGATTGAAAACGAGGTGCTCTCGGAGGAAATAAGGGGTAATATTACACGATATTGGGAAGACGTTAATATTGGCGAAGAGCTAAAGCCGGTGGTTAAAGGGCCGTTGGGAACCACTGACGAAGTCGCTTATATTATTGGTGGGGGGGTACCCATACCCAGGATGGCCGCCAATGGTGTTGCGCTGGCTGCCTATCGGAAACATCCTGCCTGGGCGTTCAGAGACCCGAATACGAACGCTCTAGAACCGATATACGCCGTCCATTACAATAAGCAGGCGGCTAACGCTATGGGATTACCCCAGGCATATGACGTCGGTCTGCAAAGGCATTGCTGGGGAATTCACTTAATTACTAGCTGGATGGGAGATAACGCCTGGCTGAAAAGAAGCTATACCGAATACAGACAATTCGTATTTCTATCGGACGTAGTCTGGATTAAGGGCAAAGTGACGAAAAAATATATTGATGGCGAAGGGGATTATTGTATTGAGATTGAACGTCACGCGGTCAACCAGAGAGGAGAAGATGTAATGCCCGGCTATGCTATCATCGCCTTGCCGTCAAAAAACAGTAAAATATCTCCCCTCAATAAACGTTTAAGAAAAAACACTAAACGCCTGGCGAAAAAATAAACAACTCTTAACAACGTTAGTTTTATTCTCCTTTAAGATGGTTACCCGAGCGATCAGTATGTAATGGGAAAGAGATATTAAAATATGGAAACGGGCAAAGCCCTGCTTAATTCCCGCCGCGTGCTTGATTTGACTGATGAGAAAGGCTTTCTTTGCGGTAAAATACTTGCTGACCTTGGCGCTGATGTAATAAAAATCGAAAAGCCTGGCGGGGATAAAGCCCGTAATACAGGTCCGTTTTATCATGACACCTCCGACCCACAAAAAAGTCTGTACTGGTTTGCCTATAATCTCAACAAGAGAGGTATTACTTTAAATATTGAGACCGACGAAGGGCGGCGGCTTTTCACAAGGCTGATACAAACCGCCGATTTCGTTATTGAATCCTTCGCCCCCGGCTATCTTGATAGCCTGGGCTTGAGTTATTCTAAACTCAACGAAATTAATCCTCGGATTATTGTCACATCAATTTCACCCTATGGTCAGACCGGACATTACAGAAACTATAAAGCGTCCGATATCGAGGTCATGGCAATGGGCGGGTTGATGTATATCACAGGTAATCCAGACCAACCACCTTTGAGGATAAGTACCCCACAAGCCTTTTTGTTGGCGTCAGCCCACGGCGCGGCAGCTTCAATGATAGCCCATTTCTATCGAGAAACTTCTGGCGAAGGACAGTACGTTGATGTATCAGCTCAAGAGTGTGTGTTATGGGAGATAGCCAATGCGATACCTTTGTGGGAGCTTAACCAGAATATACTAAAGCGTGCCGGTTCGTATATAGCCGGACGCTGGACAGGTACCAAGCAACGTCTGTTATGGAAATGTAAAAATGGGTACGTGTTGTTTTATATTTTAGGCGGCGCGTTCGGGGTGAAAACTAATCGGGCTATCGTGAAGTGGATGGAGGAAGAAAAAATAGCTCCGGATCATATGAAAAATTTCAATTGGGATGCCTTTGATATGGCCACGCAGACACAGGAAATGCAAGACCAGATAGAAATACACATCAGCCGGTTATTTTCCATGTTTACCAAGGAAAAGCTTTATGAAGAGGCACTGAAAAGGGGAATCATGTTGTGCCCTGTAAACAACAGCAACGATATTATTGAAAATACCCAATTAAAAGAGAGGAATTATTGGGTCAACATTTACCACCCCGAACTGTCTACTTATATTAAGTACCCGGGTGCTTTCGCCAAGTTATCTGAAACACCCATACACATCAGTCACCGTGCGCCTTTAATAGGCGAGCATAACCAGGAGGTATATCAGGGTGAATTGGGACTTTCCAATTCCGAATTGAGTGCCTTGTTAAAAACCGGAGTGATCTAGTGGCGTATTTACTTCGATTAATGTAGAGAGAGGATAGAAACAAGAGTTGCCTAAAAAAGTTTTTGAAGGAATAAAAATAGTTGATTTCGGCTGGGCGATTGCCGGCCCTCTGACGCTAAAATATTTTGCCGACTATGGCGCCACCGTGATCTGTGTCGAATCTTCCCAGCGGCCTGATCTTTTACGCACGGCTACTCCTTATAAGGGCGAAATTCCCGGGGTCGACCGTGCTGGTTATTTCGCGTATTTTGCTGCGAATAAATATAGCATAAGTCTTAACCTGAATAAACGTCTTGGTCTGGACATCGCCAAAAAATTAGTAACCTGGGCAGATGTTATCGCTGATAGTCACCGACCGGGAGTGTTGGAACGTTGGAAATTGGGCTATCATGACGTGGTAAAAATTAACCCGGATATTGTAATGATCCGCAACTCGAACCAGGGTCTAACCGGAGCAGCAGCCACTCATCCGGGATTGGGTAACCACACTAACGGATTAACCGGGATAGTTAACTTCGTCGGCTGGCCGGAGCAAGAACCGATATCCCTGATGGTTGCCTATACCGATTATTTAGTTCCCCATTTCGCGGCTGCTGCCCTGATAGGTGCGTTAGACTATCGCCGGAAGACGGGCAAAGGGCAATTGATCGATATATCGCAGTTTGAGGTCGGTCTTCAATTATTGGCACCCGCACTGATTAACTGCTCTGTCAATGGACTTGAAGAAAAACGAAAAGGGAACTCCTGTGATTACGCCGCACCACACGGCGTTTTTCAATGTAGAGGAGATGACCGCTGGTGCACTATTAGTGTGATTGACGATTTTGAATGGCAAGCATTTTGCCATGCCATTGGTAAACCGGGTTGGCTAGAGGACACTAGTTTTTCTAATTTGAAAAACAGGAAACAAAACGAGGCACGGCTAAATAGTCTGATAGGGCAGTGGACGATACAACACGAGGCTGAAGAAGTCGTGAAATTGCTCCAAGGGGCAGGTGTGGGAGCAGGTGTCGTTCAGAATGCAAAGGACTTATACAATGATATCCAGCTTAAAGAAAGAGAATGTTTCTGGGTTGCCGACCATAAAGAACTGGGTAGGTTTTCACATCTGGGGCAACCGTCACGTTTATCCAAAACTCCGGCGGAGTTCTACCGCGCTGCCCCATGTCTTGGGGAGCACACGGAATACGTCTGTCGAGAACTGCTCGGTATATCCCAAGAAGAGTACGATAAACATCTTGTTGAAAGGGTCTTTGAATAGGACTGGCTGGAGATTGATCTATAAGCTAAGTAAAATATGTTAAACGCGACTAATTTGTATTGAAGAGGAGATCCAACCTGATGAAGTCCAAAAAAGGGCAGGTCAAGGTAATCACCGGCAATGCCGCCGCTGCCTACGCCGCCATGCTCTGCCGGCCCGACGTGGTCACTTCGTACCCTATCACCCCGATGAGCGAGGTAGCTGAGCAACTTTCGGCCTTCCATGCCGATGGCATGATGGATGCCGAGATGGTAGAAGTCGAGGGAGAAAACTCTGCGATGAACGTAGTCGCCGCTGCCAGTATTACGGGAGGCCGGGTTTTCACCGCTACTTCTTCGTGGGGGCTGTCCTTTATGTATGATGCCGTGCAGCAGGCTGCCGGGTTTAGAGCTCCTGTGGTGATGGCTATAGCCAACCGCGAAACACCCGGCATTTTAGCTGTCTCAGGCGGCCAACAGGATATTATCAGCATGCGGGATACCGGGTGGATTCAGATAATCGTTGAGGATTGTCAGGAGATATTTGATACAATAATTATGGCCTTCCGGTTAGCAGAGGACTATGATATCCAGCTCCCTGTAATGGTGAACTACGATGGGTTTTATATTTCCTATCTAGCACAGGCGGTGGATATCGCCACCATAGAAGACGTTGACAGATTCCTGGATCCTTTAAAGCAGCAGCCGCAGCGTCCTAGACTAGTCCCTGGGCAGCCTCTAGGAGCGGGTACTCATGGAATCGAACTCGGGTTTGTTGAATTACGTTATAAGCATTGTGCAGCTCTGGAACGAGCAACCACCAAGCTGGACGAGATAGACAAGGAGTTCTGTAACCTTTTTGGGAGAAGCTATGGTGGCCAGATAGAAGAATACCGCACTGATGATGCCGAGATTATAATAGTGGCATCAGGCGGAGCGGCCGGAACAACGCGCACTGTTGTTGACGCTAAAAGAGAAAAAGGCATGAAAGTTGGCTTAGTGAAACTGCGGTTGTTCCGCCCCTTTCCCCGCAAGCGAATCGTTGAAGTCTTACGGGGAAAGAAAGCCATCGCCGTCATCGACCGGAGTGTCAATTTCGGGTGGAATTGCGGGCCGGTATACACGGAAATAAGAGCGTTATGCCCGGAAACCGGCGTGATCCCGATGCTTAGCTATATTGACGGGCTGGCTAACCTGGACATCATTTCGCCCCATATCGAGCGTATCGTCGATGAAACTTTTAACGCTGCCCGGGGGAAACCTTATCAGGAAGTTACTTGGATTCCTCTGGAATGGGAGTGACTAAATGACGCCAGAAAATAAGCAAAAGCCAAAGATTTTCAACTATTTCACCGAAAAAGACGACCAATTTTCAGGGGGGCTTTCCTGGTGTGCCGGTTGTACCCTTGAACTCACAGCCAGGTTTATACCTAAAGTGCTGGGCAGGGATATCGTGCTGGTTGGTTGTCCCAGTTGTTCCGCAGTGGTTTTATACGGGCAGAACACCGGAGCATGGCACCGATTAGCTTATTATAGTTGTTTGATGACCGGTGTAGCTTCCAGCGCCACCGGTATTTCCCGGTATTTACGTCGGGTAGGTAAAGACGCTACTGTAGTCTGCTTCACCGGCGATGGCTGTGCTGCCGATGTGGGTTTTCAGCCACTAAGCGGCGCTGCAGAAAGAAATGAGCACTTAATTTATATTTGTTATGACAACGAAGGGTATATGAATACTGGTTACCAGAGAAGCAGCACAACTCCCCTGTTTGCTTCTACCAGCACAACCCCTGTCGGTACAGCCGGGAAAGGCAAGCTGACACCGGCCAAGAACGTACCATTGCTTATGGCTTTACACGGAATTCCTTACGTAGCTACTGCTACCCTGAGTAATCTGGAGGACTTTGCCAAGAAATTGTTAAAAGCTAAAAAAAAGATAAGTGAAGGGTTTGCCTACATTCATGTTTTTGCCCCGTGTGTCATGGGCTGGCGCTTTGATAGCTCTTTATCAATTGAAGTATGCCGGACGGCCGTAAGAACCAATTACTTTCCGTTGTGGGAAGCCGAAGGGGGAAAATTCCGCCTTACTCATGAGGTGGCTAACCCTAGGCCTGTTCAGGAGTTGACCAGATTGGTACGTAAATTCGCCCATTTAAAAGAGGCTGATTTACATAGAATGCAACAAATTGTGGACGAGAAGTATGCATTCCTTAAAGCTCTTTGTGCGATTAGTAGCCAATGAGAAGAGGTTTATTAATCGATCAAAGGCTAGAAAGGCTATAAAGGAGGTCGCTTTATGATCAAAGGCGGATACACAGGGAAAATCCTACGTATCAATTTATCCAATCTGACTACCAAGGAGGAACCCGTCCCGGAGGCTTTAGTTCAAAACTATTTAGGTGGTGCCGGTTTCGCCATCAAATACCTGTATGACGAACTCAAGCCGCGGGTCCCTGCCCTCAGCCGGGAGAACAAACTCATCTTTGCCGTGGGGCCTCTTACGGCTACGGGTGCTTCTTGTGCCAGCCGCATGGCCGTAGCCGCCAAGTCGCCACTCACGGGGGCGATGGGCATGGCCCTTGCGGGTGGACAATTCCCTGCGGAAATGAAGATGACCGGTTATGACATGATTATCATCGAAGGGAAAGCCGAAAAACCGGTTTACGTCTCGATTATAGATGGTGAAGTAAGTTTCCACAGCGCTGTAAAACTGATGGGCATGATGACCACCGACACACAATTGTTCATCAAGGAAGAGCTGGGCGATTGGAATTATCGTATCGCTTGTGTTGGTCCGGCGGGAGAAAAGCAAGTACCCATGGCCTGTATTGTGAACGAACGCCGGGCAGCGGGTCGGAAGGGATTGGGAGCGGTCATGGGCTCGAAGAACCTTAAAGCTATCGCCGTGAGGGGTACGCGAAAACCGGCCGTTGCCGATGCCGAAGCTTTTAAGAAAGCCCGGGCGGCTATGCTCAAGAACATGAAAGAGAGCCCGGTGCTTTATTCTCAGTTTTCCAAGACGGGCACGCCGATGGTTGTTGACGCCATGACCGAGATGGGCATTTACTCCATCAAGAACTGGTCGGCGACCGGCGAAATAAACATGGTGCCGGGATTGGGCAAGGCCGCCCAGGACACGATGATCATCACCCGTAATCCCTGTTACGATTGCCCGGTCGGATGCAGCCAGGTCAAGCTGGTGACATCCGGCCCGTATGCCGGCTACCTTTCGGAAGGGCCTGAATTCGAAACGACCTACTCTCTGGGCAGCGCTGTCGGCGTGGACTATCTTCCGGCGGTTATCGCCGGCGACCGCCTCTGCGACGAATATGGCATTGATACCATATCGGCGGGTGTGTCCATCGCCTGGGCGATGGAACTTTACGAAAAAGGAATCCTCACAAAAAAGGATACGGATGGAATAGATTTGAAATTTGGCAATCACGCTGCCATGATCGAAATGCTGCGGAAAATCGCTTACCAGGAAGGATTGGGAGCGCTACTGGGGCAGGGCACGAAAAAAGCCGCTGCAAAAATCGGCAAGGGATCCGATGCCTTCGCCATGCAGGTTAAGGGGCTGGAAATGCCCGCTTATGATATCCGCGGCGCCAAGGCCCATGGCCTGAATTACGCTACTTCTTATACCGGCGCTGACCACAACCGGGGCTATGCCTTCCAGGAGATCTTCGATATCCCCATCCCGGAAAAAGTGGACAGGAATGCTATCAAGGGAAAGGGTAAGCTGACCAAGTGGAACCAGGACATCCGCGCTGTCACCTGCGATTGCGCCCCGATGTGCGCCTTTCTTCTCGATATGGCCGTGCCGGCGGTTGCCTGCCAGAACACCGCCGACCTGGTTAACGCTGTGGCTGGAACCGAATTTACCTCCGGGGAGATAGAGAAAATCGGGGAGAGGCTAAACAACGTCGCCCGCCTGTTTAATATCCGCGAGGGCTTTACCCGTAAAGATGACTCTTTCCCGAAGCGCATCCTGACCGAGCCTATCAAACAAGGTGCCTCCAAAGGCCAGCTGATCAGCCGGGCTGATCTCGATACGATGCTTGACGAGTACTATGCGGAAAGAGGCTGGGACAAAAACGGAAATCCAACAACGGCCAAGCTAAAAGAATTGGCGATTAAGAGAGACTAAGCACCGGTCCACAATATACTCTCGAAACTGCCGAGGTTAGTATGACTGCTTATATTTTACGTAGGTTAATACTAGCTATAATTGTCTTGTTGCTGGTCTCGATGTTCGTCTTTCTGGCAATGCGCCTTCTGCCGGGTGACCCGGTGCTGATGTATATGTCTTCCCAATCCGTACAAGAAGTAACCGAAGAACAGCTTGAATTGATTAGGCATCAGTTTGGATTGGATAAATCAATACCACAGCAATATATCGAGTGGCTTGGCGGTATTTTCCGAGGTGACTTGGGAATATCAATACTTAATAAGTCTCCAGTAGTCGATGAAATACTCCGGCGTTTGCCGATTACTCTGCATATTGGTATATTGGCTTTTATTGTCGCTACCGTTGTGGGTATCCCTGCCGGAGTGTTATGCGCTATCAGGCGTGGCTCCTGGTTGGACAACCTCGTAACCACTTTATCCAATATTGGCATAACTATCCCTGTTTTTTGGCTTGGGATATTGTTAATATACGCCTTTGCTCTTCATCTTAATTGGCTTCCGGTAATGGGATATACCTCACCTTTTAAAGATTTCTGGATGAGTACCAAGCAGCTTATCATGCCGGTTTTTTGTCTGGCTGTTGGACCGCTCGCTGGAAACGCCCGCCAGGCTCGTTCCAGCATGCTTGAGGTTATCGGTAAAGATTATATTCGCACTGCATGGTCCAAGGGTTTGAACGAGAGGACAATAATAATAAAACACGTCCTGAAAAATGGAATATTGCCGGTGGTGACTCTTTCAGGCATGGGTGTTGGGGGTATTTTAGGTGGGGCGGTGTTAATTGAGCAGGTGTTCAATATCCCTGGGATGGGAAGACTAGCAGTGACATCAGTCATGAATCAAGACTATCCGTATGTGCAGGCGATTGCTTTAATTATGGCGGCGAGTATTGTGTTTTCCAACCTCCTCGTAGATATCTCTTATGGCTGGCTCGATCCTAGGGTACACTATGATTAGCAAGGAGTAGCATATGTCCCAAGAGGTAATTCTAAAGCCGGCCGCAACTGAACAAACTCACCGCGTTAGTGAATTACGGCGCTTCTTCAAGGTATTTTTTAATCGGTGGGTGGTGGTGTTGGGGATGTTCATCATCCTCTTGTTTATGATCGCCGCGATTTTCGCCCCGTGGGTGGCGCCATATGACCCGGACAAAATTGACTTGAACAATGCATTGCTCCAACCAAGTAAAGCTCACTTACTGGGTACTGATTCTCTGGGGAGAGACACCTTAAGTCGGACTATTTACGGAACCAGGATTTCACTAGAAATTGGCTTTGTCGTAGTCATCCTCGGATCTGCCGCCGGAATGGCGTTGGGATTAATTGCCGGTTATTTTAGCGGTTGGATACAAGCCGTCGTGATGAGGTTCATAGATACGATGATGGCCTTCCCAATGTTAATATTAGCTTTGCTTATCGCATCGCTACTCGGGGGAGGAATCAACAATATCATCATGGCACTCTCTTTTACGATGATACCTGCATATGCCAGGTTGATGTGTGGTCAGGTGATATCCGTCAGAGAAAACGATTATATTCTTGCGGCGCATTCGATGGGAGCCAGCCATTTTCGCATCATGTTACGCCATCTGTTGCCCAATTGTTTCCCGCCACTGATAGTCATGATGACGATGATGCTGGGAACGACCATACTGGCTGAGGCCGGTCTCAGCTTTCTTGGGATCGGTGTACAACCGCCTGTAGCTACCTGGGGCAATATGGTCAATGACGGACGGACGTATTTACTGACAAACCCGATTCTTTCCTTTGCCCCGGGCCTGGCCATCATGCTGGTAGTATATGCCTTTAATATGGTGGGAGATGGGCTAAGGGATGCTTTAGACCCCCAATTGAGAGGCATCATATAATGGAAGATGTTGATGTGGCCGAATTATTAAGAGTCAACAACCTGATAACGCAATTCAAGACGGAGAATGGAGTAGTTAAAGCGGTCGCCGGTTTATTATAACCTGGCTGGTATCTACCAAACTCAGGGAAAACTCAAGGAAGCATTAGAATGCTATAAGACATTTGTACGACTAGCTCCGCCACAGTATGCCTCTATGATAGGGCAGGTTGAGAAAATTATTCTCCAACTGGAACAAAGGATTTAGAGGGAGCTTAGTGTGGCCGATTAACAAAGTAGTAGATTGTTGGACGACATTCGCTTGTATTGTACACCGAATCTCCTTACTATCTAAATGTCCAACGCGAAGGAGATTGAGAAAGTTCTGCCTATTGTACCCCTATCTCCACCAAGCTCCCCCAACCTAAAGAACTCACCCCTAATTCAATTAACCAAGAAACAAACCGTAAAAAGCCGGGCGTCACTCCAGAGATTCGCCAGCCTTCCCGGTGAACCAGGAGCGGAGGAGCCGGCGGTGGGAGCGGACAGAAATCACCATTGCAATGTGGACCAGGAACAGGAGCACCAAGAAGATACCGAAGACATCGTGTATCGCCGTGATAGCCTGCATCGCCTGGTACGGGATGAGCCAGAAATGGGCGGCCATCTTGATGCCGCCGGTGATAACGATCTCCGCACCGACGAGGGCAAAGACCAAGAAGGCGACTTTTTGAGAGCCCAGGTACTTGCCGGTCTCTTCAATCCTGGATCTCAGGAGGTATTTCTTCAGCGTGCCGTCGACGATATCCGACATGACCGGCAACATCCGGTGGTATTTACGGGACGCAAAGAAGTCCGCTGCAAAGTAGCTGCCGAACAGCAGGGTGTAAAAGAGCCCCAAGAAATGCAGGTTCAGCGCGAAAACGCTCAGGTTCAAACGGATCTGAAAACCGGAAACGACCAGCACCAGGATACCGGCAGCCGTCCCCCAGTGCTCCAGGAAAGAATCGATACCGTGACGCGCTTCATCGCCTGAAGAACCATCGTCGCCGGGGGATCTACGTCCGGCACGGATACCCAGGAAAATGCCCGCAATGATCGGCGCGAACAAGGTCCAGGCGGCTTTTTGAAAGAGGACGATATCAAGACCGCCAAGGGCATAAATGCTCGCCGCCAGCACGCCGGCCAGGGTTACCGTGAATAATATCTTTTTTATCATAATAATCTACTCCGGAAGAGCGAATTTGAAGATTTGGCGGGGAGGGGTGGGGCGTTAAAGCGTCCCAGCCCTTCCCCGGCCGGATTACGGCCTGATAAAGGTGGCGAGAGCGGTCACCTGCGCGGAACTGAGGCTGGCGCCTGTCTGATGGCCGGAGATGAAGCTGACCAGCTGAGACTGCGTGCGGGAAGTGCCCGGCACGCTGCCATGGCAGCTAATACAGTAGCTATTGAAGATCTGCTGCCCGTTCAACGCGGTCGCGGTGGGAGTCGATGTGGGGTTAGCCGTAGGAGTGGTGGTGGGGCTGGACCCGCCGGAAGCCGCACCGTTGACCGAGAAGGTGAAGTAAACCTGTCCTTCAGGGGCGTTTTCCGGGACGGACAGGACAACGTCGACCCTGGCGACCTGGTCCGGCGCGAGCGTTTTCTGCGCCAGGCCGTCAAAGGTCAGTCGCAGCGAGCCGCGGGAGGCCTGCATGGTGCTGGCGCCCTGCGAAACAAGGAGGTCGCTCGAGCCGATGTTCTTCACGTAAAGCGTAAAGTCCGAGACCTCGCCGGGGGCCACATCCGGCAGCTCGATAGCCGACAAGACCTGAGTGGCGGCGGCATCGCGGTAGAACTCGAAGTCGTCTTCATCCTCCACGATATTGACCGTGGCGTCCATTGACCTGGTGATGACCACGGCCCCGAAAGCGATACTGCCGGTGAGGAGCGAGACTAAGACAAATGCCATGATTGCCAGGAACATGGGTTTCTTCAATATACTTTTCATTTGTCCTCCTTTTAACGTTATTTTGAATCTCTCCTCTGGATTCATTCCTACCATACCACATTGTGGCAGTCAATGCAACTATTATTCTCAACCACGTTGTGGTATAATCGGCCAAGGACTTTATAACTAGATGGAAAAGACCGAATTTGCCGAGGCACGCCATTACCTGGGCAGGACACAAACCCAGCTAGCGCAGCTGTTGTGCGTATCACCCAAAGCTATACAGAGTTTCGAGCAAGGGTGGCGGCATATCCCGCCGGGCATCGAACGGCAGCTACTGTTCCTGGAATACCTGGAGAGCGCGCCCGCCAGGAAGACCCCCGCCTGCTGGGAGATGCAGCACTGCCCGCTGAAGTGGCGGAAGAAATGCATGGCGTGGGAACTAGAGGTGGGTAACATCTGCTGGTTCGTTAACGGGACCTTTTGCCGGGGCGAATACCAGGGCGACTGGGCGGGAAAAATGATACTATGCCGGCAATGCGGGGTGTTCCGCGCCAGGATACCCTGCCCGGCCGGAGATCAGAGGCGCTAGGTACGTTTCCTCCAAGCTACCGGGTTATTCCAGTCTTCCGCTTTCCAGGGCATATCCGCCGGAGTCACCATCGGCAGAACCTCTCTATACAGGGAAAGCTGTTCTTCGTCATCTAAAGGCCGGTAGTTCTCCGCTACTTTTAGGTCGCGCCGGAGCTCGTCGAGGCTGGCTATGCCGACCACCGCCGTGTCGATCGGCAGGCCGAAGGCATAGCGCAGGGCCCGGTCATAAAGGTGGGACAGGCGTCCTAAACCCAGTATTTTCATGCCGGCGACCGCGACGCCTTTTGCCTTCGCCGCCGGCAGCAACTCATCCACGAAACTCAATATAAAATGGTCGAGCACGGAGACGGGGAAAAGCATGCTATCGAACGGGAACCGCTTCAGCGCCTCCACCTGCACGCCGGGATTGCCGTGATTGCTGATACTGATGAAGCGCACCAGGCCTTCCTCGCGGGCTTTCACGGCGGCTTCCAGGGCACCACCCGGCGCGGTTATTTTATCGAGCTCTGCATACGACCAGACGTAATGCATCCGCCACTCGTCAACGTGGTCGGTATTGAGCCTCCTGAGGCTGGTCTCGAGCTGTTTCCTGGCACCGCGGCGGGTGCGTTCCAGCGTTTTGGTGGCGATCCACATTTCTTTGCGGCGGAGGCGGGCTACTTTGCCCAGCCGCTCTTCGGACTGCCCGTCACCGTACCAGAACGCGGTATCGAAGTAGCGCAGGCCTTTATCGAGGGCGTAACTAACGAGTTTGAGCGCGTCCGCCTCCGGGATATTGGCGATATGCATAGCGCCGAAGCTTAATATGGGGAGTTTTTCACCGGTCCGGCCGTAGGGTCGTTCTTCCATGACGCAACTATATTAGGCTTTCCGCGATGGAATAATCATTAAATAAGAAACAAAATAATGACAATAATATGTCATCCGGGGAAGCGGGCGAGAAAGCACGACTTGCAAAAGCCCGATGTTTTTTGTATAATAAGAGTAGTTTAGGTTTAGGTTATTACAAGCATCGTAGAAATTCCTTTACCAGTTCAATCTATCACGCTGGATGACCCGAACTCTAACTAATCTAAAAGAGAGGAGGTCATCCCATGGCTTTTCAAGACAAGACCCTGACCTGTGCCGATTGTGGAGCTACCTTCACCTTCAGCGCTGAAGACCAGGAATTCTTCCAGTCCAAAGGCTACACCAACGAACCCAAGAGATGTCCGGAATGCCGACAGGCAAGGAAGTCCCAGCGCTATGGTGGAACCAGCAGCTACGGAGCCCCCCGCCAGATGTTCCCCGCAACTTGTGCCGAGTGTGGCAAAGCCACCGAAGTACCCTTCCAGCCTCGTGGTGACAAACCGGTTTACTGCAGTGATTGCTACCGGAAAGTCCGCCCGAGCCGGTAATTGAGGTTAAGAGCCGGGCCGCGTCCAAAAAGGCGCGGCCCGGTCAACCCAATACCCCCGTCATAAAAATTACGTCACGCGAAATCGAGTCCCGGTAATTACCGTTTTGGCGTGTTCCGAGCATCGCCGGACGCGCGGTCGGGTCCACCCGACCAGGAGGGGACAGCTAATGAAAATCTACGTAGGCAACCTATCCTACGATATGACCGAGGACGAACTGGCGGCAGAGTTCGGCACTTTCGGCAAGGTGGAATCCGTGGCCATCCCGTCCGATAAGTTCAGCGGCCGGCCTAAAGGGTTCGCTTTCATCGAGATGCCGACCAAGACCGAAGCCGAAGCGGCCATCGCCGGCCTTAACGGAAAAACACTAAGGGACAGGACCATCATGGTCAACGAGGCCCGGCCACGTCCGGACAACCGGGGCGGCGGCGGAGGCTCTTACGGGAACAGAAGGAGCGGCGGCTACGGCGGGGGATACGGCGGGAGGGGCGGTAAGCCGGGAGGCCGAGGCCCGAGGCGATACTAGACCGTTTCCTGGCGAGCAGCGTTCAGCCCGTGTGATAAAGGGGGAAACATGAATATCTACGTGGGCAACCTGGCGTTCGAAGTAACCGAAGACGAACTGAGACAAGCATTCACTGTTTACGGCGAGGTAAAATCCGTCACGATCATGAACGATAAATACATCGGCAGCGGCCAGCCGCGGGGCTACGGATACGTGGAAATGAGCCTGAGGGCCGCCGGCACCGCCGCCATCGCCAAACTGAGCGGCACAAAAATAAAAGACCGCGCCTTAGAGGTCGTCGAAGCCCTGCCATTGTCCGACAAAAGAAACCCCCGGCCTTACAATATTAAAGAAAAAATCCGTTCCAACAAGAGCCGCCAGCGAAGCTACCAGGCGGTATAAAAAGCGTCATTTAAGATACACTCTGATAACATTTCCCCCTCTCCTCAAGCCGAGAGGGGGAATATTTTTAGGCAACCCCGTTTCTTTAATTCCGCGTCAAAGTAAGGTAAGATATCAAACGTAAGCTTATATACAGGCGTAAAGGAGGCAACCCCGTGCCGGTAAAGAAATACGCAGACCTGGTTAAAAAGCTGAACTTCAGGAAGGGGATGGGGGGAGCCAACGCCAGGGAGCTGGTGTTCGTGGGAGGGGAAGAGCTGGGCGGGTTCGAGCTCAACTTTATCGTGGGAGTGTACGACCAGACCGGGGACTGGGCGCCCAACCGCGGGGCGCACTCACACCCCTTCGACGAGTGCCTGTTATTTTTCGGCTACGACGACAACGACCTCGGCTACCTGGGGTCGGATATGTGCCTCTCGCTGGGCAAGGAGCTGGAGGAGCACCGTTTCGGCGTGCCGACGGCCGGCATAGCGCCACGGGGAATGCCGCACTGCCCGCTGGTCACGGAGAAAGTCGATAAGCCCTTCGGGCATTTTCATCTCGCCCTGGCCGCCAAATACTCGGGGGAGAGCGTTAAAGCGGAAGGGGGGACGGATGGGAAAAAATACGCCCATCTCATTAAGAAACTGGCGGTGAAAAAGGGGCCCGGAGGGGCTAACGCCGTACAGACCACGTCCATGGGCGGTCATGAACTGGAGGGGCTGAATTTAAATTTTAGAATGGGGCTCCATCAACAGGCCGGGGAATGGTACCCCGGCAAAGGCGCCCAGGCGCACCCTTACGACGCCTGCATGATCTTCTTCGGACACAAGACCAGCGACTTAAGCTACCTTGGGGCGGAAATCACGATAGAGCTGGGAAAGGAACACGAAAAACACAACTTTGATGTTCCGAGCGTGGTCGTCCTGCCCAAAGGGACGCCCTATTCACCAATCGTCTGCAACAAGATTGAAAAGCCATACAGCGTCATGGAAGTGGGGCTGGGGCCAAAATACCAGAGCGCATGGGTAGACTAACGAGACCGCATTATATGGCTAAAGATAAACACATCTACCAGATAGATATACCCGCCCGACTCGACATAGAGATGGCCGTCAGGCGGCTGCAGTTCGGACGCGGCAGCAGCGCCCGGCTCGAGGAGATGGCCCGCGAGCTGGCGGAGTCGGCGCTGGCGATAGCCCGTCCCAAAGGCATCTACCAGATATCACACGCCCGCGTGATAGATAAAGACACGATAGAAATCGACGGCGTACGATTCACCAGCAAGGTACTCAGCAAACTGCTCTGCGACCGGGACGAGGTGGTCCCGTTCATAGTGACAGTCGGCAAGGAGCTGGACGAGATGGCGGTGCCGCCGCGAGACATGCTGCGGCAGTTCTCGCTCGACGCCATTAAAACGGTGATATTGGTGGGAGCGGTCGATTATCTCACCGAGTACGTTAAGGAAAAGCACGGCATTCCCAGGATAGCGCTGATGAACCCCGGGGAGCTCCAGGACTGGCCGATCAGCCAGCAGAGGCCGCTGTTCGAGCTTTTCGGCAGGGAGGAGAGGGAGATAGGGGTATCGCTGACGCCGGGGGGCGCGATGAAGCCGATAAAGTCGCGCTCGGGCATCCTCTTCCCCAACGAGACGGGCTTCATTAGCTGCATGTTGTGCACGCAGGTCAAATGCCCCGGCCGCCACGCAAAATACGACGCGGAGCTGGTTAAAGAATACCTGGGGTAAGCGGTCGATGAAACAAAGTGAAACGCCGGTCCTGCCATCTCTCAAACGTCCCCCCGACGCCATCGCCATAGACCTGGACGGCACGCTTTTAAACAGCCAGGCCTTGCTCTCCAAAAGAAGCGCCAAGGCAATAGAAAAATGCCTAGCAAAACCCATCCCGGTAGTTATCGCTACCTCGCGACCTGCCCGCAGCGTGAAGCGCCTTCTCGGCGTTGAGTTGATGAACCGTTGTTCTCTGGTACTGGAAAACGGGGCCATCGGCATCGCCGTACTACCTTTCACCGGCCGGATAAAAGAGACATTATCGGCGGAGCTTACCCGCGAGGTCATCTCGGCGATTCTAAAACTGGAGCCCGAGATGCACATTACCATAGAGCTGGACGGCTATTCATTCGGGACCAATAAACCGCGCGACCCCAAGCACCTCTGGAGGGTCAACTCGGCGACACCGGATATGCAGCGTTCCCTGGAATCGGCCCTGGCCGATGATCCCACGAAAATCGCGGCCGGGGGCCTCAAGCGCGATATTTCCCATGTGGCTGACGCAATTACACGGCGTTTCGAGGATACCATCTCGGTCGTTCCAGCTAACGACCTTACTTTCCTTAATATTACGAGTAAAAAGGCCTCCAAGCCGGATACCCTGCGGAGACTGCTCCTCTCTCAAAAAGTTGCACTGGATAACGTTATCGCCTTCGGCGACGATATCCCGGACATCGGCCTGCTCGCGGCCTGCGGCATCCCGGTAGCGGTCGCCAACGCGGTACCGGAGATAAAAGCTCTGACGCGCTACTGCACCGCCAGCAATGATGACGATGGCGTGGCACTTGCGCTGGAGACGATCTTAAATCTTTAACCGGTAATCTCCTTCTATTCTCTCCGGAGCGGCGTCATGGAGACCTGCCAGCCACCGTCAACGGGAATGGTGGCCCCGGTGATGTAGGCGGAATCGTCAGAAGCCAGGAAAAGGGCCGCCCGCGCGACGTCCTCCGGCTCGGCCAACCTGCCGAGCGGCACTCCCCGGGAAATTTGCCGTTCAGCCTCCGGATTTTTCCATAAATCTATATTAAAGTCGGTCTTGACAATCCCCGGGGCCAGCGCATTGACCCGGATGTTCTTTCCGGCCAGTTCCAGCGCCAGCTGCCGGGTAAGCATGATAATCCCGGCTTTGGAGATGGAATAAGCGCCCGCGCCGGTGCCGGGATTCAGGCCGACCTGAGAAGAAAGGTTGATGATATTGCCGCCGGCCTGCGCCGCCATCAATTTCCCGACCGCCTGGCAGCAGAAATAGGTGCCTTTTAGATTGATGTCAATAACCCGGTCCCAGTGCTCTTCAGGGCATTCGAGGAGGGTTTCCCCCGGAATCCAGACCCCGGCGCAGTTGACCAGGATGTCTATCCTGCCGAAAACCTCGATCGACCGGCGCGCCATTCGCTCGACATCAGACCGGGAAGAAATATCCACCTTCACGGCGAGACACTGCCGGCGCATTTTCCTGATTTCCGACGCAACCCCCTCAAGCCCGCCATCATCGGCGACAATATCAGCAACAATAACGTCGGCGCCGGCGCCGGCCAGCGCCAGGGCAATCGCCCGGCCGATACCGCGACGACCCCCGGTCACGATAGCGCTTTTCCCTTTCAAACGAAGATCTTTCATATTTAGCCTGCTTTCTCCGGCCTTCCGGGAAACTATTCAAGAATTATACGCAACCCCGTGACACGGGTCAATATACACTAAACCAACTTGAATATCCCCGCCAACCTCTCTATTATATTGATAGCCTTTCGATACAACAAAAAGCAAAAAAAATAGTGGCAAAGCTGGAGAAGGAGGAGTAAAGCCATGGCGGAAAAACGGCGCGATTTCTCGGTCCTGGATAAGTTCGGACTTGAAAGGAAGCCGGTCGGCGTCAAGTTTTCAGTTACCCGTCCGGGACGGGTCAAACGACTCGGCAAAGAGCTGAATTTCTGCGAGATGCTCAAGGAAGCGCAGGAGGGCAACGCTTTTTACGTCGGGCCTGACGACTGGGTCTGCGTGGGCGTGGAGCAGATGATACTGGGCATGAAAGACCCGGAGCCGGCGCTGGTGAGCGGGATCTTCGGCGGGGAGGAAGGGCTCTTCAGCGGGGCAAACGCCTGCCGCGCCATGTATGATCACCTGCCGAGGATGCAAAAGGGCTCGGTGAAATACGTGGCCTTCGCGCCCGTAGACAAGCTTTCCTTCGACCCCGATCTCCTGGTGATCACGGCGAACATCAACCAGGCCCAGACGCTGCTGCGGTCGATCAATTATTCCACCGGCCAACCCTTCGCCAGCCGGGCGACGCCGGTCGTGGCCTGCGCCTGGATTTACATCTATCCCGTGGTCAGCGGTGAGCTCAATTACGTCATTACCGGCCTGGGACTGGGCATGCAGGCGCTGAATATCTTTCCGCCCGGGCTTTTCCTGATATCGGTGCCCTTCCAGCGCATACCCACCATGCTGGAAAACCTGAAAGAAATGCCATACCGTACCGCGACGGCACCGGGACCCGGCGGCCCAACTCACCGCAAAAGGGTAAATAAAATGCTGGCGGACATGAGAAAGCGAATAGCCGAGTAGCCATTAAAGAGCGCGGTATTTGGTCAAATTACCTTAAAAAGGAGTACAAATGGCAGCGAAAAAGAAATACGAAAAGTACGTGGTCACCATACCCTTCCACAAGACACCAGCGGGGTCGCTGTTCTCCATCGGCGGCGACCTCATGGACGGGCTCGACCTGCATATCATTTACGCCTGCGCCTACCAGACCGGGAGGACCGGGATGTCCACCAAGCCGCACGTGCATACCTACGATGAAGCCATATTCTTCATCGGTACCGACCCGGCCCACCTGGACGAGCTGGGCGCCGAGGTAGAGATGTCCATCGGCGAGCTGGGCAAAGAGGAGAAATATACCTTCGATAAACCGACGGTAGTGGTGGCGCCGAAGGGCGTGCCCCACTGCCCGATAATCACCAACCGGCTCGACAAGCCATATGTCTGCATGGCGGTCTCGCTCACCGCCAAGAGGTCGGACTAGTTCCGCTATTAGCATTAAACGGGAGGAGACAAAAATGGACCTGAAAGGCAAAGTAGCCCTTATCACCGGCGGTGGCAGGGGCCTCGGCACCGCGATTACAAAGAGGTTCGTGAAGGAGGGCGCCAAAGTCCTCATCTCGGGCCGGAAACGGGAGACACTGGAGAACTTCGCCAAGACACTGCCGAAAGGCTCGGTGGCGGTCTACCCGGGGGACGTCTCCAAGGACGAGGACGCGAAGCGGATGGTCGAGGAGACGGTGAAAATCTTCGGGCGGCTGGACATACTAGTAAACAACGCCGCCCACGACGTCAAGGCGAGGGTCGTGGACCTTGCCCCGTCCGACTGGCGGGATGTCATCGATACAAACCTGACCGGGCCGTTCCTGCTGATGCATTTCGCCATCCCGGTGATGATAAAGGCCGGCGGCGGCTCGATCATCAACATCGCCTCGCTGGGCGGGACACGCTGCCTGCCCGCCTGCCCGGCCTATAACACCTCGAAGGCCGGCTTAATCATGCTATCGCAGCAGGCGGCGCTGGACTACGGCCCGTACAAGATACGTGTCAACGCCGTGTGCCCGGGTGGTATCGACACCGAGCTGCTGGACGAGATGATCCTACCGATGGCTAAAGCGCTGAAGACCAACAAGCAGGGCGCGCTGGACTTTTTTACCAAGCACGTGCCGCTGCGGCGGGTCTCCAAACCGGAAGAGATCACCGGACTCTGCGTGTACCTCGGCAGCGACGAATCGTCTTTCATGACCGGGGCGGCGCTGCTCATCGACGGGGGGGCGGCTATAGTGGATGTTTCCGGGGCGGCGGTCAGCGAGGTGGGGGTACAATAAGTATTGCAGCCTGCCAGCTTAATTGTTAAAATTATCCTTGAGGAGCTTGCCCCTGTAGCTCAGACGGACAGAGCAGCGGTTTCCTAAACCGTGTGCCCGGGTTCGAGTCCCGGCAGGGGCGCCACCAAAGCATAAAAAGGGGCGGGGCATCTGTGATGCCCCGCCCAACTTTATGTCAATTAACCGGCACGGTGTTTATTCGTAAGAGCGCAGCCTGGGATACGTCCCCCGGTAACCGAACGAGGAGCTTATCGCGTTCTGTCCGTCATGGCGGCCGTCGAGGATATCCAGCGCCTCTTCGCGATTGGCATCCATCAGATAAGGAATACCGGTGACGGTGGCGCACTCGCCGGTAAGCGACATGAGGTCGTCGCGGCTAATGGCCGGCACGCTGAAGCAGCGAGCACCCGCCATAAGCTGCTGGAGTCCGACCCTGATCTTTTCAGCGTAGCTGTAGACCCCCAGCGCACCGAGCGGCAGCGTCTTCATCTCCTCGGGGCCGACCAGGTCTTTAACCTCCTCGTAGCAGACAAAGATCTCCTCCGGAGTAGAGCCGAACTGGCTGACGGTGTTGGGCAGTTTGCCGTCCTTGAGCCACTGGGCGATGTTCTTACCGACCATACCCGGTATCATCAATGCACGCCCCATGCAGACCGCTTTAACGAACGGAGCACCCAGGGCCAGCGCCTTGAAGACACCGTCCTCGCTGCTGAAGCCGCCGCCGAAGGCGATATCCGGCACGCGTTCACCGCGGTTGGCCAGGCGCCGGGAGAACTGGTAAGCGGCGGCATGCAGGTAGAGACTGGGCATGCCCCATTCCTCCATCATGCGCCAGGGGCTCATGCCGGTGCCGCCGCCGGCGCCGTCGATGGTCAGGAGGTCGATATGGGCGTTGGCGCCCCACTTGATGGCCATCGCCAGCTCGCGCAGACCGTAAGCGCCAGTCTTCAGGGTGATGCGGCGGAAACCCAGACCGCGGAGTCGCTCGATCTCCGCGTAAAAGCCCTCCTCGTCGATAAAGCCGAGGCGGCTATGCCGTTCGAACTCTTTGAGCGAGCCGTCCTCATAGGCAGCGCGGCTGAGGGGGTGGGAGGGGTCCGGGGTCACGATATAGCCGCGCCTTTGCAGCTCTAAAGCACGTTCGAGGCTGTTAACCTTAATCTCGCCGCCGATGCACTTGGCGCCCTGGCCCCACTTAAGCTCGATGGTGTCCAGGCCGTGCTTGCGGCTGACATACTCGGCCACGCCGAGCCGGGTGTCTTCGACGTTCATCTGCACCAGAATCTCGCCGTAGCCTTTGTGATAACGTTTGTAGACCTCGATGCGGCGATCCATATCCGGCGAAGAGGTAATCTTTCCGTTCTTGTCCAGCTTAAGCTCGGGGTCGATACCGCAGACGTTCTCGCCGCAGACGAGCGTCACGCCGCTTAAAGCCGCGCCGATGGCGAAATGCTCCCAGTTCTTGCGGGCGATCTCCGTGGAGCCGAGCGCGCCGGTGAAGATGGGCATTTTCATCGGGACTTTCTTGTCCCAGCCGTATTCGGTCTCCGTGCTGACCGCCGGGAAAATAGCCGAGTCGGAGTCCGCGGTCATGCCTTCCGGCAGTCCCCTGGCTCCCAGGGCATAACCCTGGATGTTGAGATGTGAGTAGTCGACGGGATAATCCTTGTCCCCGCCGGCGGTGACGTCGCCGAAAGGTCCGGGGTAGATCAGCTCGCGGCTGCGAAAGGTGGCTTTAAACACCTCACAGTTGCCGGTGCACCCATCGATACACCGGGAGCAGATACCACTGGAAGGGGAGACATTGCGCGAACGGTTGGCGGTCCTGGTGGCGTCATTGGCATTTGGTCTTTGTAGATTCATGGTTCTTTTCTCCTTTTTTTATTTTTTATCCGATGATCTGCCTCTTTCCAGAAAGCAGATAGCATGCCGGGTACGCAGGTCAGCCACGACCTTGGCCGTGGCACCGCCGGCGGCCTGCGGCACATCGATGACCTGAATGAGGTCCGTGTATTTTTTCAGGTCCGGCAGCAGAGCGGCAAGCATATTAGGCGACCGGGTAAAAAAATCGAGGTTAAAATCGGTGCCGGCTTCGTCAGGGTAAACGGGCAGGTAAAGGATGTTGGACTCAACCAGGTCCTGGAAGAAGTGCGTCCCGTAAGAGACCTCCGGGGTGTGGCCGGCTTTCTCGAAGGCGACCTCCGCCAGGATGGCGGTGCCGGCGATATCGGCATAGCCGACGTTGACGCCGAGCTCGAGATTGTTGCTGCCCCACCGCCCCGGCCCCATCATCATCAACTTGCACTTCTTATCGCTCAGGCAGGCGTTAAGCTGACCGATAGCGCGGCCCAGGCTCTTTTTCACGTCTACCGGGGCTTCGGAGTATTTCCGGGGGTCGATATAAACGATATAGCCGATGTCATCAATGACCCCGGCGTTGATCGCCCGGCTGGAGCGGAAGAGCACCTGCTCTTTCGGCAGTCTGGCCAGCAGGCCGGCCGGCTGTTCCCCAAGCACCGGGACGCGCAAGGTGCGGCACTGCAGAAGGTTGACCTTCACGTTGTTCTTGCTATCGATGGAGGCGGTGAACTCAATATCTACCGGCTGTCCCCAGGCCTTTTCCAGCTTTGTTAGAATTTCACCAATAATACCGACCAGCTTCGTCTGACCGATCAGGCTATTGAAGGTCAGGACGAGATTTTTGTCCGCGGTCTCTTTCGTGTTGATCAGCCAGTCGCGCAGGTAGCCGTCGGCCCATTCAGACACCAGCATGTTCAGGGCAGGATAGCTGTTGCCGCGGACCACCTCGGCGAAAGGCCGGGTCTGGAGGGCGTTTTCCTCGAGGTTAAGGATATCCACGAGACGCTGCGAATACTTAGCGATCTCGGTTCCTATTTCGGGTCGAAGTCCCGGGTGGCTGACGGCGATCATCCTGATATAATCGCCGCCGACGCGGTTGACGGCACGGGTGCCCAGGCCGAAGACCAGCCGTATCATGCCTTTAGAAGGGTCGATGCGGTCCGTCCAGGCGTAAAGGTTGCGGGAAAAAGCCACCCCGGCCAGGGAGGGGAAGAAGTAATGCTTGTAGGGCAGGCCGGAGACGCGCTGCACCAGCACCGCCATCTGCTCATCTCCTTCACCCAAGCCGCGGCGGTGCCGGTAAGCCAGCGCGTCCGGGTTTAGCGCACTGGCGTAGACCAGCTTGATGGCCCGCAATAAAGCCTCCAGGCGCTGCTCGGGGTCGCCCTGGTTGGCGCAGAACTCGCTGCGGTACTTACCGGCAAAGGCGTCAGAAAAACCGTCTTCCAGGAGGCTGGAAGAGCGCACGATGATGGGCGCCTGCCCGTAATAGTCGATCATGCCGCGAAGCTGGTCTATCGTTTCCTCAGGGAACCTGCCGGCGAGGAACTTCTGCTCCAGTACCGCGAACTCTTCCCACGAGATCTTGCCCGTCCGGGAAAGATCAAGCCGGGTAGCAAACAGGTCGTTATGGACCAGGAAGGTAAAGAAAACATCGGCGCCGAGGTAGAAGGAGTCGTGCTCTTCGAGCACCTGCGAGAAGTCCGTCGTGCTCTTATCCGCCAGGAGGACATTCCTGGCCAGCAGCATGCCGGCAGCCTTGCCGCCGATCCTCCCCGAGCCGATCAGCCGGTCGCGTACCCGGAGCAGGTCGCTCAGCGTCAGGTAGCGGTCGGAGAGCTGCATCAGCTTTCTATGGTTGCCGATCATCATGCGGGACAGGGCTTCTTTCAGCTCCAGCGTCTCCGGGGTAAGCGGTGGCGCGCCGCCATCCGGCTCGCGGTTCTGCATCAGCTTGCGGTAAACGCTGTCCCACGGAGCGATGGACTCGTAGCTGGTGCTCAGCGGCTTTTTAACGGCTTCAGACAGCAATTGGGCGGCGTCGCCGCTGTGGGAGACGGGCTCCCAGCCTTCGGGGGAGATAAGGTGGGGCAGGAACATTTGCGGGGAGTGGCGTTCCCAGACCTTGAGCGGCTGGACGTAAGTATTTGCACCGACGTGGTAAACGTCGATCAATACCTGGGTGGTATCGCGGATACGGGAGATGGTGCTGTGGCCGTGCTGGCCGCGCCGCAGGGCGAAATAAGCCAGGGCGCCGATCTTAAAAAGATAGGGACATGTCAACTGAAAGAAGTTGGCCAGGAGCTCGTCGGTAGCCCACTCATCAACGAGGTCGGAGAGGTTATCGAAGATATAAAAGACGCGGCTGCCGCGTTCCTCGATAATCCGGTGCACCTCCCCGGCAAAAAAGTCGAACCCGGGGGCGGGGTCGATCTTTATCACCGTCAAGCCGGTGCGGGGCTTGAGGATAGGGGAATGAGCGGCAAAGCTTAAGTAGACGCAGTCGTACCCGTAGGAGACAGCCTGCGCGGCAAAGGCCTGGGCGAAATAGGGGTAATCTTCCAGGCGGTCCACCTGCCAGACGACGTTATCGCCGCGGCGGAGGCCCTGGAGAAGATCGTCCAGCGGCAGCAGACCGCTCTGGATATTTTCGGTAGTGACGCCCTGAGTATTCATAGTCTCCCGTTATCGTCGGCTTTCATGGTGGTAAGGAATGCGGTAACCGTATACCGCATATTATCGCATGCTTTCATTAATTTGTCAACACTTTTTCTATTTGCTTATGGTCGATTTTCCATACTCGCCCCCTGTAACTCGCCCCCTTGAAACTATCCCCCTTAATCCCCCTCTCAAACCGTGTTATACAAGTACCTCTTAGCAACCAAACCCGAATACTATTTTTTCCGGTATCTTGACAAAATCGTTGGCGGATTATATAATATTAATGTTTATCGTAATATTTTATATAATCGAACTATATGAAAGATTCTAATAACAAAGAGCACCAGATCCTGGTCGGCCAGATCCTTAACACGGCTGAAGCGATCTTCCATGGAGCCCGGCAGATCATCCCTCCCGAGTGGCTGACGTCAGACATTACGGTAGCCCAGCTGAGAGTATTACTGGTCCTTTATGCCCAAGGGCCGAGCCGGATGAGCTCAATCGCCTCCTGCATCGGGATTGCCATATCCACGGCCACCAGCATCGTCGACAACCTGGTGAAAAAAGGGCTGGTGATACGGAGCGAGGACGCCGAAGACCGCCGCCTGGTCATCTGCACGCTGTCTTCCGAGGGGCAGGCACTGATCAACCGGCTCTGGATGCTGAGTCGCGGCCAGATAGAAAAGCTCCTGGAGGGCTTGACCCTGGAACAGCTAAAAAAGACGGCGGAGGTGGTCGGGTTTATTCTTGCCAGTGCTAAAACGAATTTTAACGAAATCCACGAGCTGAACGGGGAGGGGGAAGGATAATTTGATATTTTCCGGCATAGCGCGTTACGCCCAGAGATACCGGATGATCGTAGTGATTTTCTGGGTGGCGGCGGCGGCCGCCTTATACCTGGGCGCGCCGGCGTTTTCCGACGTGGCCGTAACCGATGAAAGCCAGTTTCTCCCCCAGGACACGCAGTCGGCCGCCGCGGCAAAATTACTAAAAGATAAATTCTCGACCTCCGCAGAGGCAGCGGCGAGCAGCGGCACCATCGTCATACATAACGCCAGTGGGCTGACGGAGGCGGATATGCAGGAGGCCAGGGACATCCACGACTGGCTGGTCTCTGGCGCGGCGCCGGAAGCTATCGTAAAGGTCACCTCGGTCTTCGAAAGCGACCTGCTCCGCCAGAAACTGATCAGCTCAGATCAGACCACAATGATGATGACGGTGGACTTCTCCGACTCCGCCCTATCCGATGCTGCCAAGGAGGCCGTCAGCCAGATCAGGGAATACCTCGCGAGCTATCACCCCGATATCAGCGCCTACGTGACCGGAGAGACGGGCCTGACACAAGACCTGTTCCAGTCCGTCCAGGACACCGTCGGTAAGAGCACTATCGTCACCGTTATACTGGTGCTCGTCATCCTGCTTATTATCTACAGGTCGCCGGTAGCGGCGCTGCTGCCTCTGATCGCCATCGGCTGCAGTTTCCTGGCATCGATGGGCATCCTCGGTTTCCTGGGACAGGCAGGCGTGAAATTCTTTACGATGATCGAAGCATATCTTGTCGTCATTATCTTCGGCGTGGGCACCGACTACTGCCTCTTTATCGTGTCGCGCTTCCGGGAAGAGCGTAAAAAAACAGAACCGGGCGAAGCCCTGACCTATTCTATGAGGCGCATCGGGCCGGTCATCGCCGCCAGCGCCCTCACCGTAATGGTGGCTTTTCTCTGCCTGAGCCTGTCCCGCTTCGGCATGAACAAGACCTCCGGATATGCGCTGGCGATAGGGATAGGTATCACCCTGCTGGCAGGACTGACCCTGGTGCCGGCGCTGATGTCGCTCTTCGGCAAGTATCTCTTCTGGCCGACCTGGGCTTCCAAACCGCGCGGCGAGGGCAGGTTCAGCTGGGGCAGAATCGGCAACGCGATAGTGCGGCGGCCGCTGTTGTTCGCCGTGCCCATCATCATATTACTATTGATTCCGTACGTGGGGTTTTCGCGCTTTATACAAACCAACGATATCATCAGCCAGATGCCTGCCAGCACGCCGTCGGTGCAGGGTTATAGACTCATGGAAACGCACTTCCCGGCCGGGGAGCTGGGGCCGTTATATCTCCTTATAGAGTCGCCCGGCGGCGACATCACCGAACCGGGTTCGCTGCAGGCGTTAAACGCCATAGCCAGGTCGCTGGAAAGCGCGTCAGACGTTTCCCGGGTAGATTATTATTCAGCCCCCGGCGGTGAACTGGCGGCGCTGGCGGCACAGGTCCGCGCGATGGCCGCAGGAGTGGGCCAGGGTTCTGGCGTCGGCAACATTTCTCTTCTCCTCAACGCGGGCGAAGAAATCGAGGGATTAGCCTTGCAATATCCCGGCATCGTGCTAAGCCAGAATTTCCAGGAGATCCAGACCGGCCTTAACGAAGTTTCCGAGCTGGCCGGGCAGATCTCTGCCGCCGACCCGGCAGACCTGACGGCTTTACTGGGGCAGCTTCAGTCTGCCCTGTATAGAATCACCGACGCCCTGGAGGGACTGGTCGGCGAGTTCAACCTGGCCGTCGAGAGCCCATTTTCCGCTTCTCTCCTCAATACCTATTTCTCCATCGACCGCACCGCTGCAAGGATCAACATCGTCCTTACCGTCAGTCCCTACGTGCCGGAGACCGTTGATACGATCATCAGCCTCAGGGAGACTATTCAAGAAAACATTAACGCCTCCGACCTGGCGGGGAGTAAATACTACCTAGGCGGGGAAAGCGCGATACGCGCCGATATCATGATCACCAACGACGCCGACTTCGGCGTAGTGGTAGGCGCGGCCATCGGAGGGATACTCCTGGTGATTATCCTCCTGCTCCGGGGCTTGATCGCTCCCCTTTATATGGTAGCGACCGTTCTCCTGAACTACGGCGCCACGCTGGGGATTACGACGTGGATTTTCACCAGCATCCTGGACCAGAGCGGTATGATATACATGCTGCCGATATTCATCTTTATCGTGCTGGTGGCATTGGGGGCAGATTATAACATATTTCTGGTTTCCCGGATCAGGGAAGAGGCGCACCAGCAGCCGCTGAAAGAGGCGGTAACGCACGCTTTAGCCAACACCGGCGGCGTCATCACGTCGTGCGGCATCATCCTAGCGGGGACCTTCGCGACCCTGATGACATCATCGCTCCAGATGGTGATGCAGATCGGGGCGGCGATAGCCATAGGGGTAATCATAGATACCTTCGTGGTAAGGGCGCTGCTGGTGCCGTCAATCGCCGCGCTGCTGGGACGCTGGAACTGGTGGCCGTCCCGTATCAAGCAGCAAATCCAGAAGTGATTATCCCGAGCCGAAGACTTTATTCAAACGTCTCGTTGACTTCCCTGGCTTCCGCGCCTTCCATCTCCGTGTAGCGCTCCCGCGGCTCCATGCTGACGTCTTCTTCCGGGAACATAATCGTGGAGAATGACCGGTCCGGTTCGGTGGTGATCCAGATCTCCGGGAAATGCGCGGACTCGTAAGAGGAAAACAGGCGGGTGTTGATACCCAGGTTTTGATTATTCAGCTGCCGAACCTCGTCGCCAGTTTCGCCCCAATCTCCCTGGCGGTGACGTCCCAGACTTTCTTTCACAAAAGAAACGAACCGGCTGTCCTTCCGGGCCATTTCCGCCACTCCCCGGGAAACGAGCACCTGCCCCAGGTTGACATCCAGGACCCTCGACTGGTGCAGGATTTCCGTCGTGCCGTCCGCCGGGAGCATTTCTTTAAGGTTCTCGATCAGGCTCAAGATAGCCAGGCCTTTCCGGGTGATACGGTAGGCCGGCAGGTCCATATCTTTCTCGGCGCTTTCCAGCAGGCCGGAATCCAGCAGCCGGCGGATATACCTTGAAGCCTGGTCTTGCCGGAGGTAGGCATAGGCAGTGATCTGGGTCTTGCCGGTGTTGCCCAGCCGCAGCAGGCGGAGGATATCGGCGATGATCTCGATCCTGGAACGATTATGCTTTGGCTGCCATTTATCGGTGTCCAACGGCGAGGCCTCCATACAACACGAAAACCGACCTGGGAAGGTCGGTTTCACTATTGGCTCCTCGCCGTCCAAGTGACCAGATATAGGCGGCGGTTCACAGCTTCCTAAACGGCTCGTTTTGCTACGAGTTAATAAATATAATAACAAACTCCAAGGTTTATCTGTCAAGTACAGCGACATTACTTTTACGTACAAAACTT